>PQAH01000041.1 GCA_003105195.1 Bradyrhizobiaceae bacterium
AGGAAGCTCAGGCCGAAGGCGAGCACGGTCGACCAGAACACGGCGAGCGTCGGCGAGTAGCCCCACACCATCAGCACGACGATCGAGACCAGCGAGGCGAAGTGGAAGCCGTAACGCGCGGTCAGGCGGCCGAGCGACATCTCCTGAGTGAAGGTCTCGCCGTGCACGCCGAAGCGGCGGGCGTCGAGCTCGACGTTGAACAGCAGCGACAGGTAGTAGAGGCAGGTGGGGATCACCGCCATCCAGATCACGTCCAGGTAGCTGATCTTCAGGAACTCGGCGATCAGGAAGGCGGCGGCGCCCAGGACGGGCGGCGAAATGATGGCGCCGAGCCCGGCGGCCGCGAGCAGCCCGCCGGCCGCGTTCTTCTCGAAGCCCGACTTCTGCATCATCGGATAGGCGACGGCCCCGACCGTGACCGTGGTGGCGACGCCCGAGCCGGAAGGCCCGCCGAGCAGGAAGGACGAGAGCACGACGGTGCGGCCGGCGCTGCTGGTCTTGTTGCCCATCAGCGCCATCGAGAAATCGATGAAGAACTTGCCGGCGCCGGAGTGCTGGAGGAAGGCGCCGTAGATCGTGAACAGGATGATCAGCGTCGCCGAGACGTCGACCGGGATACCGAAGATCCCCTCCAGCGTGATGAACAGGTGGCCGACCAGCTGGCCGAAGTCGTAGCCGCGGTGGTTCCAGGGCGGCGGCAGGTAGTCGCCGAACAGCGCATAGGCGATGAAGGCGAGCGCGACCGCCGGCACGATCCAGCCGATCGTGCGCCGCGTCGCCTCGATCAGCAGCGCAATGAAGATCACGCCGAGGACGATGTCGAGATTGTTGGGCAGGGTGGCGCGGTCGGTGAAGTCCTCGCCGCCCATGATGGCGTAGACCAGGATGCCCGCGCCGGCGGCGCCGAGCGCGACGTCCCACCAGCGGATGCGGTCGCGGTAGCGCGCGGCGAGCGGGAACAGCAGGAAGGTGAGGACCAGCACGAACGCGACGTGGGTGTAGCGCAGCGGCTGCGTCGCGATGATCGGGAAGTCCCTGAACGGCCAGGCGCCGGCGATGGCCGTGTAGAGATGGAACAGCGACATGACCACGGCGATCGTCATGACGATCGTGCCGGCCATGCCGGAGAGCCGGTTGGTGGCGCCCTCCTCGGCCTCGATGTAGTGCTCGGCCTGCTTCAGCGCCTCGGCGGAAATCGCCGGCTGCTCCGGCCCCGCGGCCGGCTCGAACTCTTCCGCCATGTCCCCTCCGTCCCGGTTATGGTTCCCCGCGGGCCCGGATTTCCCGGCGGGGTTTCTGTCGCGGACGGAGCGCCTTCCCTCGCCCCGCCGCGGCCGTTGCTACCACTTCCGCACGGTACCTGCCACGTTCAGGCGGTGCTGGCGGCGGCCTTGCCGAGGGCGGCCTGGGCGGCGGCGAGCCGCGCGATCGGCACGCGGAACGGCGAGCACGACACGTAGTCGAGGCCGATCTCGTGGCAGAAGGCGACCGAGTCCGGATCGCCGCCGTGCTCGCCGCAGATGCCGAGCTTGATCGCGTCGCGCACGCGCCGGCCGCGCTCGGTCGCGATGCGGATCAGCTCGCCGACGCCCGCGCGGTCGATCGAGACGAAGGGATCGACCGGCAGGATGCCCTTGGCCACGTAGGTTCCGAGGAAGCTCGCCGCGTCGTCGCGGCTGATTCCGTAGGTCGTCTGGGTGAGATCGTTGGTGCCGAAGGAGAAGAACTCGGCGGTCTCGGCGATCTCGCCCGCCATCAGGGCGGCGCGCGGCAGCTCGATCATGGTGCCGACCTGGTAGTCGACGCGCGCACCGGTCTCCTTGGCCACCGCCTCGGCCATGGCGTCGATGCGCTCCTTCACGAGATCGAATTCGGCCTTGCCGGCGATCAGCGGCACCATCACCTCGGGAACCACGGGCGCGCCGGTGCTCTTGGCGGCGGCGACCGCCGCCTCGAAGATCGCGCGCGCCTGCATCTCGGCGATCTCGGGATAGGCGATCGCGAGCCGGCAGCCGCGGAACCCGAGCATCGGGTTGAACTCCTTGAGCTCGCGGGCACGGTCCTCGAGCTTGCGCGGGTCGGCCTTCATGGCGGCGGCGACCTCGGCCACCTCCTCGGGGGTGTGCGGCAGGAACTCGTGCAGCGGCGGATCGAGCAGCCGGATGGTCACCGGCAGCCCCTTCATGATCTCGAACAGCTCGACGAAGTCGCCGCGCTGCATCGGCAGCAGCTTGGCGAGCGCCCGGCGGCGTCCCTGCTCGTCGTCGGCGAGGATCATCTCGCGCACCGCGAGGATGCGGCGCGCGTCGAAGAACATGTGCTCGGTGCGGCAGAGCCCGATGCCCTCGGCGCCGAATTTCAGCGCGACGCGCGCGTCGGTCGGCGTGTCGGCATTGGCGCGCACCTTGAGCCGCCGCACCTCGTCGGCCCAGCCCATCAGGGTCGCGAACTCGCCCGAGAGCTCGGGCTCGAGCATCGCCACCCGGCCGACCAGCACCTGGCCGGTCGAGCCGTCGACCGTGACCACGTCGCCCTTGCGCAGCACCGTGCCGCCGGCGCTCACGGTGTGGCTCGCATAGTCGACGCGCAGCGCGCCGGCGCCGGAGACGCAGGGCTTGCCCATGCCGCGCGCCACCACGGCGGCGTGCGAGGTCATGCCGCCACGCGTCGTCAGAATCCCCTCTGCGGCGTGCATGCCGTGGATGTCCTCGGGGCTGGTCTCGACCCGCACCAGGATCACCTTGCGCCCTTGCGCCTTGAACTGCTCGGCCTCGTCGGCCGAGAACACGATCTCGCCGGAGGCGGCGCCGGGCGAGGCCGGCAGGCCGGTGGCGATCACGTTGCGGGTCGCCTTGGGATCGATGGTCGGATGCAGCAGCTGGTCGAGCGAGGCGGGCTCGACCCGCGTCACCGCCTCCTGCCGGGTGATCAGTCCCTCGTTCGCGAGTTCGACCGCGATGCGCAGCGCCGCCTTGGCGGTGCGCTTGCCGCCGCGCGTCTGCAGCATCCAGAGCTTGCCCTTCTCGACCGTGAACTCGAGGTCCTGCATGTCGCGGTAGTGGCGCTCCAGCCTCTCGTAGATGCGCACCAGCTCGGCGAAGGCCTGCGGCATCGCCCGTTCCATCGACGGCTTGTCGGAGCCGGCGGCGGCCTTCGCGGCCTCGGTGATCTCCTGCGGCGTGCGGATGCCGGCGACCACGTCCTCGCCCTGGGCGTTGATCAGGAACTCGCCGTAAAGCGCCTTCTCGCCGGTCGAGGGATTGCGCGTGAAGGCGACGCCGGTCGCCGAGGTCTCGCCCATGTTGCCGAACACCATGGCCTGCACATTGACCGCGGTGCCCCAGCTCTCCGGAATGTCGTGGAGCCGGCGATAGGTGATGGCGCGCTGGTTCATCCACGAGCCGAACACCGCGCCGATCGCGCCCCAGAGCTGCTCGCGCGGATCCTGCGGGAAGTCCTTGCCGGTCTCCTCCTTCACGCGCGCCTTGTAGCGCTCGACCAGGCCGGCCCAGTCCTCGGCCGAGAGGTCGGTGTCGAGCACGTAGCCCTTCTCCTCCTTGTGGGCCTCGAGGATCTCCTCGAAATGGTCGTGGCCGACGCCCAGCACCACGTCCGAATACATGGTGATGAAGCGGCGATAGCTGTCATAGGCGAAGCGGCGGTCGTCGGCCTGGCGTGCGAGAGCTTCGACGGTCGCGTCGTTGAGGCCGAGATTGAGCACCGTGTCCATCATGCCGGGCATGGAGGCGCGGGCGCCGGAGCGCACCGAGACCAGCAGGGGGTTGGCCGGATCCCCGAAGGCCTTGCCGGCGATCCGGCCGACGGCGGCGAGCGCGTCGGCCACCTGGTCCTTCAGCTCCGGGGGATAGCTCCTGTCGTGGGCATAGAAATAGGTGCAGACCTCGGTCGTGATCGTGAAGCCGGGCGGAACCGGGAGCCCCAGATTGGCCATCTCGGCGAGGTTGGCGCCCTTGCCGCCGAGCAGGTTGCGCATGTCCGCCGCTCCCTCGGCCTTGCCGTCACCGAAGGTGTAGACCCACTTCGCCATGCTGGCTCCAGAGCTGTTGCGGCCCGCTCCGGCCTTGCCGGTGAGCGCGCCGATGAATCGCGGCTGGCCCGCCCGGGCGGGGGGACCCGTGCCATTCGCGATGTGCGCCAGCCGGCCTTCTCTTGGCGGGTTTTGCCCGCCAATTCAACCCGGCGCCCGGCCGGACCCGCGGACGCGCCCCGCGGGAAGCGCCGGGGCGATCCGCGGGCTCAGCGGATGAGGCCGGCGATGCCGATGATGATGAGATAGATCGCGACGATGTAGTTGAGCAGCCGCGGCATCAGCAGGATGAGAATTCCCGCAACGAGAGCGACGAGCGGTTGCAGCTGGACCAGGCTGATGGTCATGGAGGGCTCCCTGAGGCGACGCCGCCGGCGTCGAAAGGGTGCCATGATGGCGCCTCGCGCAGCGGCGCGCCATGGGGTGGTCCGTGACGGGGCCGGGCGGAACCGGGCTGGAGCCCCGGTGCGATCACGCCGCCTTCGGCGTGGCCGTCAGCCGAATGCCGAGCGCGCCGAGAACACGGATGACCGTCTCCAGCTCGGTCTTGGTCTCACCATTCAGCGATCGATAGAGGTTCTCGCGCGAAAGGCCCGCTTCCCGGGCGATCTCCGACATTCCGTGCGCGCGCGCCGCCGTACCGATCGCCCTTGCGATGAAGGATGCATCGGCTGTCTCGAGCGCGGCCGTCAGGTACTCCGCGACGGCCTCGGGGCTGTCGAGATATTCGGCCGAGTCGTATCGCGTGGTCTTCGACATGGATCAGGTCGCCAGTTCCGCAGCGAGACGCTTCGCGCGCACGATGTCCGCCTCTTGCGAGGACTTGTCGCCGCCGCACAGGAGAATGCAGGGCATGGTGCGTCGCTGCGTGAAGTAGACGCGATATCCGGGCCCATAGTCGATCCGCATCTCGCTCACCTTCGCCTACAGGCCGCACGTCGCCCGGGTTGCCGTCGGCCAAGCGATCGATCCGTGCTGCGATGCGGGCACGCGCCCTCGAATCTCTCAGCCTGTGGAGCCAGTCGGAAAAGACCTGGGTCTGCCGGATCTCGCGCATGATCGAATGTAGCTTATACGCTACATTCGATCAAGCCATCCTCGAGCTACCCCTCGATGCGCGAGAAGTCCGCGACCGCGCGGGTGGCCTCGCGGATCTCGTTGAGGAGCTTCAGCCGGTTCTCGCGCAGCGCGCGGTCCTCGGCATTCACGGTCACCCTGTCGAAGAAGACGTCGACCGCCGGGCGGAGCCGCGCGATCGCGGCCATGGCGGCCGCGAAGTCCTCGCGCGCGACGGCGGCCGCGGCGTCCTTGCGGGCGACCTCGATCGCGCTCGCGAGGCCCCGCTCCTCGGGCTGCGCGAACAGCGCCGGGTCGGGCGCGCCCGTGTAGGCGCGGCCGTCCTTCTTCTCCTCGATGCGGATGATGTTGGTCGCGCGCTTGTAGCCGGCGAGCAGGTTCTTCCCGTCGTCGGTATCGAGGAAGGCGGCGAGCGCTTCCACGCGGCGCACGATCATCAGGAGATCGTCCTGGCCTTCGAGCGCGAATACCGCATCCACCAGGTCGTGGCGCGCGCCCTGCTCGCGCAGCTGGACCTCGAGGCGGTCGGCGAAGAAGACGACGAGATCGGGCATCACGGTGTCGGCCGCCGTCCGGCCGGCGGCAGCGGCGTGCGCCCCGAGGGCGGACGCCAGCAGCGCACGCAGCGGCAGGCGCAGGTCGTTGGACAGGATCAGGCGAATGACGCCGAGGGCGGCGCGGCGCAGGGCGAAGGGATCCTTCGAGCCGGTGGGCTTCTCGTCCACGAACCAGAAGCCGGTCAGGATATCGAGCTTGTCGGCGAGCGCGACCGTGATCGCCACGGGATCCGCCGGCACGAGGTCGCCCGGCCCCTGCGGCTTGTAGTGGTCCTCGATGGCGCGGGCGACGGCCTCGTCCTCGCCCTGCGCCTCGGCGTAATAGCGGCCCATCAGGCCCTGCGTCTCGGGAAACTCGCCGACCACCTCGGTGAGCAAATCGGCCTTGGCGAGGCGCGCGGCGCGCTCGGCCTTCACGATGTCGGCGCCGAGGCGCGGCGCGAGCTCGGCGGCGAGGCGCTCGATGCGGGCGATGCGCGCCGCCTGGGTGCCGAGCTTCTCGTGGAACACGATCTGCTCGAACTTCGGCAGCCGCTCCTCGAGCCGGGTCTTCAGGTCGGTGTCGTAGAAGAACTTGGCATCGGCGAGGCGCGCGCGGATCACGCGCTCGTTGCCGGCGACGATCGCC
>PQAH01000042.1 GCA_003105195.1 Bradyrhizobiaceae bacterium
GCTGCGACTGCGGGGCCGGCGGCGCCGCCTGCGGCCGCTGCGGCGCCTGCTGGGCGGCCGTGGGGGTGCAGAGCCAGGCGGCCGCGAGCAGGCCGAGCCAGGCGAAACGAAGGTGATGCATCGGAAAGCCTCCCGTTCGCGGAGAGCACAAGAGAATTGGCACGAAATTGCGGCACCGGCGGCGCCGGGACGCGCCGGCCGAATGGCCGAAATGATTCTCCGGCCGGACCGGGATACGGGAATCGCGGCGCGTGATAAAGGGAGGTCCCCGCCCCGCGAACGCTCACGCCATGCCCGCCCTGTCGCCCTTCGTCCTTCCGGTCGTCCTGCTCATCGCCTCCAACGTGTTCATGACCTTCGCCTGGTACGGGCATCTCCGCTTCAAGGAGGTGCCACTGATCGGCGTGATCCTGGCGAGCTGGGGGATCGCCTTCATCGAGTACTGCCTGGCCGTGCCTGCCAACCGCTACGGCCACGCCGTCTACGCGACGGCCGAGCTCAAGACCATGCAGGAGGTGATCACGCTGGCCGTGTTCGCCGGCTTCTCGGTGCTCTATCTCCGGGAGCCGCTCGCCTGGAACCACCTGGTGGGATTCGGGCTGATCGCGGCGGGTGCCTTCTTCGTGTTCCAGAAGTGGTGAATGCCCGTTCCGGGCGCATGATCCGGTGCGAAGATCGGGTCCCGCTTCCCGGGACCGGGCGCTACTCGGCGGCCTCCACCTCGCCGACATCGAGGAAGCCGCCGGACTGGCGCCGCCACAGCGCCGCATAGTGCCCGCCGAGACGCAGCAGCGCCTCGTGGGATCCCTCCTCGACGATGCGGCCGCGGTCGAGCACGATCAGGCGGTCCATGCGCGCGATGGTGGAGAGGCGGTGCGCGACCGCGATCACGGTGCGGCCCTGCATGAGCGTGCCGAGGCTCGACTGGATCGCGGCCTCCACCTCGCTGTCGAGCGCCGAGGTCGCCTCGTCGAGCACCAGGATCGGCGCGTTCTTGAGGATCACGCGCGCGATCGCGATGCGCTGGCGCTGGCCGCCCGAGAGCTTGACGCCGCGCTCGCCCACCTGCGCGTCGTAGCCGCGCCGGCCCTTCCAGTCCTCGAGGTCGACGATGAACTCGTCGGCGTGCGCGAGCCTGGCGGCCGCCGCCACCTCGGCCTCGCTCGCCTGCGGCCGGCCGTAGCGGATATTGTCGCGGATCGAGCGGTGCAGCAGGGAGGTGTCCTGGGTCACCACCGAGATCTGCGCGCGCAGGCTCTCCTGGGTCAATTCCGCGATGTCCTGGCCGTCGATGAGAATGCGCCCCTCCGCGAGGTCGAAGAAGCGCAGCAGCAGGTTGACGAGCGTCGACTTGCCGGCGCCGGAGCGGCCGACGAGGCCGATCTTCTCGCCCTGGCGCACCGTCAGGTCGAGGCCGTCGATGATCCCGCGCGGGCGGCCGTAGCCGAAGCGCACGCCCTCGAAGCGGATCTCGCCGCGCGAGACCGCGAGCGGCGTCGCGTCCTGCCGGTCGACGAGGGCGAGCGGCCGCGCGATCGTCGACATGCCTTCCTGCACCACGCCGATGTTCTCGAAGATGTCGGTCACCTGCCAGGCCACCCAGCCCGAGGTCTGGATCAGCTGCCAGGCGAAGGGAATCGCCATCGCCACGGTGCCGACCGGGACCTGCCCGCGCGCCCACAGCACCAGGGCGAGCGTCGCGACCGAGGCGACGAGCAGCGCGTTGAGGAGCGACAACAGCAGGCTGAACAGCGTGTTGAGCCGCAGCGAGGCCAGGAACAGGCGGGTGTGCTCGTCGACGGCGTCGCGGACGTAGTCGTCCTCCTCGCGCGCGCGCGCGAACAGCTTGACCGTGAGGATGTTGGTGTAGCTGTCGACGATGCGGCCCGTGAGCATGGATCGGGCCTCGGAGACGTCGTGCGAGCGGTCGCGCATGCGCGGCACCAGCGCGCGCAGCAGCACGACGTAGCCCGCGAACCAGACCAGCACCGGGGCGGCGAGCCAGGGATCCGCGGCGGCGAGCAGCAGCACCGCGCTGGTGCCGTAGACGATGATGTACCAGACGCCGGTGACGAGCTGGACCAGGCTCTCGCGCAGCGCCGGCCCGGTCTGCATCACCTTGCTGGCGATGCGGCCCGCGAAGTCGTTCTGGAAGAAGGCCCAGGACTGGCGCACCACGTGCCAGTGATTCTGCCAGCGGATCCGGTTCGCGACATTGGCCGCGATCGCCTGGTTCGCGACCAGGTTCTGCAGCGTGATGGCGGCGGGCCGCAGCACGAGGACCACCAGGGCCATGCCGGCGAGCGTTTGCCAGTGGCGCGCGAACAGCTCGTCGGGCGCGTTGGCGGTGACCAGGGTGATGAGGCGGCCGATGAACACCGGGATGGTCGCGTCGAGCAGGGCGACCACGAGGCCGGCCGCGAACAGGGCGGCGAACAGGCCCTTCGCCTGGCGCGCGTAGTGCCAGTAGAAGGCGACCAGCCCGGCCGGAGGCTCGGGCCGCTCGGGGGGGTCGGTCGGCCGAAGCAGCCGCTCGAACCGGGTGAACATGGCGGTCTCGCAACGGCTGACGAGGAGCGCGCGACGTCGCGCCGCCTCCGCAGCCTCGGGCTCGTGGTGACGAGGAGGCGCGCGGGGTAGTCGAGCTTCGTGTCCGGACTATGACGCCCGAATGGGGCGCCGCGCGCCGCTCACGCCGGACCGCGACCGGGGGTGAGCCGCAGCAGCCGGCCGCTGGTCGAGTCGGTGAGGAGCCAGATCGCGCCGTCCGGTCCCTGGCGCACGTCGCGGATGCGCTCGCCGAGCTCGCGCAGCAGCCGCTCCTCCCTGCCGGCGGTCTCCCCGTCGAGCTCGACCCGCACCAGCATGCTGCCGGCGAGCGCGCCGACCAGCACGCTGCCCTTCCAGGCCGGGAACAGGTCGCCGGTGTAGAAGGCCATGCCGGAGGGCGCGATCGAGGGCACCCAGTGCTTGATCGGCGGCTCCATGCCGGCGCGCTGCGTGCCGGCGTGAATCTTCGCGCCCGAATAGTCGATGCCGTAGCCGACGACGGGCCAGCCGTAGTTCTTGCCCGCCGCGAGGATGTTGATCTCGTCGCCGCCGCGCGGGCCGTGCTCGTGCATCCACACCTTGCCGCTCTGCGGATGCAGCGCGGCGCCCTGGCTGTTGCGGTGCCCGTAGGTCCAGATCTCGGGCCTGGCGCCGGCGCGGCCGACGAAGGGATTGTCCGGCGGCACCGCGCCGTCGGGGCGCACGCGCACCGTCTTGCCGATGTGGTTGGCGAGGTTCTGGGCCTCGTCGCGCTGGGCGTAGTGGTCACCCATGGTGAGGACCAGGTTGCCGCCGGCGGTCTGCACGATGCGGCAGCCGTAGTGGTTGCCGCTCGAGAGCGGCCCGTCCTGGCGGAAGATGACGGTGACGTCCTCGAGACGCGCGGCGTCCGCGGCGAGGCGCGCCCGCGCCATGGCGGTGCGCCCGCCGCCGGCGGCGGGCTCGGCGAAGCAGACATAGAGCGCGCGGTTCTGCGCGAAGTCGCGATCGAGGATCACGTCGTGGAGGCCGCCCTGGCCCGCGGCGCGGACCTGCGGCACCCCGTCGACCGGTGCGGTCCGGCCGTCGCGCGTGACGAGGAGCAGGCGGCCGCGCTTCTCGGTGACCAGCATGCGTCCGTCGGGCAGGAAGGCGAGCGCCCAGGGCCGCTCGAGGCCGCGCGCCACGGTCTCGACCGTGATCGGGCCCGCGTCGCTCTGGAAGGTCTGGCCGTGGGCCGCGGGCGCGAAGGCGAGCAGGAGCGAGATTCCGATCAGCCGCTTCATCGACGATCTCTCCCTTGGTCCGATGCCAGAGTCTTGCTTGCCCGCATTTTCCTGCGCCGAGCCGGTATCCACTTCGGCGGAAATGCTGCAAGGGCAAACAATGGCAGCGCCCGGAGGGCGCTGCCAAGGACGCGGAGATCACGTGTCGGTGACAGGCTCCGGGGCATGATCCCGAAAAGTGGGCACCGGTTTTCGGAAAGGATCATGCGCAAGCAAGATGCTGCCGCGCTCCTCCGACGCGGACCCAGACGGTTGCGTCTAGCGGCGCCGGCGAGGCCGCCGCGGCGCGCCGACCGTCCGGCGGATCATCGCGGCGGTCAGCCCGCCCATGGCGGCCATGGTGAAGGCGAGGCCGACGATGACGCCGACGCGCTCGCTCTGCGAGAGCGTGAGCGCGTCGACGGGAGCCGCGCCGGCCGACTGGAAGGTGACCACCGTCAGGATGGCGGCGATCGAGGCGACGAGGGCGACGGTGGCGACGAGCTCCGTGAAGGTCGCGACCCGGCGGCTGCGCCTGCGCGCCCGCGCGGCGTGCCAGGGCAGCGCGGCGCCCGCGGCGTCGGGCATGCCCGTCTGGTTTCTGCGATCCGTCATGGTCCCGGTTCCCTCGTTGGAAGAAGGTCCTCGTCGAGGGTCAAGCTGGCGGGCGATGCCGGCGGCGGTTCGGCCGGACTTGGGCCAAGGCGTTGAGGAAGAAAGGCGATTTCATGGCGTTGGTTAGCGAATGGTTAACGGCCCGGCCGTCAGTCGGCGGTCGCCACGGCCGGCAGCCCGTCCATCGGGACGTGTCCGGCCTGCGCCGCGACGCGCGCGAGCCAGGCGCGGATCGCCGGGAAGGCGTCGAGCGCGAAGCCGCTCTCGGGCGCGCAATGCGTATAGGCATAGAGCGCAATGTCGGCGACCGTGTAGCGGCCGGCGGAGAAGAAATCGCGCTCCGCGAGATGCTGCTCCATGATGCCGAGGGCCTGGTAGCCCTTCTCCATCCAGTCCTCGATCGCGTGATGCTGCAGCTCGCGGCCGCCGCGCACCATGGTGAGCCAGAAGCGCGCCGCGCCGAGATTGGGCTCGAGGCTGTGCTGCTCGAAGAACATCCACTGCAGCGCCTCGGCGCGGTCGATGCGGTCCTCCGGCGCGAGCGGCGTGCCGCCCGCGATGTACCAGAGAATGGCGTTCGACTCCGGCAGGTAGCGGCCCGGCGCGACCTCCAGCAGCGGCACGCGTCCGCTCGGATTCATCGCCAGGAATTCCGGCGTGCGGGTCTCGCCCTTGAGGATGTCGACCTCGACCAGGCGATGGGGAATGCCGAGATGCGCGAGCGCGAGGCGCACCTTGTAGCAGTTCCCCGAGCGCTGCATCGAGTAGAGCGTATACATACGCGTCTCGTCGGTTCGCATCTGCCGCGGACGGCGGGAGCCCCGGCCCATAAAGGCATCGCGCGCCGTCATTGCAAGCGCCCGCGGCCGGTGCGTGTCAAACAAAAACGATTCGCCGCGCCGGGCGCGTTCGCACGACCGGGTGATGTTGCGATGCGGCGAGGACGGAGAAGTTCGTTCCACGGGCACGCGCGGCTACGCGGTCGTCCCGGAGGCGAAATCTCGATGGCCGAGAGGGGAGCGCGCGCCGTGTCGCCGCTCGGCGCGACGCGCGAGCGTCCGTGCCGCGGCCCAACAGGCGAGCGCGACCGCGATGCCGGCGACAATGTCGATGAAGTAGTGGCCGCCATCGACCGGGGTCGCGGCGATCATCAGCAGGTTCACGGCGAGCGCGATCCAGCGCAGGCCCGGAACCGGCCACATCGCCAGGATGAAGATCACGCCGAGCGCGGCATGCAGGCTCGGAAAGGTGATGATCCCCTCGGAGCCCTTGCCCATCAGCAGCCGGAACGAGCCGTCGCGCAAGCCGAGGAAGATCGGCAAATGGACCTCGCGGGTGGCCGGGACGATTGCCGGATAGTCCGCGGCCGAGAGGTCGTAGTGTCCCCAAATGCCCTGCGCGGGCAGGAGCGCCGAGATCGCGATGGTGACAACCGCGGCCAGCATGAAGGCGACGATGAACAGGCGCAGCTGCGCGAGCCGTGCCGTGAAGGCGAGCGCCAGGATGGTCAGCGTCGCCTGCGCCGCGAAGCTCAGATAGGCGGCATTGAAGAGCGGGTGCAGCGCGGCGTTCCGGTTCATCCAGGCGAGCAGCGCCGGCCAGTCCAGGCCGAGCGCGCGGTCGATGGCGTCGAGCGGCTGGTCCTGGAGCGGCAGGCCGAGGCTCGCCGCCAGATAGGAGAGCGGCGCGCCGAAGGCCGTGAAGGCGGCGATCTGGGCCGTGCCGCCAGCGGCCGCGGCGAGCCGCAGGTCGCGGCGGCGGTAGACGCGCTCGGCCGCGAGCAGCAGGGGGATGCCGACCAGCGCGAAGGCGAAGGAGCTCCACATCACGGTGAAGCCGCCCATGAGCGCGCCCAGGCCGGCCACGAGCGCGGTGGCGCCGATGCCGGCCCAGATCGCGCGGTCGAGCGCGGCCGCCGTCGGGTCGGCAACCGGCCGCGCAGGGCTGTGCGCCGGCGCGACGCCGGACCGCACCGTGTCGAAGAACGCCATACCCACCTCCGGCCCGGAACGCCGGCCCCGAGGAGTAGGGGAAAAGGGCTAACAGAGGGTGTCCGGGACCGCGAGATTCCCGGCCTTCGGGGCAGTGTCGGGCCATCACGCCGATTGATCGCCGCATCACGGAATGAGGCTTTACGGCGCGCGCGGCGACCTTTAGGAGGGTCGCGCCCGGAGCAGGCCGCGTCGCTGGCGCGGAGCGCGCAACGGGCGACAGGCTCGGCCCAGCCAGGATCGGAGACCCTCATGGCCTTCCTCGCGGACTCGCTTGCGCGCATCAAGCCGTCGGCCACCATCGCGGTGACCGACAAGGCGCGGGCGCTGAAAGCGGCGGGCCGCGACGTAATCGGGCTCGGCGCCGGCGAGCCGGACTTCGACACGCCGGAGAACATCAAGGAAGCCGCCAAGCGCGCGATCGACGCCGGCAAGACCAAGTACACCAATGTCGACGGCATCCCGGAGCTGAAGGCCGCGATCGCGCGCAAGTTCAAGCGCGAGAACGGGCTCGACTACAAGCCGAGCCAGATCACGGTCGGCACCGGCGGCAAGCAGGTGCTCTACAACGCCCTGATGGCGACCATGAACCCGGGCGACGAGGTGGTCGTCCCGGCGCCCTACTGGGTGAGCTATCCCGAGATGGTGGCGCTCGCGGGCGGCACGCCGGTCGCGGTCGACACCACCATCGAGGACGGCTTCAAGGTGCGGCCGGGCGCGCTCGCGCGCGCGATCACGCCGCGCACCAAGTGGCTGATCCTCAACTCGCCCTCGAACCCCTCGGGCGCCGCCTATACGCGCGCCGAGCTCAAGGCGCTCACCGACGTGCTCGTGAAGCAGCCCCATGTGTGGGTGATGACCGACGACATGTACGAGCACCTGGTCTACGACGACTTCGTGTTCTCGACCCCGGCCGAGATCGAGCCCGCGCTCTACGAGCGCACGCTCACGGTCAACGGGGTCTCCAAGGCCTATTGCATGACCGGCTGGCGCATCGGCTATGCGGGCGGGCCGGAGGCGCTGATCAAGGCGATGGCGACGATCCAGTCGCAGTCCACCTCGAACCCGTGCTCGATCGCGCAATGGGCCTCGGTCGAGGCGCTGGACGGGCCGCAGGACTTCATCCCCCGGCACAACAAGGTCTTCAAGGAGCGGCGCGACCTCGTGGTGTCGATGCTCAACCAGGCCAAGGGCATCCAGTGCCCGAAGCCGGAGGGCGCCTTCTACGTCTATCCCTCCTGCGCCGGCACCATCGGCAGGACCGCGCCCTCGGGCAAGCGGCTCGCGGGCGACGAGGACTTCGTCACCGAGCTGCTCGAGGCCGAGGGTGTCGCGGTGGTGCAGGGCTCGGCCTTCGGCTTCGGCCCCGCCTTCCGCATCTCCTATGCGACCCGGACCGAGGATCTCGAGGAGGCCTGCCGGCGCATCCAGCGTTTCTGTGGTAACCTGAGCTGAACACCGTCGCCGGGGCGCGCCTGTTTTCCGAGCCCCGTCTCCAAGACCATCGCAAATCTCAATCGAGGGGGAAATATCATGCGTCTTTCGAGCGCTCTCTTTGCGTCTCTCATCGCGGTCACACTGGGCGCCGGCTCCGCTGCCGCCCAACAACGCGTCCAGACCGGGACGCTCGCCTGCGACGTGTCGGCCGGCCTCGGCCTCATCGTCGGATCGCAGCGCTCGATCAACTGCTCGCTCACCCCGGCGGTGCCGGGGCCGATCGAGCACTATGTCGGCACCATCACCAAGGTCGGCATCGATCTCGGCGTGACCACGCCGGGGCAGCTGGTCTGGGCCGTCTATGCACCGACCACGCGCATGGCGGGCGCGCTCGCCGGCACCTATGCGGGTGCCACGGCGGAAGCGAGCGTGGGCGCCGGGCTCGGCGCCAATGTCCTGATCGGCGGCTCCGACCGCACCGTGGCGCTGCAGCCGCTCTCGATCCAGGGCCAGGCCGGCCTCAATGTGGCGGCCGGCGTCGCCGAGATCCAGCTGCGCTTCGTGCGCTGAGCCGGACTGTTCCGGCCTTGATCCGGGGAACGGCGGCGCATCGCGCCGCCGTTCGCGTGTCCGGGGTTTGACGGCGCGAACGCTGTCGGTCTTTAGTTCGGGCAACGACATCGAGGGGGATACGCCCATGGCCATTCGCAGCATCCTGGCCGGCGTCGCGGCGCTCGCCTGCCTGTCCGGAGGCGCGCTCGCGCAGGAGACGGTGGTGGCGGGGGCGCTCCGCTTCGTGTCGAACGGCGCCCTGTTCGTCGCCATCGAGAAGGGGTTCTTCAAGGAGGAGGGCCTCGAGGTCGAGCTGAGGTTCTTCCAGGCCGCGCAGCCGATCGCGGTCGCCGTGGTCTCGGGCGACATCGACGTCGGCATGACGGCCTTCACGGGCGGCTTCTACAACCTCGCCGGCAAGGGCGGCCTCAAGGTGATCGCGGCGCAGGCCCGGGAGAAGAAGGGCTACGAGGGCAACGCGGTGCTGGTCTCGAACGCGGCCTTCGCGAAGGGCTTCCGCAAGATCGAGGATTTCCCGGGCCATTCGCTCGGCATCACCCAGGTCGGCTCCTCGTTCCACTACCAGATCGGCCAGCTCGCGCGCATCAAGGGCTTCGACCTCAAGCGCGTGGAGCTCAAGCCGCTGCAGTCGCTGCCCGCGATGGCGGCGGCGCTGAAGACCAACCAGGTCGACGCGCTGATCATCGCGCCGCACATCGCCAAGGGGCTGGCGGCCGCCGGCGACGCGCACCTCATCGGCTGGTACTCGGATTTCGACGAGTACCAGTTCGGCGCGCTGTTCACCTCGCCCAAGATGATCGAGGCGCGCCGCGCCACGCTGGAGAAGTTCGTGCGCGCCTACCAGAAGGGTGCCGGCGAGTTCGCGAGCGCGATGCTGCGCCTCGACGGCGCGGGCAAGCGCGTGTTCGACCCCGCGGCGGCCGACCCGATCGCGGGCATGATCGCCAAATACGTCTATCCGTCGGATCCGCCCGCGGAGGGGACGAGGAAGGTCAAGGGCGCGACCTTCTACGTCGACGCGCAGGCGCGCCTCGACGTCGGCGACATCCACGGTCAGGTCGCCTGGTACAAGTCGCAGGGCATGGTGGACGCGGCCGTGGACCCCAAGGCGTTCATCGACCTCGGCTTCGTCAAGGGCCACACCAACGTGCCGCGATAGGGCACGAGCTTGCGGCTCGTCGCGGAGCGGATCGGCCACGGCTACGGGGCGCTCGACGTCCTCTCGGACATCAGCTTCTCGGTCGCCGACGGCGAGATCGTCGCCGTCGTCGGCCCCTCGGGCTGCGGGAAGTCGACGCTGCTGCGCATCCTCGGCGGCCTCGAGCGTCCGCGCGCGGGCCGGGCGCTGATCGAGGGCACGGCGCCGCCCGGAAGCCTCAACCCGATCACCTTCGTGTTCCAGGACTTCGCGCTGCTGCCCTGGCGCACGGTGGCGGGCAATGTCGCGCTGGTGCTGGAGGACCGGCCGCTCGCGGCCGCGGAGCGCCGCGAGATGGTCGCGGGCGCGCTGGCGCGCATGGGCCTCGCCGATTTCGCCGATGCCTATCCCAAGCAGCTCTCCGGCGGCATGCGGCAGCGCGTCGGGCTCGCCCGCGCCCTGGTGGTGCGGCCGGCGGTGCTGCTCATGGACGAGCCCCTGTCGGCGCTCGACGCGCAGACGCGCGAGCTCTTGATGGACGACCTCACCGGCCTGCTCGCCGCCGAGCGCTTCGCGGGCGTCTACGTCACGCACAATCTCGGCGAGGCGGTGCGGCTCGCCCGGCGCATCCTGGTGATGTCGCGGCGTCCCGGCCGGGTGCGCAGCGTGGTCGAGATCGCGCGGCCGATCGCCGGGCGGAGCGCCGGCGATGCCGAGCTCGCGGCGGCCGCGCAGGCGATCTGGGAATCGCTGCGCGAGGAGGCGGTCGCGGCCGACCGGGAGCTCGCCGATGGCTGAGCCGGTTCCCTTCCGCGGCGGCGGGTTCCAGCCGCGCGCGCGCCGGCTGGTCGCGGTCGCGACGCTGGCGGTCCTGGTGGCGGGCTGGTCGCTCGCCTCGCGCGCCGGCTGGGTCAGCCCGATCGCGCTGCCGCCGCCCGAGGAGGTCGCGACCGCGCTCGTCCGGCTCGCCCGATCCGGCGAGCTCGCCCGGCATCTCGCGGCCTCGCTCTCCCGCCTCGTCTCGGGCTTCGCCCTCGGCGCCGGCGCGGGCGTCGTGGTCGGGCTCGCCATCGGGCTCGTCTCGCTCGCCCGTTCGGCCGGCATGCCGGTGATCGCGGCGCTGTTCCCGATTCCGAAGATCGCGCTCCTGCCGCTGTTCGTGGTCTGGTTCGGCATCGGCGAGGCCTCGAAGGTCGCGACCATCGCGTTCGGCGCCTTCTTCCCGATGGCGGTCGCGACCTATGGCGGGGTGGACGGGGTCGACCGGACGCTGATCCGCATGGCCCAGAGCTTCGGGCTCCCGACCCTCTCGATCGTGCGCAAGGTGGTGCTGCCCGGGGCGCTGCCCGCGATGCTTTCGGGTACGCGCATCGCGGCGGCGATCGCGATCATCCTGATCGTGGCGGCCGAGATGATCGGCGCCAACGAGGGGATCGGCGCCTTCATCCTGGCGGCCGGCAACCTGATGCAGACCGACCAGCTGGTCGCCGGCGTGGTGGTGCTCTCGGTCCTCGGCCTCACGGTCTCGGGCCTGATCGGCGCCGCCGAGTCGGTGCTGCTGCGCTGGCGCCGGTGAGCGCGCCGCAGCGGGCGGCTCACAATCGCGCGCCTCGCGCGTCCTAGCCTGCGGCAATTCCGCCAGCCAATCCGGAGGAGGACAGCATGTCACGCGCCCTCGCACTGGCCGCAGCCGCGATCGTCGCGCTCTCGGGCGTCGCCATGGCCAAGCGGGTCAACGATGCCCGCGCCCTGGTCGTGCGCGGAATGAACGGCACCTTCTGCGACCCGAACAATCTCGGCGCCGGCTCCGATCCCCAGGTGACCAACAACAGCGAGGTGCAGAACCTGTCGGTCGCCTGCAGCCCCGACGGCTCGCTCGACGTTCACCAGCTGCGCAGGAGCCTGCCGAACCCGCATATCTGCTGGGCCAAGCTCGAGGATCTCGAGGACCGCAACGAGGGCGTGATCGTCAGCACCGATCCGCTGCCCGGCAATCCGAACCATTGCCTGGTGCGCGACATCACGCCCAACCAGATGATCCGGGCGCTGCACTACCGGCCGTAGCGAATCGTCCGCCGGAGCGGGCACCGGTACGGGGGCGGGGATCGCCGCCCGACGGGAGCGAGGCCGCATTCCGTTGCCGACGCGGCGGAATGCGTCCTGGAGGCGTGGCCGCGCGGCCGGCCCCCGGACGAGGACTCTTGCCAATCCCCCCTGGAGCCTGAAACGATAGTCCTGGGGCCGCGCGACGGCCCGCAGGCGGCTCGGCGCATGCCCTTGTCGGCGAAGCGGTATCGGCTCCGCGCGTGCGACCGGCCGGGAGGGCGGACCCAGACGGAGGCAGGCAATGGCGCAGAACGGCACGAGTCCCAGGGGTCCCCGGTGCATCGCGCTGGTGGGCCCGTTCCAGAGCGGCAAGACCACCCTCCTCGAGGCGATCCTCGCGCGCACCGGCGCGGTCCAGCGCCAGGGCACCGTCGAGGCGGGTTCCACGGTGGGCGACGGCTCGCCGGAGGCGCGCCACCACCGCATGAGCGTCGAGCTCTCGGTCGCGACCACGACCTTCCTGGAGGACAGCTACACGTTCGTCGACTGCCCCGGCTCGGTGGAGTTCGCCCACGACATGCGCGCGATGCTCCCGGCGGTCGACGCCGCGGTCGTGGTGTGCGAGGCCGACGAGCGCAAGGTGCCGCAGCTGCAGCTGGTGCTGCGCGAGCTCGAGGCGCTCGGCATCCCGCGCTTCCTGTTCCTCAACAAGATCGACAAGGCCGACAAGCGCGTGCGCGAGACGCTCGCGCTGCTGCAGCCGGCCTCCCAGGTGCCGCTGGTGCTGCGGCAGATCCCGATCTGGAAGAACGAGATCATCATCGGCTTCGTCGACCTCGCCCTGGAACGGGCCTTCGTCTACAAGGAGCACGCCCCGTCCGAGGTGGTCGACCTCGAGGGCGTCGATCTCGATCGCGAGAAGGAAGCGCGCTTCACCATGCTGGAGAAGCTCGCCGACCACGACGACGAGCTGATGGAGCAGCTGCTCGAGGACATCCCGCCGCCGCGCGACAAGGTGTTCGACGATCTCGCCAAGGAGCTGCGCGAGGGCGTGATCTGCCCGGTGCTGATCGGCTCGGCGACCCGCACCAACGGGGTGCTGCGGCTGCTCAAGGCGCTGCGCCACGAGGCGCCGGTCGCCACCGACACGGCGAAGCGCCTGCGCGTCAAGTCGACCGGCGATGCGGTCGGCTACGTGCTCAAGAGCCTCAACACGGCCCACGGCGGCAAGATCTCGATCACCCGCGTGCTCGCCGGGCAGATCGGCGAGGGAACGACGCTGATCACGCCGAACGGCGAGGCCGGGCGTGTGGCCGGCGTGTTCAAGCTTCTCGGCCAGCAGAGCGAGAAGCGCGGCCCCGCCGCCGCCGGCGAGACCGTGGCGCTCGGCAAGCTGGACGGCGCGCACACCGGCGACACCGTGACGGCCGGCAAGCAGGCGCATCCGGCGCTCGCCGAGATCGTCCCCTACGCGCCGGTGCTGGCGATCGCGATCTCGGCCAAGGAGCGCAAGGACGACGTCAAGCTCGGACAGGCCCTGAACAAGCTGATCGAGGAGGACCCATCGCTCACCGTGGTGCACAATCCCGAGACCCACGAGGTGATCGTCTGGGGCCAGGGCGAGATGCAGCTGCGCGTCGCCAGCGARCGCCTCGCGCAGCGCTTCGGCATCGCGATCGAGACSCGCCGCCCGAGCGTCGGCTATCGCGAGACCATCCGCAAGCCGATCACCCAGCGGGGGCGSCACAAGAAGCAGTCGGGCGGCCACGGCCAGTTCGGCGACGTGGTGGTCGAGATCAAGCCGCAGCCGCGCGGSGCGGGCTTCGCGTTCGACGAGCAGATCACCGGCGGCGTCGTGCCGCGCAACTACATCCCGTCGGTCGAGGAGGGCGTGATCGAGGCGCTCAAGCACGGCCCGCTCGGCTTCCCGGTGGTCGACGTGGCGGTGACGCTGACCGACGGCTCGTACCACACGGTCGACTCCTCCGACATGGCGTTCCAGCTCGCCGGGCGGCTCGCGATCCACGAAGGCCTGCCGCAATGCCAGCCGGTCCTGCTCGAGCCGATCCATTCGGTCGAGATCGTCTGTCCCTCGGACGCCACCGCGAAGATCAACGCCATCCTCTCGGGCCGGCGCGGCCAGATCCTCGGCTTCGACACCCGAGAGGGCTGGACGGGGTGGGACGTGGTTAAGGCCATGCTGCCGGAATCCGAGATCGGCGACCTGATCATCGAGATCCGGTCGGCGACCGCGGGCGTCGGCGCCTTCACATCGAAGTTCGACCATATGGCCGAACTGACCGGCAAGCAGGCCGACCAGATCGTGGCCGCGCGCAGGGCCGCCGAATAGCACCGATTCGGATCGCCCGTCCGGGCTCCGGGCTTTCCGGGCCCGTCCGCATCGCGATGCCGCTTGCTGCAGCACGGTTCCGCAGCCCGGAACACGGAGCCGGCGAGTCGCGCTCCATCGTTAGACGGCGTTAATGAATGGCGGCTAGTTTTTTTGCTTACCGCCGCCTCGCGGCGCGGCGGAGGATCCGGACCCGCTCCATCGCATGATCACGACGGCCCGAAATTCGGATGACAGCCTCTCGGCGGCGGACTTCCGGGGCGCCCGGCCGACGCGTGCCGACGGGCCGGAGGAGCCGGTCTGCTTCGTGGTCGACCCAAAGCCGGGCATCCGCGGCCTGGTGGTCAATGTCTGCAGCGAGCTCGGCCTGCGCGTCGACCAGTTCGATCGCCTCGATGCCATGATCGAGACCGCGAAGCGGCGCAAGCCCGACCTGATCTTCCTCGAGCCGGCGATCGACGGCCGCGACGGCGAGCAGGCGATGCAGGATCTCATCGCGGCCGAGTTCCGCTGCCCGATCCAGCTCATGAGCGGCCTCAACGCGGTGCTCACCGAGGAGCTCCGCCGGGCCGGCGAGCGCAGCGGCCTCCCCATGCTGCCGATCCTGCAGAAGCCGTTCCGCCAGCCCGCGGTGCGCCGCCTCGTGCACGAGCTCGGCCTGCGCCGCGACTTCCTTTCGACCGTGAATGTGAGCCTCAGCGACGTGCTCAAGCGCGGCTGGCTCGAGCTCTGGTACCAGCCCAAGATCGACCTGCGCGGCCGCATGTTCGCGGGCGCCGAGGGCTATGTCCGCGCACGCCACCCGGAGCACGGCGTGCTGCCGCCCGACAGCATCCTGGAGCGCGCGGACCCGGCCGAGATGATCACGCTCACCCAGCACGTGCTGGTCACGGCGTTGCGCGACTGGCGCACCTTCGCGGACGTCGGCGTGCCGATCCGCTTCTCGATCAACGTGCCGGCCTTCGTGCTCAACCGGCTGCCGATCGCCAGCATCATCGCGGATGAGCGGCCGAAGTCCGGCAACTGGCCGGGCCTGATTTTGGAGATCAACGAGGACGAGATCGTTCACGACCTTTCTCTCGCCCAGAAGGTCGCCAAGGCGCTCAAGCCGCACAATGTCGACATCGCGATCGACGATTTCGGCCGGGCCTACTCGTCCCTGGCGCAGCTCAAGGAGATGCCTTTCCGCGAGCTGAAGATCGACCGCAGCTTCGTCGCCAATTGCGACTCCGACCGCATGAACAGCGGCCTGTGCGAGACCATCATCGAGCTCGCCCACCGTTTCGGGGTCAAGGCGGTGGCGGAAGGAATCGAAACGGCCGCCGAGCTCAAGGCGCTGCACAAGATGGGGTGCGACCTCGGCCAGGGCTACCTGTTCGCCCGGCCGATGCAGCGCGATCACTTCATCAAGCTGCTGCGCGAGCGCGGCCGCGGCAAGCCGGCCGCCTGATCGTTCCCGGATCTGTGACTTGCCGGCGCGCGCGCCGGACCCTACCTCTCTCCCGCATCGCGTCTTTGCCGCGTCCGTGGCCGGAGCCGGTGGCCGCTGCGGACCCCAGACCCCGGAGAGGGAAGGGCCCATGCACATCACTCGCCGCAGGGGCTGGGAGCTGCCCGAGGCTCTCGCCACGCCGGAAGCCGTGTTCCTGAGCCGGCGCGCGCTCCTCGCCGGCGCGGCCGGCATCGCGGCGCTCGCCGCCGTTCCGGGGCGCGGGCTCGCGCAGCGGGTCGCGGACCTGCCGGACCCGACCCGCGACCTCTATCCGGTCAGGCGCAACGAGGCGTTCACGCTCGACCGGCCGGTCACCGACGAGGCGATCAACAACGCCTACAACAATTTCTACGAATTCGGCTCCTCCAAGACCGTCGCGCGCGCCGCGCAGGCGCTGCGGGTGCGGCCCTGGACCGTCAAGATCGACGGCATGGTCGAGACGCCGATGGAGCTCGGCATCGACGATCTCGTCCGCAGGATGCCGCTCGAGGAGCGGCTCTATCGCCACCGCTGCGTCGAAGCCTGGTCGATGGCGATTCCGTGGTCCGGGTTCCCCCTTGCGAAGCTGGTCGCGCTGGCGCGCCCGCTGTCGTCAGCGACCCATGTCGAGATGCAGACGTTCCTCGATTCCACGGTGGCGTCCGGCCAGCGCCAGACTTGGTATCCGTGGCCCTACACGGAGGGCCTGACGCTGGCGGAGGCGACCAACGATCTCGCCTTCCTGGTCACGGGCGCCTACGGCAAGCCCGTCTCCAAGCAGATGGGCGCGCCGCTGCGGCTCGCGGTGCCGTGGAAGTACGGCTTCAAGTCGATCAAGTCGATCGTGCGCTTCCACTTCACCGACAAGCGGCCGAAGAGCTTCTGGGAAGCGCTGCAGCCGGCCGAGTACGGCTTCTGGGCCAACGTCAATCCCAAGGTGCCGCATCCGCGCTGGAGCCAGGAGAGCGAGGAGGACATCGGCACCAAGGAACGGCGCCCGACGCTCCTGTTCAACGGCTACGGCGAGCACGTCGCGCATCTCTACAAGGGTCTCGAGAAGGAACGGCTCTGGGCGTGAGCATGTCGCGCGCCGGAGGGCGGATCAGCGCCGGCCCGTGAAATGCAGTCTGGATCGCGAGGCGGACGCGCCATGCGGGCGGGCGTTGATCCATCCCGGACGCGAGGGAGAAAGAAAGACGCCGGGCCTTGCGGCCCGGCGTAGTCGCGTCGGCGCAGGGCCGACTCACCTTCCAGAGGGGAACAGCTGGCTGCATCGCGGTCGCCACCTGGGAGGATGGGCGACCCGTTGCCTACAGCGCGAATGGACTATGCGGCGGCGCGCAGGAGCGAACAACCGGGACGCTGACATGTCAGCCATGCGAGCGTCGCAACACCATCTGCCGCCTCGCCGCGCGATTGCGACTCTTGGTCACGGGCGGCGCGGGCCATCGCGCCGCATGATCGCGGATAAGAGCGAAAAATTGTCGGCGCATTTGCATGCTTTCGCGATACGGCGCCGCCGCGGCGCGCGCGGGTCAGAAATCCCACTGCGCGGCCTTCGCGACCAGGAAGTCGCGGAAGACCTGGATGCGCGCGACCGACTTCAGCTCCTCGGGATAGACGAAATAGGCATCGAAGGCGAAAGCCTCGTGCTCGCTGAACAGCTGCACGAGGCCGCCGTTCTCGTCGACCAGATAGTCGGGCAGCATGGAGATGCCGAGCCCGCGCTGGCAGCCGCGCAGCAGGCCGAGCACCGTGTTGATCTTGAGCCACGGCGTGCGGCCGTCCTTGCCGTTGCGCCCGGCGTCGACCAGCCAGTTGGCGGTCTGCAGATAGCTCGGCACCGTGCCGCCGAGAACCAGGATGCGATGGTGGTCGAGGTCCTCGAGCGTGCGCGGCGTGCCGAAGCGCTTGAGGTACTCGGGCGACGCATAGGCGTGGAAGTGCATCGTGAAGAGCTTGCGCTGGATCAGGTCCGGCTGCGTCGGCAGGCGCAGGCGCAGCGCCACGTCGGCCTCGCGCATGGCGAGGTCGAGCTCGCCGTCGGTGGTGATCAGCGTGATGCGGATGTCGGGATAGAGGTCGAGGAACTCGCCGAGCCGCGGGGTCAGCCAGTGCACGCCGAGGCCGACGGTGGTCGACACGCGCAACTCGCCGTTCGGCTTCTCGCGGCTGTCGGTGAGCTTGGTGCGCACCGCCTCGAGCTTCATGAACACCTCGTGGGCGGTGCGGTAGAGCAGCTCGCCCTGCTCGGTCAGGATCAGGCCGCGCGCGTGGCGGTGGAACAGGGGGGCGTTCAGCTCCTGCTCGAGCGCCGAGACCTGGCGCGAGACCGCCGACTGCGACAGGCCGAGCTGCTCACCCGCATGGGTGAAGCTGCCGGCCTCGGCGGCGGCGTGGAAGACCTTGAGCTTGTCCCAGTCCATCGTGGTGCAGTCGGGGAGACCGCCCTCCTCATTCGGCGGCCGCGCGGGTCTGCTCGTGCGCGGCGAGGAAGCGCTCGGCCTCGAGCGCGGCCATGCAGCCGAGGCCGGCGGCCGTGACGGCCTGGCGATAGATGTCGTCGGCCACGTCACCGGCCGCGAACACGCCCGGCACCGAGGTCGCGGTCGAATGGGGCGCGATCTGGATGTAGCCGTTCGGCTTCATCGCGAGCTGCCCGACGAACAGCTCGGTCGCCGGCGCGTGGCCGATGGCGACGAACACGCCGTCCACCGGCATCTCGGTCACGGCGCCGGTCTTCAGGTTCCTGAGCCGGACCCCGGACACCTTGAGCGGGTCGTCGCTGCCGACGACGTCCTCGAGCAGCGTGTCCCACACGACCGCGATCTTCGGGTTCTTGAACAGGCGGTCCTGCAGGATGCGCTCGGCGCGGAAGCTGTCGCGGCGGTGCACCACCGTGACCTTGGAGGCGAAATTGGTGAGGAACAGGGCCTCCTCGACCGCGGAGTTGCCGCCGCCCACCACGACCACCTCCTTGCCGCGGTAGAAGAAGCCGTCGCAGGTCGCGCAGGCCGAGACGCCATAGCCCTTGAACTTCTGCTCGGAGGGAAGCTCCAGCCAGCGCGCCTGGGCGCCGGTGGCGACCACCAGCGCGTCGGCGAGATAGACGTCGCCGGAATCGCATTCGAGCCGGAACGGCCGGGCCGCGAGATCGACCTTGACGACGTGGTCCGAGACGATGCGCGTGCCGACATGCTCGGCCTGCTTCTCCATCTGCTCCATGAGCCAGGGGCCCTGGATCACGTCGGCGAAGCCCGGATAGTTCTCGACGTCGGTCGTGATGGTGAGCTGCCCGCCGGGCTGGATGCCGCGGATCATGATCGGCTCGAGCATGGCGCGGGCGGCATAGATCGCGGCCGTGCAGCCGGCCGGACCGGAACCGATGATGATCAGCTTGCCGTGGGTGGTCTTGGCCATGGCGGGTCCTCTGCCGGCAACAATCCGCACGCCGCGCCGTCCTTGCCGAGACGGGACCCGTTTGGGCAGTCGAGTCGTGCTGTCTGGGGGCAATGTAGGGGATCGCAGGAGCCATGCAAGCCGTGCAACCCAGAACCCACAGCCGCAGGATGCTGAACGGCCCCGCCGCGACCCGCGGCTCGGCGGCTGCGCAATAATGTTTCGCGGGGCACCGGGTTCGGGGTAATCAAGAGGCCGCCGGCGGTTCGATCCCTGCCCTGGAGGCCGACTTGCCCATGCGCCTGGACGCCATCGACTGGAAGATCCTGAAGGAGCTGCAGGACGACGGCCGCATGACCAATGTGGAGCTCGCCCGCCGGGTCGGAATCTCGGCGCCGCCCTGCCTGCGGCGGGTGCGCGCCCTGGAGGAGGCGGGCTTCATCAAGGGCTACCGGGCGCTCCTGGACGAGAAGCGGCTCGGCTTCGAGGTCACCATGTTCGCCATGGTGCACCTGTCGAGCCAGGCCGAGCACGACCTTTCGGCCTTCGAGGCCTTCGTGCGCTCCCAGCCGATCGTGCGCGAGTGCTGGATGCTGTCGGGCGAGATCGACTTCATCCTCAAATGCGTGGCGCCGAACCTGGCGCGGTTCCAGGCCTTCGTGGCCGAGCTCACGGCCGCGCCGCACGTGCGCAACGTGAAGACCTCGCTCACGCTGAAGAACTCCAAGGACGCGCCGATGGTCCCGCTGGAGCTGCGGCCGGGCGGGGCGTGAGAATGTCGCGGATAGGGTGCGTTGGCCACGCAACGGCGTAACGCACCGAGCGGCCTCTCCGGCATCATGGGTCGGGAAGTGAGTCGGCGGGTTGCGCGTCCTGCGGGCGTTAACC
>PQAH01000043.1 GCA_003105195.1 Bradyrhizobiaceae bacterium
CGCCGAGGTCGGGCTCGAGCAGCCGGAGCAGGGCACGCCAGCGCTTCATCGCCTTGCGGTAGTCGTGGACCGCAACCGCATCGCTGCGCGCCTCGTCCGTGATGGCGGCGCGCGCCTCGGCAATGATCTCCCGCGCGATTCCCCGCAGGGTCTCGCCGACGCTCTCGGTCTGTGCAGCCCGCTGCTCCAGCATGCGACGGTTCTATGACAGCGTCATATGACGGTTTGACGAAAAGACATGGCGCGCGCCCTTCCCAAGCCGCATCGCGGTTGCTACATAGCGTGCACCGCGCAGGACCCCCCTGCGCCGGACGGTTTCCGCGGGGTGGAGCAGCCCGGTAGCTCGTCAGGCTCATAACCTGAAGGTCGTAGGTTCAAATCCTACCCCCGCAACCAAGACAAGCCCGGCCGATCAGGCGTGATGCGCCGATCGCCGGGCTTTTTCGTTGGCGAAAGGGCTGTGACCGCGGGACGGCCTTGCCGCCCGGCGGCGGCCGGGGCATGCGATAAGCGTGCCCGACGAGGACCGCCGCACAATCAGCCGCCGGAGGGAGCCCGTGAAGATCGACATGACCCGCCGCCGCTCGCTCTATGGCGCGCTCGCCGGCGTCGCGGCGATCGGCGCGGGCGGGACGCTCTGGCGCGCCTGGAGCAACGGCGTGTTCTCGGTCGGCGAGGGACCCGCCTACGCGCCGTGGCGCGCGTGGCCGCACGCGGCCGCCGAAGGGCCGCCGGGGCTCGTCGAGGCCGGGATCCTGGCCTCCAATGCCCACAATACCCAGCCGTGGCGCTTCCGCGTTTCGCAGGACACGATCGCGCTCCATGCCGACCCCGCCCGGCATCTCGGAAACTTCGATCCGTTCCGCCGCGAGATGCAGCTCTCGCTCGGCTGCGTCCTGGAGAACATCTGGCTCGCGGCCCGCGCGCGCGGGCTCGAGGTGCGCGTCGAGACCCGTGGCGGGCGGCTCGCGCCGGGCGACACGGAGGCCGCGCCGGTGGCCGTGATCCGGCTGACGCCGGGCGAAAGAGCGGAGATCCCCGAGTATCGCGCGATCGCCAACCGCCGCACCCATCGCGGCGCCTACGACGCACGCGCGGTCCCGGCCGCGCTGCAGGAGGAAATGCAGGGGCTCGCCGCACGCGCGCCGAACAGCGGCTCCTTCCGGCTCGTCCTGTTCGGCGCGGGACCCGAGAAGGACCGCCTGGGAGAGCTCATCGTCACGGCCACGCAGGCCATCATCGGCGACCGCGAGATGGCGATGGACAGCGCCCGCTGGTTCCGCTTCGACTGGCGCGCGATCCAGGAGCATCGCGACGGCGTGACCATCGACACGGTCGGGCTGCCGCCGCTCCTGACCGCGGCCGCCAAGATCATCCCGGCGCCGTCGCCCGAGCAGGCGGACCGGCAATGGCTCGCGGGCACCCGCGACGTCCATGTCGCCACCGCGCCGCTCATGGGGCTGATCGCGGTCCGCGACCTCTATGATCGCCCGACGGCGCTCGACGCAGGGCGGCTCTGGCAACGGCTTCATTTGTGGGCGACGCACCGCGGTCTCGCGGCCCAACCGCTCAACCAGCCCTGCGAGATGGTCGATCGCGAGGCCGTCCTCGGCGCGCCGCCCCGGACCGCCTCGGCATTGGCAACGCTCACCGGGGACGAGGCCTGGCGCCCCACCTTCATCTTCCGGATGGGTTATGCCGAGCAGGCCGCCCGGCTCAGCCCGCGCCGGTCGCCGAACCAGGTCCTGGCGGGCTGAAGGCTCCGGCGCTGCAGCGCCGGCGAGTCCGCCATCCGCAGGAAACCCGGGCGAATCCCGAACCCCCGCGGCCGGCGCGGCACGATCCAGGTTCCTCCTTGCCAATCCGGCGCCCCATCGGCTACAAGTGGCACGCTATGTCGAGAATTCTCGACATATGAGAATAGCCGACCATAAAGGAAGGACCGAGCGCCGATGGGCCAGCCGTCTCTCGCCGTCGTCACCCATGCGGGCCCCGTGCCGGGCGCGGCGGGCCTTTCGCCCGCGCACGCGCTCGCGGCGCTCTCCGCGCTCGGCCAGCCGACGCGGCTCGAGATCTTCCGCATGCTGATGCGGGCGGAGCCGCACGGGCGGCCCGCGGGTGCGATCGCGGCCGAGATCGGCTGCCCGCACAACACGCTCTCCTCGCATCTCGCGATCCTCGCGCGCGCCGGCCTGGTGCGGGGCGCGCGCAACGGACGCGGCATCGTCTATCGCGCCGACATGGACGGCATGCGCGCGCTGGTCGCCTTCCTGGTGAAGGACTGCTGCGCCGAGAACCCGCAGCTGTGCGGCCTGCAGGACGCGCTCACCGCGGCCTGCTGCGCCCCGTCGGGCCGACGCAAGCCGGGGAGGCGATGAGATGCGCGGCACGGCCCGAGATCCGTTCACCGTCCTGTTCCTGTGCACCGGAAACTCGGCGCGCTCGGTCCTCGCCGAGGCCATCATGAACCGGACCGGGCAGGGCAAGTTCCGCGCCTTCTCGGCGGGCAGCCAGCCCAAGGGCGAGATCCATCCCTACACGCTCGACCTCCTGCGCAAGCTGAATTTCGACGTGAGCGGCCTGCGCTCGAAGAGCTGGGCGGAGTTCAGCGGAGCGAACGCGCCGCGGCTCGACTTCGTGTTCACGGTCTGCGACAGCGCGGCCGCGGAGACCTGTCCGGTCTGGCCCGGCCAGCCGATGACGGCGCATTGGGGCGTGCCGGATCCCGCCGCCGCCACCGGGTCGGAGGCCGAGGTCCGCCTCGCCTTCGCGGATGCCTTCCGCATGCTCGACAACCGCATCTCGATCTTCACGAGCCTGCCGATCAGCTCTCTCGACCGCCTCGCCCTGCAGCGGCGGCTCGACGAGATCGGCCGCGCCACGGCCGAGAGTCCGGTCTCCTGACACGCGGCATCCGGCAGCCCCCCGATGACCCAGGCCCTCGCCTCCTGCGCCCCGACCGTCGACCGGGCCAGTGACATTCTCAACCGGGAATGCTTCTGCGTCACGCTCGACAGTGCGGCGCTCGGAGGCGCGCTCGCGCGCGAAGCCGGCGACGCCGAATTCTCCGCGACCTTCATCGAATCGCGGCCGCACCTGTTCTCGAACACTCCGATGTTCATGGCGCAGGGCGACGTCGACGCGATGGTCCGCATCGTGCGCGCCATCGAGGCCGCGGCGCGCCTGCCGGCCTATCGCGAGGCGGCGCTGGCATGGGCGCCGGAGATCGCCCGGCGCGACTTCGGACCGCGCGGCGCCTTCATGGGCTACGACTTCCACCTCGCGGCGGAGGGACCGAAGCTCATCGAGATCAACACCAATGCGGGCGGGGCCTTCCTGAACGCGCTTCTGGCGCGGGCGCAGCTCGCCTGCTGCCGCGAGGTCGAGATCTCCCTCGGCCGCTCCGAGGCCGGGGACTTCGAGGCGGCCGTGCTGCGCATGTTCGAACGCGAATGGACGCTGCAACGCGCAGGCGGCCGGCCGCCGCGCGTCGCGATCGTCGACGACCGGCCCGAGGAGCAGTATCTCTATCCGGAATTCCTCCTGGCGCAGCGCTTCTTCGAGAAGCACGGGATCGAGGCGGCGGTCACCGACGGCGGTACGCTGCGCTTCGCGGAAGGACGGCTGTTCGCCGGGGCGGCGCCGGTCGACCTCGTCTACAACCGTCTGGTCGACTTCGCGCTGGAGCGCCCGGAGCACGCGGCGCTGCGCGCCGCCTACGAGGCGGGCGCGGTCGTGGTCACGCCGAACCCGCGCGCGCATGCGCTGTTCGCCGACAAGCGCAACCTCACGCTCCTCTCGGATCCGGAGCGGCTGCGCGCGCTCGGCATGCCGGCTGCGAGCGCGGCCGATCTCGCGGGCGTGCCGCGCACCGTGGCGGTGACGCCGGAGAATGCAGCCGAGCTCTGGGAGACGCGCAAGCAGTGGTTCTTCAAGCCGGCGGGCGGCCACGGCAGCAAGGCGGTCTACCGCGGCGACAAGGTGACCCGCGGCGTCTTCGCCGAGATCGCCCGCGGCGGCTATGTCGCGCAGGCCTATGCGGCCCCGGGCGAGCGCATGATCCGGCTCGACGGGACGCCGCAGGCCCGCAAGGCCGACGTGCGGCTCTACGTCTACGACGGGGAGGTGCTGCTCAAGGCCGCGCGCCTCTACCAGGGCCAGACCACGAATTTCAGGACGCCCGGCGGCGGCTTCGCCCCGGTCTTCGTCCTCTGATCGGTTCGGAATTCGGGGAAGCCGATGTCGACCTTCGAACGCTACCTGACGCTCTGGGTCGGCTTGTGCATCGTCGCCGGGGTCGCGCTCGGGCATTTCTTTCCCGCCGTGTTCCAGGCCGTCGGTGCGGCGGAGCTCGCCAAGGTCAATCTGCCGGTCGCGCTGCTGATCTGGCTGATGATCATCCCGATGCTGGTGAAGATCGATTTCGCCGCGCTCGCGGGCGTGAAGGAGCACTGGCGCGGCATCGGCGTCACGCTGGCCGTCAACTGGGCCGTGAAGCCGTTCTCCATGGCGCTGCTCGGCTGGCTGTTCGTCGGCTGGCTGTTCCGGCCCTACCTGCCGGCGGACCAGATCAACAGCTACATCGCGGGTCTGATCCTGCTCGCCGCGGCGCCCTGCACCGCCATGGTGTTCGTCTGGAGCAACCTCACGGACGGCGAGCCGCATTTCACGCTGAGCCAGGTCGCGCTCAACGACGTCATCATGGTGTTCGCCTTCGCGCCGATCGTCGGCCTGCTGCTCGGCCTCTCGGCGATCACGGTGCCGTGGGAGACGCTGCTGCTCTCGGTGGCGCTCTACATCGTCGTGCCGGTGGTCATGGCGCAGATCGTGCGGCGCGGCGTGCTCGCGCGCGGCGGGAGCGGGGGGCTCGCGCGGCTGCTGGCGCGGCTGCAGCCGGTCTCGCTCGCGGCGCTGCTCGCGACCCTGGTGCTGCTGTTCGGCTTCCAGGGCGGGCAGATCCTGGCGCAGCCGTTGATCATCGCGATGCTGGCGGCGCCGATCCTGATCCAGGTCTACTTCAACTCCGGACTCGCCTACCTGCTCAACCGCGCCGCGGGCGAGGCGCATTGCGTGGCCGGGCCCTCCGCGCTGATCGGGGCGAGCAACTTCTTCGAGCTCGCGGTGGCCGCGGCCATCAGCCTGTTCGGCTTCGACTCGGGCGCGGCGCTCGCGACCGTGGTCGGCGTGCTGATCGAGGTGCCGGTCATGCTGTCGGTGGTCAGAATCGTGAACCGCACGCGCGGCTGGTACGAGGCGGGTGCGGCGCGGCGGACCGCGGCGCCCGGGCGGCGGCCGGCTTGACAACTATAATTCTAGTGATATAGATACAGCATGGCCTCGCGCAGCACCATCACGGAGCAGAAGGCGGCGGACGCGCTCGCGGCGCTCGGCAACCGCACGCGCCTGCGCGTGTTCAAGCTCTTGGTGCGGGCCGGCCGCGAAGGCGCCAATGTCGGCACCCTGCAGAAGCATCTGGGCGTGCCGGCGACGACGCTCGCGCACCACCTCGCGAGCCTCGTCCAGGCGGGCCTGATCGCGCAGGAGCGGCGCGGCCGCGAGGTCATCTGCACGGCCAGCTACCAGGCCGTGAACGACGTGCTCTGCTACGTGAAGGCCGAATGCTGCGCCGGCCTCGCGGAGGCCGACGAGGCGGCGGCGTAAAAATTTTTCTCCGGTCATCACTAGACATCTAGAGGAGTAGCAATATGTCCATCCCGGAGACCCGCGCGGCGCTCGGGCGCATGGTGCCGTTCCGGCTCGACCCGGCCTGGACCGCGCTCGCGGTCCTGTTCGCGGGGCTCGCGATCCTCGCGCCGCGCCAGGCGGGCGACTCGGCGGTCTTCACGGCCCGGCAGGTCGCGGGAGTGGCGCCGTTCTTCCTCCTCTCCATCGCCCTCACCGCCTATGCCAAGGCGAGCGGCGCCGAGAACCTGATCGCACGGGCCTTCGCGGGCAATGTCGCCGCGATGGTCGTGCTCGCGAGCCTGATGGGCGGCCTGTCGCCCTTCTGCTCCTGCGGCGTCATCCCGGTGATCGCGGCGCTGCTCGCAACCGGCGTGCCGCTCGCGCCCGTGATGGCGTTCTGGCTCGCCTCGCCCCTGATGGATCCCGCGATGTTCGTGCTCACGGCCGGCGTGCTCGGCTCCGGCTTCGCGCTCGCCAAGACCGTGGCGGCGGTCGCGGTCGGCCTGCTCGGCGGCTTCGGCGTGCTCGCCTTGCAGGGTTTCGGCGTGCTCGCCGGCCCGGTGCTGCGCGAGGGCGTCGGCAATGGCGGCTGCGCGGGCTCGAAGATCCGCAATCCCAAATCCGTGGTCTGGCGCGCCTGGCAGGAGCCGGCGCGGCGCGAGGCCTTCGTCCAGTCGGCGGCCCAGACCGGAATGTTCCTCGGCAAGTGGCTGCTGCTCGCCTTCGCGCTGGAGAGCCTGATGGTCGTCTATGTGCCGAACGATCTCGTCGCCCGGATCGCGGGCGACGGCGGCCTGCTCTCGATCCTGGGCGCGACCCTCATCGGCATTCCGAGCTATCTCAACGGCAATGCGGCCCTGCCGCTGGTCGGCGGGCTGATCGACAAGGGGCTCGCCCCCGGCGCCGCCATGGCGTTCCTGGTCGGCGGCGGCGTCACGTCGATCCCGGCCGCGGTCGCGGTGTTCGCGGTCGCGCGGCGGCAGGTCTTCGCCGCCTATGCGGGATTCGCGTTCGTCGGGGCGATGCTGAGCGGCCTCGCCTACCAGGCCGTCGCGGGATGAGGGCGGTCCGGCGGACCACGATCGGCGGGCGGAGGCGCGCCTCCGCCCGCGGCCGTTCGGGTCACGAGGAGAGCTCGGGAGGGCCGCGGGGTCGTCGGAACATGCGCGCGGGGCCGTGCGTGCGCACCGCATCCTCGAGAATGTCGCCGATCGGGATGTCCCGCTCGGTCACACCCGGCTCGTCGCCGAGACGGTCGGTCGCATAGGTCATGTCAGCCCCCTGTGGCTTGCCCGATGCGGCCGATCGTCATCTGTTCGCCCGAGTTCCCGGCGGGATTTCGGGGTGATTCCTGCGTCAGCGACGGTACCGGGCACGGGCGACGGCGCCGGCATGGTGCCGGCCGCCGGTGACGGCGTGTCATGGCCATTGCCGCAGGACGTCCTCGGCGTCGGCGGTCTCGATCTGCAGGCTGTAGCGGCCGTGATAGACCTCCAGCAGGGCGTCGTGGCCCGCATCGGACGAGCTGCACACCGCGTCGCGAACCAGGATCACGCGCCAGCCGAGGTCGACGGCGGAGAGCACGGTCGCGAGCACGCAGACGTCGGTCTCCGAACCGGTCACGATCAATCCGTCGGCGCCGCGCGCGAGCAGATGCTCGTGCAGCCCGGAGCCCAGGAAGGCCGAATAGCGGGTCTTGTCGACGGTGACGGCGGGCGGCACCAGCGCTGCCAGCGGCGCGACGAGGTCGAGCAGTCCCGGCGCGAGCTCCGCCCGGGTGGCGCGGCGCCACTTCTCGTAATAGCGCCGCCAGTTTCCGGGCCGCTCCTCGGGTCGCTCGGGCGTGATGAATCGCGTGAACACGGTGCGTTCCGGGAAGCGCCGCGCGAGCTCCGTCACGACCGGCAGGACCCGCCCCATCCAGGGGGTGGGCCAGGGACCCTCGGCCGTGAAGATGCGCTGCATGTCGATGCAGAGATGCACGGTCCGGTCGGTCAAGGCAGGAAGCGGGGTCTCGGGCATCGGAGGGTGGAAGGTTGCGCGCGGGCCGAAACGTCGCCGCCGGCGCCGCGATGGGGCCAACGATTTTCCGGGGCGGGTGTTCCGGGCGGGATGCGCGGTGCGCCGACCACATGCGTCGCCGGGAACCGGACCCTCGCAATCCGGTTGACGCAGGCGGCGAGGATGCGCCGCGGCGGGCGCAATCGTGGAGGCGTCGCATGAACGTGGCGGAGGAACATACGGTCTCGCTCTGGATGGACGGTCCGAGCGTCGAGGCGCCGCTCCTCGATCATGCGGAACGGGCCGACGTGATCGTGATCGGTGGCGGCATCGCGGGACTTTCGGTCGCCTACGAGGTTGCGGCGCGGGGCCGTTCCGTCGTCGTCGTGGACAGCGGCGCGATCGCGACCGGCATGACGGCCCGCACCACGGCGCATCTCGCCTCCGCCTTCGACGACTTCTATGCGGAGGTGATCGAGACGCGCGGGCTCGCGGCGGCCAGGATCCTGTACCAGAGCCTGGCGGCCTCCATCGACCGCGCCGAGACGATCCAGCGCGAGGAGGGAATCGCCTGCGATTTCGCGCGCCTCGACGGGTTTCTCATGCAGGCGCCGGATACCCCGGATTCGCGCCTCGACGAGGAACGCGCGGCCTGCCTGCAGGTCGGCATCCCGGTGGAAGCATGCGACGCGCCGCCGCTGCAGCGGGACATCGCGGCGCGCGCCCTGCGCTTCCCGCGCCAGGCGCGCTTTCATCCGCTCAAGTATCTCGCGGGATTGGCCGGCGCCATCCGCAGGCGCGGCGGCCGGCTCTATGCGGACACGCGCGTGCTCGGCGTCGAGGAAAGAGACGGCGAGGTGGTGGTCAGGACCGAGCCGGGGCACGAGCTGCGCGCCCGCGACGTCGTGATCGCCACCAACGTCCCGATCAACGACCGCATGGCGGTCCATACCAAGCAGGCGCCCTATCGCACCTATGCGATCGCGGCCGTCCTGCCGCGCGGCAGCCTCGCCGACGCGCTCTATTGGGACACGCGGGACCCGTATCACTATGTGCGCCTGCAGCCGCTCTCGGAGGAGGACGATGCGGTCATCATCGGCGGCGAGGATCACAAGTCCGGGGAGGCGGATGACGGCGCCCGCCGCTTCGCGGGTCTCGAGGCCTGGGCGCGCGAGCGGCTCCCCGCGCTCGGGAGGATCACGCATCGCTGGTCCGGGCAGGTCATGGAGCCGGCCGACTTCGCGGGCTTCATCGGCCGCAATCCCGGCAACCGGCACGTCTACCTGGTCACCGGCGATTCCGGCCAGGGCATCACCAACGGCATCGTCGGCGGCCTGCTCGTCGCCGACCTGATCGTGTCGGGCGAAAGCCCGTGGAGCGAGGTCTACGACCCGGCACGCAAGATCACCCAGCGCATCGGCGACTACATCAAGGAGAACCTCACGCCGATCAAGAGCTTCGCCGAATACCTCACGGCCGGAGAGATCGCCGCGGCGCAGGATCTGACGCCCGGCGAAGGGCGCCTGCTGCGCAAGGGACTGAAGAAGATCGCGGCGTGCCGCGATCTCGACGGCGCGCTGCACCTGCGCTCGGCGAGCTGCACGCACATGGGCTGTGTCGTGCACTGGAACAGCCTCGAGCAATGCTGGGACTGTCCGTGCCACGGCTCGCAGTTCGCGCCGGACGGCTCCGTGCTCCACGGGCCGGCGGTCGCGCCGCTCGCGCGGATCGAAGCGCCCGGCAGGCTGGAAGCCGCCGAATAGCAGCGCCAGAGGCCGCTGGACGGCACGCTCCCGATCGCCCACAAGAGCGGGCGAACCAGGGAGGGCGCATGACGTTCGATCTGAGCCGGAAGGTCGCGCTGGTCAGCGGGGGCAACGGCGGCATCGGCCTCGGCTTCGCCGATGGGCTCGCCCGGGCGGGCGCCGACGTGGTGATCTGGGGGAGCAATCCCGAGAAGCTCGCTTCCGCCGAGACGAGCCTGCGTCGCCACGGACGGCGCGTGCTCGCGCAGCGTTGCGACGTCGCCGACGAGACGCAGGTGGAGGCGAGCTTCGCGGCCGCGCTTTCCGCCATGGGCCGCGTCGACGCCTGCTTCGCCAATGCGGGCGTGACCCAGCGGCGCGCGCCGCTCGCCGAGCTTGCCACCGCGGAATGGCGGCGGGTGCTCGCGGTCAATCTCGACGGCGCCTTCTTCACCCTGCGCGCCGCGTGCCGCCACATGATCGCGCGCGCGCAAGCCGGCGATCCGGGCGGCCGCCTGGTCGCGGTCGCGAGCACCGCGGCCGTGCACGGCCCCGCCCGGGCCGCCGCCTACGGCGCCAGCAAGGGCGCGCTGGTCGCCATGACGCGCGCGCTCGCGGTCGAGATGGCGCACTACGAGGTCACGGCCAACGCCGTCCTGCCGGGCTGGATCGAGACCGAGATGACCGCCGCCGCGGTCGCGGACGAAAAATTCTCCGGCAACGTGCTCCCGCGCATCCCGATGCGCCGCTGGGGCGCGCCGGACGACTTCGCCGGCATCGCGGTCTATCTCGCGAGCGAGGCGAGCCGCTACCACACGGGCGACAGCCTGGTGATCGACGGTGCCTACACGATCTTCTGATCCGGCGCGCGATCGCGCCGACCCGCGGCTCACCCCGGCGACTGTACGTGCGGGCGCAACACCATGCTCATCCGCACGAGGTCGGCGAARCTCTCGGCGCGCATGCGCTCGAGCACCCAGGCGCGATAGGTCTCGACCGTGCGCACGCTGATGCCGAGCCGGGCCGCGACCTCCTTGTTGGCGCAGCCGTCGACGACGAGCCACAGCACCTGGCGCTGTCGCTCGGTGAGGGATTCGTAGCGCGCCTTGAGCTCGTCGAGCTGGTTGCGCCTGGCGGTCGACTCCGCGCCGGCGTCCATCGCGGCGCGAACGGCCTGCAGCAGCCGCTCCTCCTCGAACGGCTTCTCGATGAAGTCGAACGCGCCCTGCTTGAGCGCCTGGACGGCGAGCTCGACGTCGCCGTGCGCGGTGAGCAGGATCACGGGCCGCGGGTCCTGCGACTGCTTCAGGGCGGCGAGCAGCTCCATGCCGTTGAGCCCGGGCATGCGCAGGTCGCTGACCACGCAGCCGGCGTCCGCGGGCGCCCCCAGGAAGGCGGCCGCGCTCGCATAGCGCGCGACCTGGAGTCCCTTGGTCTCGAGCAGCATGCCGACCGCCTCCAGCACCCCCGGATCGTCGTCCACCAGCGCCACCGAGCTCATGAGCGGCTGCCCTCCTTCCTGAAGCGAAGCTTCACGATGGTCCCCGCCTCGTCCGAGGCGACCGCGATTCCGCCGCCATGCGCCTCCGCCACGGAGCGCGCGATCGACAGCCCGATGCCGGTGCCTTCCGGCTTGCTCGTGAGCAGGGGAATCGGCGCGAGATCCATGATGTGCTCGGGAAATCCCGGGCCGTTGTCGCGCACCGCGATCTCGATGCCGGCCGCGCCCGTGGCGGCGACGTCGACCGAGATGACTCCCGGCTTGCCGGTCGCCGCGATCGCGTCGACGCTGTTGTCGATGACGTTGTAGAGCGCCTGCTGCAGCTGAACCGGGTCGCCGACCATCGACTCGGCGCCGGGATGCACGCGCACGCGCAGGTCGATCTCGGCCGCGGCCAATCGGTCGAGCAGGAGATCGCGTATCTCGCCCAGGATCTCCTCCGGCGCGACCGGCCGCGGATGCAGCGCCTGCCGGCGCAGGAGACCGCGCGTGCCGCTGATGATGGAGCTGGCGCGGTCGCATTCCGACCGGATCTTGCCGATCGCCTCGCCGGCAGCCGCGAGCCGGCCCGCCGCGACGGCCTCGCGCGCGATGCCCGCGAAGGTCTTGATCGACGTGATCGGCTGGTTCACCTCGTGGGCGATCGTCGTCGCGACCTCGCCCATCGATCGCAGCCGCAGCGCGCGATTGAGCGCGAGCTGCTGATACCGCAGCCGCGTCGCGGTCGCCTGCTGCTCGGCCACCAGGCTGCCGAACACGAGGCCGGTCGCCGCCAGCGAGATCATCAGCATCTGGATCGAGAACAGCTCGAGGTCGGTCCCGGGCCAGAGCTGGAGCGCGATCACCAGCCCGACCTGGATCACGCTGAGCGCAACGGCGGCCCCGAACAGGCCGGAGCGCAGGGTGCACCAGAGCAGCGGCACGAACAGAAGATAGAACAGCTGGTAGGCGCGCGCGTGGGGAAGCGCGAAGATCGCCAACAGCGCCAGCACGATCGCGGCGCCCTGCAGCAGGCTCTCCCACGTGATGGCCGGCCGGCGCGGCCGGCTGACCGCCATGAGCAGCAGGGGCGACACCACCAGCATTCCGATCAGGTCTCCGACCAGGAAGCGCAGGAAGGCGGCGAGCAGCTGCCGGCCTTCCAGATAGCCCAGGACGCCGAGGAGTCCGACATAGCTGCTCGCCGCCACCGCCGCCACCGCGAGCGCGCTCAGCATCAGCACCAGCACGTCATTGAGTGCGGGAAGCCGGAAGTCGAGCAGGTTCCGGTGACGCACGGTCAGGCCGATCGCGAGGCAGCTGCCGCCGATCAGGAGACCTTCCAGCAGGTGGATCGCGAACGGCACCGAGCCGCCCCGGAAAATGAGTCCGGCGAGCGCCGGCGCGGCGAGCACGAAGGGCGCATAGACCGCGCCGCCGAGAAGCACCACCGCCAGGGTGAGGCCCTGCCCCGGGCTCCACGGCGTGATGGCGAGCCCCTGATAGGCGTCGATGAAGCTCACATGGTCGAGCCCGAGAAAGGCCGCGACGTAGCAGCTTCCGTTCAGGAATGGGCTTCTGGACAAACGCATCTCTGGCCAGCTCGTCGAGCCGGTTATCGGGCGCTGCAGAGGGTCTGTCATCGTGTGGTTTCTACCGAGGTGATCGCCACAAGGTATCCGAACGGAGGTTGTCCCCACAGCTTGTTTCTCCGACGGCCGCGCCCGAGTTTGACGGAGAACCCAGGAGGCTGGCGATGGACGCGCCTGCTCCAGACCGGCGCGCCGGACCTGCGGGCGCTACGGGGTCGCGTGCGGCAAGGACGCGCGGCGACCGCGGCGCGACCGCGGATCTCGGCGGGCGCCTGCTCCTCCCGCTGGTGCGAAAGCTCGAGCGGAACTGGCCGGTGTCGGTCGCGCTGATCCTGCTCGCCTTCATGGCGCTGTCGTTCCTGCGGTCCGCGTGAGCGGCACCGCGGCGCCGGCGGAAGGGAGACGATGAGGCGGAGACGCAGTCCGAGGGCCGGCGACGCCTGCGCGCGTCGCGATGGCCGTGCCGCGCGCATCGAACCTGCAACAGGAGAGGGCGCGAGGCTCGCCGAACCCGAATGTCGTCCGCTCTCGTCGTCCTGATCCCGTTCCTGGCCGCGGCCTTCCCTCCGCTGGCGGCTCGGCTCGGACGGAGCGCCTGCGCCGGAACGGCGGCGGCGGCGACGCTCGTGTCCCTCGCGCTGCTGCTGGCGAACGCCGATGCGCTGTGGTCCGCCCCGGCGGTCGCCTGGCGTGCCGACTGGCTGCCGCAGGTCGGACTGTCGTTCTCGTTCCGCCTCGATGCGCTCGCGGTGTTCTTTGCGCTGCTGATCCTCGCGATCGGCGTCCTGATCATCGTCTATGCGCGACATTATCTCGCGCCCGCCGACCCGGCCGGACGCTTCTATGCCTATCTGCTCCTGTTCCAGGGCTCGATGCTCGGTATCGTGGCGGCCGACAACGTCCTGCTCATGCTGGTGTTCTGGGAGCTGACGAGCCTCAGCTCGTTCCTGCTCATCGGCTACTGGAACCATGCGGCCGAGTCGCGCCGGGGCGCCCGCATGGCGCTCGTCGTCACGGGCGGCGGCGGATTCGCCCTGATCGCCGGCATGCTGATCCTGGGCGAGATCGCGGGCAGCTACCAGATCTCCGAGATCCTGCAGCGCGGCGAGGCGATCCGGGAATCGCCGCTCTACCTGCCGGCGCTGATCCTGATCCTGATCGGCGCCTTCACCAAGTCCGCGCAGTTCCCGTTCCATTTCTGGCTGCCGCACGCCATGGCGGCGCCGACGCCGGTCTCGGCCTACCTGCATTCGGCCACCATGGTGAAGGCCGGCATCTTCCTGATGGCGCGGCTGTGGCCAGCGCTCGCGGGCACCGAGGCGTGGTTCCTGATCGTGTCGCTCACCGGACTCGTCACCATGGTGGTGGCGGCCTGGATCGCCTGCTTCCGCGACGACCTCAAGGCGCTGCTCGCCTTCTCGACGGTCAGCCATCTCGGGTTGATCACCATGCTGCTCGGCTTCGGCACGCCGGCCGCGGCCGCGGTCGCAGTGCTGCACGTGCTCAACCATGCGACCTTCAAGGCGGCGCTGTTCATGAGCGTCGGCATCGTCGACCACGAGGCGGGCACGCGGGACATCCGCCGGCTCGGCGGACTCCTGTGGCTGATGCCGATCACCGGCACGCTCGCGCTGGTCGCCGCGGCCTCGATGGCGGGCGTGCCGCTGCTCAACGGCTACATCTCGAAGGAGATGATGCTCGAGCAGGCCGCGGTCACGAGCTATGCGGGCCTCGCCTGGCTGGTTCCCGCGATGGCGACGCTCGGCGCGCTCCTGTCGGCGGGTTATTCGGCGCGCCTGGTGATCGGCGCCTTCCTCGGCCGGCCGCACCCCGGCGACGCCGGACACGGGCACGACCCCTCGCCCGGCATGTGGGGACCGGTCGCGGTCCTGGTCGCCCTGGTGGTGGCGCTCGGCGTCGCGCCGCAGCTCCTGGCCGCGCCCCTGGTCGAGCCGGCCGCGCGCGCGGTCACGGGCGGCGAGATGCCGCCGCTCTCGCTCGCGATCTGGCACGGCGTCACGCCGGCCTTGGCGATGAGCCTGATCGCGCTCGCCGGCGGCCTCGCCTTCGTGGCGGTCCAGGAGCGGCTCGACCGGCTGCGCGAGGCTTTCCCGCGGCCCGACGCCAAGCGCATGTTCGAGGCGGCGCTTTCGGCCTGCGTGCGCGCCGCGGACCGGCTGATCGCCGCGACGCACACGCAGGTGCTGCACCACCACGCGAGCGTCGCGGTGCTGGCGATCGCGGGAGCGGCGGCAGCCTGGTTCTGGATCGCGCCGCACGCGGCGGGCGAGCGCGCGCCGCTGCCTGCGAGCGCGCCCGCGGTCACGGCCTGGCTGGTCCTGATCGTGGCCACCGCGACGCTGGTGCTGCGCCACCGCGACCGGCTGTTCGCGATCGTGCTCACCAGCGTGGTCGGCCTGATCGTGTCGCTGACCTTCATGCAGTTCTCGGCGCCCGACCTGGCCCTCACCCAGGTCAGCGTCGAGGTGGTCACCACCATCCTGCTGCTGCTCGCGCTCAACCTGCTGCCGAAGGAGACGCCGGCCGAGACCGGCGCCGGCTGGCGCTCCTTCGACGCCGTGGTCGCGAGCGCGGTCGGGCTCGGGGCCGGCGGACTCGCCTATGCCCTGATGACCCGCAGCGTGGACTCGATCTCCGCCTTCCACGTCGCACAGGCGAAGCCCGGCGGCGGCGGCACCAACGTCGTCAACGTCATCCTGGTGGACTTCCGCGGCTTCGACACCTTCGGCGAGATCATCGTGCTCGGCATCGCGGCGCTGGCGATCTACGCCCTGCTCGATTCGGCCCTGCGCGGCGCGGCGGCGCGGCGGCTCGCCGCCATGCGCCCGGGCCTCGAAAGCGCGGACGCCCATCCGCTGCTGCTCGTGGTCGCCACGCGGGTCCTGCTGCCCCTGGTCGTGACGGTCGGCGCCTACATCTTCTTCCGCGGCCACAACCTGCCCGGCGGCGGCTTCATTGCCGGGCTGATCGTGGCGGTGGCGCTGATCATGCAGTACATGGCGAGCGGCTATTCCTGGACGGCGGCACGGGCGCGTTTCGACGCCCACCTGATGATCGGGGGCGGCGTCGCCATCGCGGGCCTCACCGGGGTCGCATCGTGGCTGTTCGGCCGGCCGTTCCTGACCAGCACCTTCGACCACGTGCACCTGCCGTTGATCGGCGAGATCGAGCTCGCCTCCGCGGTCGCCTTCGACCTCGGGGTCTTCCTCACGGTGGTCGGCACGGTGCTCCTGTCGCTCGCCACGATCTCGCGGGTCGAGGAGCGCGCCGAGCCGCCGTCGCCGCCGGCCGAGGAGCCGCGAACCTTGCCGCGGCAGAGCACGCCGGCACCGGCGCGGCCGCGCGCGCTCGTCACCAGCGAGGGGGACTGAGCCGTGGAACTGCTGGTAGCGAGCGGAATCGGCGTGCTCACGGCGGCGGGCGTCTATCTCGTGATGCGCCGGCGCACCTTTCCGGTGGTGATCGGACTGTCGCTCCTCTCCTATGCGGTGAACCTGTTCCTGTTCGCGACCGGGCGGCTCGCGATCGACCGGCCGCCGATCGTCGGCGCCACCGCGAACCCGGTCGACCCGCTGCCGCAGGCGCTGGTGCTGACCGCCATCGTGATCTCCTTCGGCATGACGGCGCTGATCGTGGTGCTGTCGCTGCGCGGCTTCCTCGAGACGGGCTCGGACCGGGTCGACATCTCGGCCTCGGACCGGGACAGCAGCCTCGGATCGCCGCCGCCGGAAGGTGCGTCATGAGCCAGTGGCCGATCCTGCCCACGATCCTGCCGGCGCTCACGGCGGCGCTGCTGGTGCTGGTCGGGCGCGACGACATCCGCCTGCAGCGCGTGCTGTCGGTCGCAGCGACGCTCGCCCTCGTGGCCGTGGCGGTCGGGCTCTACGTCATGGCGCGGCCGGGCGAGCCGCTGGCCTACCGGCTGGGCGACTGGCCGGCGCCGTTCGGCATCGTGGTGGTGGCGGATCGGCTCTCGACCACCATGGTGCTGCTCGCCAGCATCGTCGCGTTCGCGGTGCTGCTCTATGCGGTCAACGGCTGGGACGCGCGGGGACGCCATTTCCACGCCCTGTTCCAGTTCCAATTGCTCGGCATCAACGGCGCCTTCCTGACGGGCGACCTGTTCAACCTGTTCGTCTTCTTCGAGGTGATGCTGATCGCGTCCTACGGGCTGATGCTGCACGGCGGCGGCGCGCGGCGGCTGAAGGCCGGTTTCCAGTACGTGGCCGTCAACCTGATCGGCTCGGTCGTGTTCCTGTTCGCGGTCGGGCTCATCTACGCGGTCACCGGCACGCTCAACCTGGCGGACCTCGCCGTGAAGGTGCCGCAGGTCGCGGCCGGCGACCAGGCGCTGCTCGCCGCTGGCGCCGTCCTGCTGCTCGGCGTGTTCGTGCTCAAGGCCGCGCTGGTGCCGCTGCACTGGTGGCTGCCGATCACCTATGCGGCGGCGCCGCCCCCGGCCGCGGCGCTGTTCGCGGTCCTCACCAAGGTCGGCGCCTATGCGATCGTGCGCGTCTTCACGCTGGTCTTCTCGGGCGAGAACGCGCCCGCGGTGGCGGTGGCCGACAGCGTCCTGGTGCCGGCCGCGCTGGTGACGCTCGCGGTCGGCGCCGTCGGCACGCTCGCGAGCCGCAATCTCCTCGACCTGGTGAGCTTCGCGGTGGTCGCCTCCATGGGCACGCTGCTGATCCCGCTCGGCCTGTTCCGCAGCGAGGCACTGGGCGGCGCGCTCTACTACCTGATCCACAGCACGCTGATCGCCTGCGCCCTGTTCCTGCTGGTCGACCTCGTCGCCGAGCGCCGCGGCCGCGCCCGCGACCGGCTGCGCCCGGCGCCGATGCGCCAGCGCGGGCTCGGCGCCGCGCTGTTCCTGGTCGCCGCCATGGGGTTCGTCGGGCTGCCCCCGCTCTCGGGCTTTCTCGGCAAGCTCCTGATCCTCGACGCCACGCGGGACGCCGCGCTCGGCGCCACGATCTGGAGCGTGATCCTCGCCACCAGCCTCGTCCTGCTCGCGGCTTTCGCGCGCGCCGGCAGCACGCTGTTCTGGAAGCACGCGCAGAACGAGCGCGAGCCCGCGCAAGCCCTGCGCGCGGCGCCGGTCGCCTGCTTCGGCGGCGTGGTCGCGCTGATCGTCGGGCTCAGCGTGTTCGCGGGGCCGGTCACGGCCGAGATGCAGGCGGTCGCCCAGCAGGCCGGCGATCGCGGCCTCTACGTGCGCGCCGTGCTGGGCTCGGCGGTCGCTTCCAGGGGAGAGTGATCATGCGCCGCCGGCTGGTGCCGCATCCGCTGCTCACCGCGACCATCGTCGTGGTGTGGTGCCTGCTCCTGAACGACTTCTCGGTCTCCAATGCCGTGCTCGGGCTCCTGGTCGGCGTGCTGGTGCCGATCGCGACCAGCGTCTACTGGCCGCAGCGCGCCTCGGTGCGCAATCCGCTCGCGATCCTGGAATACGGCGCGATCGTCGCCTGGGACATCGTGGTCTCCAACGTGCAGGTCGCCTACCTGGTCCTGTTCCGCCGCGGCGACAGCCTGCGCTCGCATTTCGTCACCGTTCCGCTCGACCTGAAATCGCCCGAGGCGATCGCGACGCTCGCCGGCACCATCACGATGACGCCGGGCACGCTGACGACCGACGTCAGCGCCGACCGGCGCGCGCTCCTGGTCCACTGCCTCGACACCGCCGACCCGGCCGCGACCGCGGCCGCGATCAAGCAGCGCTACGAGCGCCGCCTGAAGAGGATCTTCGAATGATCGAGATCGCCAGCGTCTTCGCCCTCGCTGCCGTCGCGGCGGCGATCCTGCTCAATCTCTACCGCCTGCTGGTCGGGCCGGACGTCACCGACCGCGTGCTGGCGCTGGACACGATGGTGATCAACGCGATCGGCCTCGTGGTGCTGCTCGGCATCCTGCTCGGCACCGGCATGTATTTCGAGGTTGCGCTCTTGTTCGCCATGGTCGGATTTCTCAGCACCGTCGCGCTCTGCAAGTACCTGCTGCGCGGCAACATCATCGAGTGACATCCATGACGACGGCGATCGAGCTGATCATCGCGGGTTTCATCGTCAGCGGCGGCTTCTTCCTGTTCGTCGGCTCGTTCGGGCTCGCCAAGCTGCCCGATACCATGCGGCGCCTGCACGGACCGACCAAGGCGACCACGCTCGGCATCGGCTCGCTGCTGATCGCCTCCATGCTCTATTTCCTGCTCGCGCGACGCGAGCCGTCGATCCACGAGCTCTTGATCACGATCTTCCTGTTCCTGACCGCGCCGGTCAGCGCCAACATGATCGCCAAGGCCCATCTCCTGCGCGCTTCCGGCGCGGCGCGGGACCTGCCCGAGGCCGAGGACGGCTGGGCCAACTTCACGCGGCCGGTCCGCAACGGCGTCGACTGACGCCGCGGTCGACAAGGAATCGACCGGCTGCCCGCCGGCGGACGATCCGTGCGATTTGCGCCCACTACAGAATCGAGCACCGCGCGCTGGCGCCGGCGCCCTGAATCCGGGCGAATGGCGCACGCATGGGCCGGCGCCCAACGCGGCGTGCGGAGCCGCGAGAGCGCGGCGCGCGTCCTCGTCTTCGGTCAACAAAGGTCAAATTGACCTTGCTTAGCCAAGCCTTTACGGTCGCCGAAAACGCCAGGGAGGGCATGCGCCAGTCGATCATCGGCAGCCTCGCGCGCGGCGGTGGCCGCGGACGAGCTGCAGCTATGGCTCCGCACGACGATACAATTCGACACGTGATGAACTGCAGGCGGTACGGCTTCGGGACGCCGTCCCGCGACCCGCAACACAGAACCCGGGGGAGACTTCCATGAAGCGAACTCTGATCGGACTTTGCGGCCTCGCGGCCGCGCTCATCGGCGCCTCCGCGGCGGGGGCCCAGGAGACCATCAAGATCGGCCTGATCCTGCCCTATTCGGGGCAGTTCGCCGACGGCGCCACGCAGATGGACAACGCGGTCAAGCTCTACATGAAGCAGAAGGGCGACACGGTCGCGGGCAAGAAGATCGAGATCATCCGCAAGGACGTCGGCGGCATTGCGCCGGACGTCGCCAAGCGCCTCGCGCAGGAGCTCATCGTGCGCGACAAGGTCGACATCATCACGGGCTTCCTGCTGACCCCGAACGCGCTGGCGGCGGGCGACGTCTCCAAGGATGCCAAGAAGTTCATGGTGGTGATGAACGCAGCCACCGCGATCATCACGACGAAGTCGCCCTACATGGCGCGCGTGTCGCTGACGATCCCGCAGGTCAACGAGCCGTTCGGCGGATGGGCGGCCAAGAGCGGGGTGAAGAAGGCCTACACCATGGTGTCGGACTACGGGCCCGGCCACGACGCGGAGCAGAGCTTCCAGCGCGGCTTCAAGGAGGCGGGCGGCGAGATCATCGGCTCGGTGCGCATGCCGGTGGCGAACCCGGACTTCTCGGCCTTCGTGCAGCGCGCCAAGGACCTCAACCCGGAGGCCATCTACGTCTTCATCCCGGGCGGCGCGCAGCCGGCCGCGATCGCCAAGGCCTTCGCGGACCGCGGCATCGATCCGAAGAAGACCAAGGTCTTCGCCCAGGGCGAGCTCACCGAGGACGAGGCGCGGGCCAGCATGGGCGACGCGGCGGTCGGCATCATCACGACCTTCCACTACGACCACAATCACCAGTCGGCGATGAACCGTGAGTTCGTGAAGGCCTTCAACGCCGACTACAAGCGCAATCCGAACCTGTTCTCGATCGGCGGCTGGGACGGCATGCATCTCATCTACGAGACGCTGAAGAAGACCGGCGGCAAGACCGACGCCGAGGCGCTGATCGCGGCCGCCAAGGGCATGGCCTGGGAGAGCCCGCGCGGCCCGATCAGCATCGATCCGGAGACCCGCGACGTGATCCAGACGGTGTACATCCGCCGCGTCGAGAAGGTCGGCGACAAGACCCTCAATGTCGAGATCGACAAGATCGAGAAGGTCAAGGATCCGGTCAAGGCGCGGATGAAGACCAACTGACCCCGGTCCGCGAGGCGGTGCCGGCAGGCACGTGGCGATGATCGGTTCGGTCCTGGGCCCTTTCGTAGGCGTTGTCTTCGACGGCTTCGCCTACGGAATGCTGCTGTTCCTCCTCTCGGTCGGCCTGTCCGTCACCCTGGGGATGATGAACTTCGTCAACCTGGCGCACTGTGCGTTCGCCATGATCGGCGGCTACGTCACGGTGACCTTGATGAACCGGCTCTCCTGGCCGTTCTTCGCCACCTTGCCGGCCGCGTTCCTGGCCGCGGCGGCGATCAGCGTGGTGCTCGAGCGGGTCTTCTACCGGCGGCTCTACCGGGCGGGCGAGCTCGACCAGGTGCTGCTCACCATCGGGCTCGCCTTCATCGCGGTCGCGAGCGCGGCCTACATCTACGGCACGATCCTGCAGCCCGTGCAGATGCCGCCCTACCTGCGCGGCTCCTGGAACGTGCTCGGGATCAACTTCGCGGTCTACCGGGTGTTCCTGGTGGCCGTGTCGCTGGTCGTCACGGTGGCGCTGGTCGCGGCGCTGGAATACACGCGTTTCGGCGCGCAGGTGCGGGCCGCCGTCGACAACCAGCGCATGGCGCGCGGCCTCGGCATCAATGTGGAAGGAATCTTCGCGGTCACTTTCGCGCTCGGCAGCGGTCTCGCGGGGCTCGGCGGGGCGCTGGCGATCGAGATCCTCGGCCTCGATCCGAGCTTCGCGCTGCATTACCTCGTCTACGTGCTGATCGTGGTGTCGGTCGGCGGGCTCGGCTCGATCGGCGGCTCCTTCCTGGCCGCGACCCTGCTCGGCATCAGCGATTCGGCCGGCAAGTACTACGTGCCGGAGATCGGCGCCTTCCTGATCTACCTCGTSATGGTGGCCCTCCTGATGTGGCGGCCGCACGGGCTGTTCGGGAGGCGCTGACATGCATCARGCCGTTCCGGCGCTCGCGCCGCACGCCTATTTCGAGGCGCAGAGGCGGTGGCGCGCGATCGAGGGCGTGTTCTGGCTGTCGACCCTGCTGCCCTTCTTTCTTTTCCCCGACTACCTCGTGCTGGCGAGCCAGATCGCCATCACGGCGCTGTTCGCGCTCTCGCTCGACCTGATCCTCGGCTATGCGGGCATCGTCTCGCTCGGGCACGCGGCCTTCTTCGGCCTCGGCGCCTATGCGGCCGGGATCCTCTCCAAGCACGGCTGGGGCGAGCCGATCAGCGGCCTCATCTTCGGCGCGGCGGTCGCGGGCCTCACCGGCTATCTCACGAGCTTCGTGATCGCGCGCTTCCGCCACCTCGCGCTGATCATGCTCACGCTCGGCTTCGGCTTCCTGGTGCTGGAGGCCGCCAACAGCGCGACCTGGCTCACCGGCGGCGCCGACGGGCTGCAGGGCGTGAACATGTGGCCGCTGCTCGGCACCTTCCGCTTCGACCTGTGGGGCTACACGGCCTACGGCTACGCCCTGGCCGTGCTGTTCCTCGTGTTCCTGCTGGCGCGGCGGCTGATCCACTCGCCGTTCGGGCTGGCGCTGCGCGGCATCCGCGAGAACCCGGTGCGGATGCCGGCGATCGGCGCACACAGCGACGCGCATATCCGCAAGGTCTACACGCTCTCCGCCGCGATCGCCGGCATCGCGGGGGCGCTGCTGACACAGACCACCGAGACCGTGTCGCTCGGCGTGCTCGATTTCCAGCGCTCCGCCGACGTGGTCGTGATCCTGATCCTGGGCGGGGCCGGCCGGCTCTATGGCGGCCTGGTCGGCGCCATCATCTTCATGGTGGCGCGCGACCGCTTCTCGGGCATCAATCCGCAATACTGGTACTTCTGGATCGGCCTGCTGCTCGTCGCCGTGGTGATGTTCCTGCCGAACGGGATCCTGGGCGGGCTCGCGCAGCTCACCGCCAGGTGGCGAGGCCGCCAGTGAGCGCGCCGGCCCTCGCGACGCGCGGCCTCGACAAGCGCTTCGGCTCCCTGCTGGTGGCCGGCGACATCGAGCTCGCGCTGCCCAGGGGCGCGCGCTACGCGCTGATCGGCCCGAACGGCGCCGGCAAGACCACGCTGATCAACCTGATGACCGGCATGCTGCGTCCCGACGCCGGGCAGATCCTGCTCGGCGGGGAGGACATCACGGCGCTGCCGCCGCAGGCGCGCGTCAAGCGCGGCCTCGTGCGCACCTTCCAGATCAACACGCTGTTCCCGCATCTCACGGCGCTCGAGGCCGTGACGCTCGCGGTCTGCGAGCGGCGCGGACAGGCCGGGCAATGGTGGCAGGGGCTTGGCCGGCACCGCGCGACCGTGGAGGAGGCCTACGAGATCCTCGCCTCGCTGCGGCTTTCGGGCGAGGCGCATCACGTGACCCGCGAGCTCGCCTACGGCAAGCAGCGCCTGCTCGAGATCGCGCTCGCGCTCGCGACGCGCCCGAAGGTGCTGCTGCTCGACGAGCCGGCGGCCGGCGTGCCGAAGGAGGAGAGTGCCGAATTGTTCACCGTGATCGCCTCGCTCTCGCAGGACATCGCGGTGCTGTTCATCGAGCACGACATGAACGTCGTGTTCCGCTTCGCGAGCCGCATCATCGTGATGGTGGGCGGCCGCATCCTGCTCGAGGGCCGGCCCGACGAGATCGCGGCCGATCCGCGCGTGCGCGAGGTCTATCTCGGCGGGGCGCATCATGGCTGAGCCGCTGCTCGCGCTCGCGAACCTGCGCGCCGGCTACGGCGAGGCGGTCGTGCTGGAGGACGTCTCGCTCGAGGTGCCCGAGCGGGGGAGCCTCGCGGTGCTCGGGCGCAACGGCGTCGGCAAGAGCACGCTCCTGCTCAGCATCATGGGCTACACGGCGGTCGGCCGCGGCACGGTGCGGCTGCGCGGCCGCGACATCACGCGCTTGCCGCCGCACCAGCGCGCGCGCGCCGGCATCGGCTGGGTCGCCCAGGAGCGCGAGATCTTCCCCTCGCTCTCGGTCGAGGAGAACCTCACGGTGGCGGCGCGGCCGGGGCGCTGGGACCTCGCCGCGGTCTACGACCTGTTCCCGCGGCTGAAGGAGCGGCGCGGCAACATGGGAAACCAGCTCTCGGGCGGCGAGCAGCAGATGCTGGCGATCGCCCGGGCGCTGACGACCAATCCGGGACTGCTGCTGCTCGACGAGCCGTTCGAGGGCCTCGCGCCGATCATCGTCGAGGAGCTCACGCGCGCGATCCGCCGCATGCGCAGCGAGGAGGGGACCGCCTTCGTGCTGGTCGAGCAGCATTCCGACGTGGCGCTCGGCCTCACCGAGCAGGCCGTGGTGATCGAGCGCGGCAGCATCGTGCACCGCGCCGAGTCGGCGGTGCTGCTGCGCGAGGCCGCGACGCTGGAGCGCCTGATCGGCCTCGGCATCGACGGCGCGTAGCGCGTTCCTCTCGGGGTAGGTTCAAGAGCCGCGTCAGCGGCGTATTGCACCGTCAGCGCGTCAGCAAGACACGATCGCTGCAATGCGGCGCTTCGTGGCTGCTTCCGGCCACGAGCGGCGATCATCATTTCATGGCCGTTCTTCCCCAGCCTTGATTTGACGAGCGTCAATCCGCCGCCCCCTCCGCTGCAAGAGGCTGGGTTGACATGGTGAAAAAGATATGAGAATGAACGTTCGCTCCATTATTTTGCAGTGCAATATCGGGCCGCTTCCATGCGTCGCGTCAACGTGCAGCTTCAGGCCGACCGCCGGTCGGAAATTCTCGACGCCGCCCAGCGGTGCTTCGTGCGCTCGGGGTTCCACCGAGCCTCGATGCAGGAGATCTGCGCCGAAGCCGGGATGAGTCCCGGCAATCTCTATCGCTACTTCCGCTCCAAGGAAGCGATCATCGCGGCGATCGCGGAGCGCGACCGCGCGCAGGCTGCCGCCGACTTCGCGGCCGTGGACCAGGCGCCCGACTTCTTCTCCGGCATCGAGGCGCTCGGCCGCTACTACCTGGTCGAGCGCAGCCAGGAAGAGATGGCGCTCTGCCTCGAGATCATGGCCGAGGCGCGCCGCAACCCCGAAGTGGGTCGCATCCACCAGGCGATCGACCGGGACGTGCAGGCGGGGCTCGCCGCCGTGCTGCGGCGCGCGGCGGAGCGCGGCGAGATCCCGCGCGACCTGGACTTCGAGAAGGTCGTCGCCGTGCTGATGGCGCTCGGCGACGGCATCGAGCGGCGCCGCGCCGTCGATTCGGGTTTCGACGCCGAGGCCGTGTTCCCGCTGGTCCTCGACGTCGTGAAGTTCCTGCTCAGCGATCGCCGCGCCGGGGACGCGCGGCAGGGAGTTGCGTCATGAAAGCCAGCCGAGTTGCCGCGGTCGGGTTGATCGTCGGCGCCGCCGCCTGGATCGCGTCCGGCAAGATCATTCCGCACGAGACCGGCGAAAGCGCGGCTGCCGTGCAGGCCGGCGCGAGCGAGACGAGGAAGCCGTTCCGCGTGTCCGTGATGGAGGCCGTGGTCACCCCGCGCAGCCGCAAGCTCACCCTCTCGGGCCGCACCGAGGCGGATCGCAAGGTCATGGCGGTGGCGCGGACCAACGGCATCCTCACCGACCTCCGGGTGCGGCGCGGGCAGGTCGTCAAGGCCGGCGAGGCGATCGCGGTCCTCTCCGACGAGGCGCGCGAGGCGCAGGTCGCGCAGGCGCGCGCCGCACTCGCCCAGCGCAAGGCGGAGCTGGACGCACGGCGTCTGCTGGTGGAGCGGGGCACCATGCCGCGACTCGACCTCGGCAATCTCGAGGCGCAGTACAAGGCCGCCGAGGCGCAGCTCGCCTCGGCCGAGGCGGAGCGCGAGCGCGGCCTCGTGACCGCGCCGTGGTCGGGGGTCGTCAACGAGGTCCCGGCCGAGGTCGGCCAGGCGCTGACCCCGGGCAAGGAGATCGCGCAGATCGTCGCGCTCGATCCGATGCTTGCGGTGGTCGAGGTGGCCGAGCGCAAGCTCGCCGGGCTGCGGCTCGGGGAGCCGGCCGAGATCCGCCTGGTGAGCGGCGAAACCGCGGCGGGCCGGATCCGCTACGTCTCCAAGACCGCGAGCCCGGGCACGCGCACCTACCGGGTCGACGTCGAGATCCCGAATGCCGAGGGACGCATTCCGGACGGCATCACCTGCGAGATCGCGGTCCGGCTCGCCGAGGTGCCGGCCGTGCGGATGCCGCGCTCGGCGCTCACCTTCTCGTCGGCGGGCGAGCTCGGCGTGCGCATCGTCGCGGCCGGGGGCAAGGTGGCGTTCGTGCCGGTTGCGGTGGTCGAGGACGAGCAGCAGTTCATGTGGGTCGGCGGCGTCCCCGACGGCGCGCGGGTGATCGTGCAGGGCCAGGACTTCGTCCGCGAGGGCCAGGTCGTCGAACCCGTGAAGGCCGCCGAGAGCGGCGCGCCGCGCACCGCGCTGCGCTGAGCCGGATCGCGAGCCAGACGGAACGCCGCGATGTCGAACCCCGTCAACTACGCCATCGACAATGCGCGCCTGACGATCGCGACGCTCGTCTTCTTCCTGGTCGCGGGCCTCGTCGCCTATGTGACGATCCCCAAGGAAGCCGAGCCGGACGTGCGGGTGCCGATCGTCTACGTGCAGCTCTCCCAGCGCGGCATCAGCCCGGAGGATGCCGAGCGCCTGCTGATCAAGCCGATCGAGACCAAGCTCAAGTCGGTCGGCAACGTGAAGGAGGTGCGCGCCACGGCCTTCGAGGGAGGCGGCTACGTGCTGCTGGAGTTCGAGGCGGGCTTCGACGCCAAGTCCGCGCTCGCCGACGTACGTGCCAAGGTGGACGAGGCGAAGCGCGACCTGCCGCGCGACGCCGACGAGCCGACCGTGCAGGAGGTCAACCTCTCGCTCTATCCGGTGCTGGTGGTGGCGCTCTCGGGCGACCTGCCGGAGCGCACCATGCTGCGCATCGCGCGCACCGCCCAGAACGCGCTCGAGCAGGTCCCCGGCGTGCTGGCGGCGGAGCTGCGCGGGGCGCGCGACGAGGTGGTCGAGATCATCGCCGAGCCGATGCTGATGAAGAGCTACGGCGTCTCGCTCGACCAGCTGATCGCCGTCACCCAGGCGTCCAACAGCCTGGTCGCGGCCGGCGCGCTCGAGGGCGAGACCGGGCGCTTCGCCGTCAAGGTGCCGGCGCTGATCGAGCGACCCGAGGACGTGCTCAAGATCCCGGTGGCGGCCTCGCCGACCGCGGTGGTGACGCTCGGCGACGTCGCCCAGGTGAAGCCGACCTTCAAGGACGCGACCTCGATCACCCGCGTCAACGGCCGCCCCGCCATGACGATCGAGGTGTCGAAGCGCAGCGGCGCCAACCTGATCGAGACCGTCGACGGCGTGAAATACGCGATGGAGCGGCTGAAGGCGACCTGGCCGGGCACGCTCGAGGTGGCCTACACGCAGGACAAGTCCAAGGTGATCCGGCAGATGCTGGGCGACCTCGAGAACTCGGTCGCGACCGGCGTGCTGCTGGTCGCGGTCGTGATCCTGTTCGGCCTCGGGTTCCGCGCCTCGCTGTTCATCGGCATCGCGATTCCGGCCTCGTTCCTCGCCGGCGTGCTCGGCCTGCAGCTCGCCGGGCTCACGGTCAATATCGTCGTGCTGTTCTCGCTGATCCTCGCGGTCGGCATGCTGGTGGACGACGCCATCATCGTGTCCGAGTTCGCGGAGCGGCGCATGTCCGAGGGGATGGCGCCGCGCGAGGCCTATTCGCTCGCGGCCAAGCGCATGGCCGGGCCCGTGATCGCGGCGACAGCGACCCGCGTGGCGGCTTTCTCGCCGCTGCTGTTCTGGCCCGGCATCGTCGGCGAGTTCATGAAGTACCTGCCGATCACCCTGATCGCCACGCTCTCGGCCTCGCTGGTGGTGGCGCTGTTCTTCACGCCGACGCTCGGCGCCCTGCTCGGCAGGGCGGCGCCGGTGCCGCACGAAGAGCGGGTGTCCGACCGCGGCCTCTACATGCGCGCGGTGCGCCTCGCGCTGCGCAATCCCGGAACCACGCTCGCGCTCACGGTGCTGCTGCTGATCGGCGTGCAGGCCGCCTACGGGCGTTTCGGCCATGGCGTCGAGTTCTTCCCCAAGGTCGAGCCCGATTACGGCCAGGTGATCGTGCACGGCCGCGGCAACCTCTCGCTCGAGGAGAAGGATGCGTTCCTGCGCCGGATCGAGGAGCGTGTGCTCGCGTTCAAGGAGCTCAAGACCGTCTATACCCGCTCGGGCGAGCAGCCGCGCGGCCTGGGCGAGCTGACCGAGGACACGATCGGCGTGATCCAGTTCGAGTTCGTGGACTGGCGCGAGCGCCGTTCCGCGCACGAGATCATGGAGGCGATCCGCGAGAAGACCGCCGACATCCCGGGCGTGCTCGTGGAGGTGACGGCGCCCCGCGCCGGCCCGCCCACCGGCAAGCCCGTGCAGGTGCAGCTCGCCGCGCTCGATCCCGACGTGCTGCCGGCGGCGGCCAGGAAGGTCGCCGCCGTCGTCGCGGAGCGCGCCGACACGCGCGACGTGGACGACGGGCTGCCGCTGCCGGGCATCGACTGGCGCATCGAGGTGGACAAGGCCGAGGCCGCCAAGTACGGCGCGAGCGTCAACACGGTCGGCACCGGCGTGCAGCTCGTGACCAACGGCGCCAAGGTGACCGAGTATCGCCCGTCCGACACCGACAAGGCCGTGGACATCATCGTGCGCTATCCGGCGGAGCGGCGCAGCCTCGACCAGATCGACGAGCTGCGCATCCAGACCTCGTCGGGCCACGTGCCGATCGGCAATTTCGTCGCGCGCGTGCCGGCGCAGCGCGTCGGCCACATCAACCGCGTCAACGGCAACCGGGTGATCACGGTCTCGTCCAACGTGGCCGAGGGTGTGCAGAGCGCCAGGGTGCAGCAGGACATCGCCCAGGAGCTCGCCAAGGCCGACCTCGGCAACGGCGTCACGTTCCGGCTCAAGGGCGAGGACGAGGAGCGCGAGAAGGCGTCGGCCTTCCTGCTCAAGGCGTTCGGCACCGCGATCTTCCTGATCTTCGCGGTGCTGCTCGCGCAGTTCAACCGCTTCACCTCGGTCGCCCTGGTGCTCAGCGCCGTCGTGCTCTCCACCTTCGGCGTGCTGGTCGGCCTCATGATCATGGGGCAGCCCTTCGGCGTGGTGATGACCGGCCTCGGCGTGATCGCCAATGCGGGCGTGATCGTGAACAACAACATCGTGCTGATCGACACCTACGACCGGCTGCGCCGGGAGGGCGTCGCGGCCTACGAGGCGGTCCTGCAGACCTGCCGCGAGCGCGCCCGGCCGGTGGTGCTCACGGCGGTCACCGCGATCCTCGGCGTGCTGCCGATCGCGTTCGGGGTGAACATCGAGTTCTTCCATCGCGACATCACGTTCGGCGCGCCCGCGACCCAGTGGTGGATCCAGCTCTCGACCGCCATCGTGTTCGGCCTCGGCTTCGCAACGATCCTGACGCTGATCGTGACCCCAGCGGCACTGATGGCGGTCGCGCAGATGAGCGAACGGCGAGGCGCGTGGACCGACGCCGCGCTCGCCCGGCTGCGGCCGCTGTGGCTGCGCGGGCGCGCCTTTGCCGCAAACATCGTGACACGCCGCCGCCTGCCGCAATAAGCTTGCCCGCTCAGGGGAGGGCCGGTCATGAGTGTGACATTGCAGCAGGCGGGCGTCATCGTCGATGCCGCCATCGGGAAAGGCCGCGAGCTCAACTGCATGCCGCTGTCGGTTGCGGTGCTCGATGCCGGCGGGCATCTGGTTGCCTTCAAGCGCGAGGACAGATCCGGAATCCTGCGCTTCGACATCGCGTTCGGCAAAGCCTGGGGCGCGCTCGGCATGGGCTTCGGCACGCGCGAGCTTGCCGAACGTGCGCAGAAAATGCCGCATTTCGTTTCCGCGCTCACCGGGATCGCGCAGGGCCGCATCGTGCCGGTGGCGGGCGGCGCGCCGGCAAAGGTCGCCGGCACCGAGCGGTCGGAAGATCGGCCACGCTGGTCGCCGGACGGC
>PQAH01000044.1 GCA_003105195.1 Bradyrhizobiaceae bacterium
CCGTTGCCGTGCGGCGCGCCGCCGCGTCCGGACGCGGGCAGGCGCGGCGCAGTGCCGTTCAATTCAGGCCCGTGCGGACGGGTGCCATTGCGGGGGGCCGGGGGCGACGGGCGCTCGGGCGGCGGCTCCTCGAGCCAGGGCGGACGGCGCGGCCGGGGCGGACGCGGAGGAAGCGGAGGCGCACCGAAGCGCGCTTCGAGGCCGCGGCGCAGGCGGCCATAGCCGCGCCGGACCGTGACGCGGTAGATCCGGCCGGGACGCGTGCGCAGGAATCCCGCGGTGGCGGCGGCCGCCAGCAGGTCGACGAAGGCCTGGGCGATGAACTTGGAGAGCTTGGCGACGCCGGCCTCGAACTCTTCGACGGTCCGGGCGGTGGCGATCTCGTAGAGGGCCTTGCCGAGCAGGACCGCGAGGTCGCCGAGCCAGACGAACAGCAGCAGGATGCCGGCGCCGGCGACGAGCGGGTTCGATCCGGCGGCGAGGAACACGGTCAGCATGGTCACCAGCAGAGCGAGGTTCTGCGGCTCGAGCATCTGCCGCAGGCGCGCCGCGACGTCGTCCGCGAGCTGGCCGCTTTCGAGGATCAGCTGCAACGCCAGGATGATGCGCTCGGCGACCCCGAGATCGGCGAGATCCGGATCGTCGGACGCCGCCGCGTCCGCCTCGAGCTCCTCGAGCGCCGTCTCGATCAGCCAGAGCCGCGTCTGCTCGGACTCGAAATCCTCGTCGTCGGCAAGGTCGATGCCGGGCGGCGGATCGTAGGGGATGCCGAGCGAGCGCGCCCACTCCTCCAGGACGAGCCGGCGCTTCATCGCCCAGTCGCGGCGCGCCGGATCCTCGTCCTCGTCGTTCTGCTCCGCGAGAAGGATCGTGTCGCCGTTGAACAGGCCGCCCTCGCGCTCGGCGCGACGGCGCCGCTCGAGCTCGTCGGCGAGGCGATCGAGATGATCCTCGGCCTCGCGCACCTCGTCGTCGTCCATGTCGCCGGCGCGGAGCGCGGCGGCCACGCGCCGGATCTCGGCTTGAAGCGCCGGGCCGTCGAGCTCGGCGAGATCGGAATCGCGAGCACCCATCGTCCCCTCCCCGGCCCGAGCGTCACGGAACGTCGAACGGGTTCTCGACCGGGACGCCGCGCAGGAGGGCGACGGCGCGCGGGTCCGGCACCAGCACGGCATAGATGCCCAGCACCTCGACGCCGTTGGTGGCGCGGTTCGCCTCTCCCTGGGCGTCGAGGCCGAAGGACGAGACTTCCGGCTCCATGCGCACGCCGAACGCGTCGCCGCCGATGTGCAGGACGCGCACGGCGCTCGGTCCGGTGACGCACATCGCATAGGCGTAGCTCCCCTCGGCGGGGTCGTCGCCCTCCGGCACCCGGCCGGTCAGCACCGGCTTGCCGTGGAAGTGGAGCTGCAGGCGGCCAGTGAGCGGGGAGCGGCGGTAATCGGGCATGACGCCCTTGTCCTCGAGCTCCTTGAGCAGGCGCCAGCGGGCGCGGCTCGACACGACGAAGATGTCGGGCCCGGCGCCGATCCCGTCGCCGCCGGGCGCGCAGCGCGCCTCGATCTCGGCAAGCCCGCCGATCATGCCGCGCCCGCCGTCGTAACCGACCAGCTGCGCGCTGTTCGCCGGGAGGTAGAAGGGGATGCCCGCGAGATCGCTGCCGTCGTCGTCGGGCGGGTCGGAGTAGAGCACGGCCTCGCCCAGCGCGCGCAGGACCGCGGCCCGGGCGAGGAAGAGCTCTGCCTCCTGAACGTCGTCGGGAGCGCCGGCACCCAGATGGGTGTCGGAGCGCACCGTGAGGCTCAGCTTCTGGAAGCGCGTGCCGACCGTGTCCAGCTCCTCGCCGAACGGCAGCGTCGCCCCGGGCTCCCAGGCGCGCGTGGCGCCGCGGGCGGTGAACTGGGGTTCGACGAGGTCGTTCGCGGCGATGACCTGGTACTGGCGCGAGAACGTCGTCCCGGCGCCGGAGACGTCGACGAAGGGAAGCACCGGCAGGAACTCGTCGACGACGCGAAACTCGCCATCCTGGGCCGCGGCGGCGCCGCCGCGCGCAGGCCGCACCGAGCCCGGCTGGATACCCGGCATGCGCAGGTTCTGATTGAGGAATTCCAGCGACTGCCGCGTGACGTCTCTCAGTGCCATGTCACCCCCCTGTGCGCGTCACCTCACGATGCGTATCCGCGAATGCAGGATAGGGCCGCACATGTCCCGGGCTGTGTGAGATCGATCACAGAGCCGGGCTCGCTTGCATTCCGCCCGCGGATGGGCGAGGCATCCGGGCGAGATCCTTGGAAACGCGGGGAGCCGCATGCGGGGCCTGCTGGCGATCTGGAGCGATATCGCGCCGGAGCTCGAGACCGACTACCTGCACTGGCTCACGCGCGAGCACACCAGCGAGCGGGTGAGCACGGACGGCTTCCGCGCCGTGCGGGTGTTCCGCTCCACCATGACGGCGGCCTGCCGCTATTTCATCCTCTACGAGCTCGACGGTCCCGGGGTGCTCGACAGCGCGGCCTATGTCGCGAAGCTCAACGACCCGACGCCCTGGACCCGGCGGATCATGGCGCGGGTGACGAATTTCGCCCGCGGCGGCGGGGCCGTGATCGCGGCCGACGGCGTCGGCCAGGGCGGCATCGTGGCGCCGATCGCGACCGACACGATCCCGGACCGCGAGATCGTCGCCCGCCTCGCGGGCGACCGCATCGCCGCCGTTCGCCTGCTCGCGACTGACCAGGCGCGCACCGCGGTGCGGACGCAGGAGAAGAGCCTGCGCCGGGACGACCGCTCGTTCGCGGGCCTGATCCTGATCGAGGGCCTCGACGAGTCCGCGGTCGCGCGCACGGTCGAGCGGCTGGCGCTGGTCGCGCCGCATCTGTCCGCCGCCGCCGGCGCGCCGCTCTACCGCCAGGTGTTCGGGCTGGAGAAGCGGATGATCGTGTAGATCTTGCCGCCGGCGACGCGATCGAGGCGCGGCGTCAAACCCCACCGTGTCGACACCGCATTCTGGGCGTCATCCCGGCCGAGCGAGCACCGATCTCGCGCTTGCGCGAGATCGGCATTGATCAATGCCCAGGTCGACTGCAGCCGACCTGGGTGCGAGCGCGAGCTGGGATGACGCCGAGACTCTTTCTCCGACACGGCAGGGCCAACACGCCCTACGCACCCGCCTCACCCCATCTTGCCGGGCAGGAACAGCGAGATCGCCGGGAAGGCGACCAGCAGCGTGAGGCGGACGATGTCGGCGGCGATGAACGGCGCCACGCCCTTGTAGATCGTGGGCAGCGAGACGTCGCGTGCGATCGAGTTGATGACGAAGACGTTCATGCCGATCGGCGGCACGATCAAGGCGAGCTCCACCATCATGACCACGATCACCCCGAACCAGATCGGGTCGAAGCCGAGCTGCACGATCACCGGGAACACGATCGGAATCGTCAAGAGGACCATGGCGAGCGCGTCCATGATCGCGCCGAGCACCAGGTACATCAGCAGGATCAGCCCCAGGATCGCGTAGCGGTCGATCGGCAGTCCGACCATGAAGGCGGTGACGTTCTGGGTCGTCTGGGTGATGACCAGGAAGTAGCCGAACAGGAAGGCGCCGATGACGATGGTGAAGATCGCCGCCGTCGTGCGCACGCTCTGCACCAGGCAGTCGACGATGGTGCGCAGCGAGAGGCGGCGGCGCGCCACGCCGATCAGGAAGGCACCGCCCGCGCCCATGCCGGCGGCCTCGGTCGCCGTGAACAGGCCGCCATAGAGGCCGCCGATCACGAAGCCGAACAGCAGCAGCATCGCCCAGATGTCCCGGAGCGACGCGAGTCGCTCGCCCCAGGAGGCGCGCGGCCCGCGCGGCACCTGCCCGGGCCGTGCGATGCCGACGACCTGAACGGCCGCCATGTAGAGGAGCGCCCCGAGCAGGCCCGGCAGGATGCCGGCGATCAGCAGGCGCGAGATGTCCTGCTCGGTGAGCACGCCATAGATCGCGAACATCACCGAAGGCGGAATCATGATGCCGAGAGTGCCGCCCGCCGCGATCACGCCGGTGGCGAAGCCCGGGTCGTAGCCGGCGCGGCGCATCTCGGGCAGCGCCACCTTGGTCATGGTGGCGGCGGTCGCGACCGAGGAGCCGTTGATGGCCGAGAAGCTGGCGCAGGCCGCGACCGTCGCCATGGCGAGGCCGCCACGGCGATGGCCGAGCCAGGCGTTGCTCATATCGAACAATTCGCGGCTCATGCCCGAGGCGGTCGCGAAGGCGCCCATCAGGATGAACATCGGGACGATGGCGAGGTCCCAGTCGGTCGAGACGCGGATCGGCGACTGCGCCAGGAGGTTGAGCGCCGGGTTCATGGCCGCCAGATAGCCGAACCCGGTGACCCCGACGACGCCCATGGCGACGCCGATCGGCACGCGCAGCAGCATGAGCACGAACAGGGCGACGAAGCCGAGGACGGCGACGGTTTCCTGCGCCATGACTACGCCACGGGCTCGGTCGGTTCCCGGCCCGCCGCGCGGTCGCCGCGCAGCAGGCGGACAAAGCGGACCAGCGTGAGCAGGGTGGCGAGGAAGATGCCGAGCGCGGCGACGAAGTGGAACGGCCAGACCGGCATGCGCGTGTCGAAGGTGCTCTCGCCGCTGCGGAAGCCGCTCTGCACCTTGAGGACCAGCATGTAGGCGAAGGCCGCGAGAAAGCCGAACAGCACCAGCGTCGCGATCAGGTCGAGGATCCGCTTCCCGCGCGGCCCGACGAGCTCCCAGAGGATGTCCACCTGGATGTGCTCGTTGCGATAGCAGGTGGAGGCGATGCCCCAGAAGATGGTGACGCCCAGCATCAGGCGCGAGATGTCGTACCAGTCCGGAATCGCCAGGCTGAACACGCGCAGGATGACGCTGACGAAGGTGAGCGCCGCGATGGCGGCGAGGAAGACCCCCGCCGCCCGCTCGGTCACGTCGATGACGCGGTCGATCCCCTTCGACTCCACCGGCGCCCCCCGCCCCGCACCGCCGCCTCAGTAGGCGGCCTTGCGCGCGGCGAGCTCGTCCTTGAGCCCCTTCAGCACGGCGTCGGGGTCGTGGCCGGCCTTCTTCACGGCCTCGGCCCAGACCTTCACGACCGGCGCGGCCGCCTGCCTCCACTCGGCGAGCTGCGCCGGGGCGATCTCGTAGACCTCGCGGTTCGGATCGGCCTTGAGCTTGGCGACGCCGGCGCGCTCGTAGTCGGACCAGGGCGCGGCGACGCGCAGCGCCCACTCGGTGGTGCAGTGATCGTCGATCACCTTCTTCTGCGCAGCCGACATCTCGTCGTACTTCGCCTTGTTCATCACCCAGGCGAAGCTGGTGACGTAGAGCGGCACGTTCATGTGATACTTGGTGACCTTGTCGATGCCGAACAGCGGCACCGAGCCCCACGGGAAGGTGACGGCCTCGGCGACGCCGCGCTCGAGCGCCTCGCGCACCTCCGGCGCGGCGGCCTGCACGTTGGTGCCGCCGAGCGTGGTGACCAGCGTCGCGATGGTGGCGTGGGCGGGGCGGATCTTCATGCCCTTGATGTCGCCCGGCACCATGATCTTCTTGGCGCGCGAGTGGAACGAGCCGTAGTCGTGCACGAAGGCGAGGCAGAACTTGACGTCCTTCATCTCCTGGCCGGCGTACTTGCGGTACCAGGCGTCGAGCGCCTGCGAGCCGCCCTTGGCGTCGCTCATCAGGAACGGCAGGTCGCCGGCGTCGACGACCGGGAAGCGGCCGGGCTGGTAGCCGGGGCTGATATAGGTGACGTCGGCGATGCCGTCGCGCGCCATGTCGTAGTGGTCGAAGGCCTTGCCGAGCTGCTGCGAGGGGAACACCTTGTACTTGATGGTGCCGCCCGAGGCCTTCTCGATCGAGGAGCCCCAGTCCTCCAGCGCCTTCTGCAGCGGATGGCTCGGCGGGACCCAGTGCGAGAGCTTGAGCTCGAAGGTCTTGTCCTGCGCGGCGGCCGCGCCGGCCACGAGAGCGAAGGCCGCGCCGAGCGCGAGTGCCTTGAGTGTCATGCGATCCTCCCTCGGCAGATCGGGCCCTGCCGCGATCTTGGTTACGCGTGGAACCGACACTACAGCCATTTGCGCCCGAATTGAAACCGCTCCGGCTGCCCCGACCGATGTGGCTGCAGTTCTTTGCGTGGCGCATGCTCTCATCGGCGAACCGGTATCCACTTCGCCGGAACATGCGTCAGCGTCGCGGCGCCGGCGCAGGCGCTCCGCGGCGCCGGCAGTCCCCGCCGCTGCGGTTGTACGATAGAAGCGAAATCGTTACGTTCAATAACAATTTGCCGGATGGACGAATTGGGCGAAGTGCGCACGTGAGCCAGAGCCGCAAGCCGGGAATCGATTACGGGATCCTGACCGAGCTGATCGGCTATGCGCTGCGGCGCGCCCAGGTCCACATGTACCAGGACTTCTTCCGCGCCACCGCGGCGTTCGACATCCGGCCCGCGCAATTCGCGGTGCTGACCGTGATCGAGCGCAATCCCGGGCTGAAGCAGTCCGAGGTGGCGGCGGCGCTCGGCATCAAGCGCACGAATTTCGTGGGCCTCCTCGACGCGCTCGAGAGCCGGGGCCTGGCGGAGCGCCGCGCGGCGCGCGACCGGCGCTCCTATGCGCTCTATCTCACGGCGGAGGGCGAGGCGCTGATGCGCAAGCTGCGGCCGGTGCTCAAGGCGCACGAGGAGCACCTGCTCGCCGGCCTCGGCGACGAGGGCCGGCGGCAGCTGATCGCGCTGCTGCGCCGCGTCACCGGCGAGGCCGAGCCGGACGGCGGGGCGCCGCGCTCGCGCCTCAGGCTGGTGAAAGACGCGCGACCACCTCGGGCGGGATCGGCTGGGACTTGATCCGCCCGGGATCGGCCGGGTCGTAGGCGACCCAGACGCGGGTCTCGAAGCCTTCGACCGCGAGCTCCCCGTCCTTCATGAGGCGGTGCAGCACCTGGAAGCTCGAGCGCTTGAGCTCGGTGACCGCGGTCTCGATCACGACCTGGTCGCCGAAGCGGGTCGGAATCAGGAAGCGCGAGCGCGTGTCGACCATGGGATAGCCCGCGAAGCCGTAGTGGCGCAGGAACTGGTACTTGGTCATGCCGAGCGCGCGCTGGAACAGCGCCGTGGTGGAGGCGTCGAACATCTCGAAATAGCGCGGATAGAAGACGATGCCGGCCGGGTCGCAATGACCCCACTCGATCTGCAGGGTGCGGGAGTTGGCGAGGAAGGGCATGGGGGTCCTCACGTGAGGGCGTCATCCCGGCCGAGCGCAGCGAGAGCCGGGATCCACGGCCCCGGGGCGAGCGATGCGGCCGGACAGGGGCCATGGATCCCGCCATCGCCGAGCCGGGCATTCTTCCACACCGATCTCGCGCAAGCGCGAGATCGGTGCTCGCTCGTCCGGGATGACGCCGAGCTTCGTCGCAAGACCTCACCGCGGCGCCATGCGGAGCGCGCCGTCGAGGCGGATCACCTCGCCGTTGAGGTAGGTGTTTTCGACGATGTGGCGCGCGAGCGCGGCGTACTGCTCGGGGCGGCCGAGCAGCTTCGGGAACGGCACCGAGGCGGCGAGGCTCTGCTGCACCTCCTCGGGCAGCCCCATCAGCATCGGCGTCGCGAAGATGCCGGGCGCGATGGCGCAGACGCGGATGCCGTACTGGGCGAGCTCGCGCGAGGCCGGCATCGAGAGGCTGACGATCGCGCCCTTGGAGGACGCATAGGCGGCCTGGCCGACCTGGCCCTCGAAGGCCGCGACCGAGGCCGTGTTGATGATCACGCCGCGCTCGCCGTCGGCGAGCTCGGGCAGCGTGCTCATCTCGTGCGCCGCGAGCCGCAGGATGTTGAAGGTGCCGATCAGGTTGACGCGGATCACGCGCTCGTAGTCGGCGAGCGGCATCGGCCCGTCCTTGCCGAGGATGCGCTTGGCGACGCCGATGCCGGCGCAGTTGACGACGATGCGGGCGGCGCCGTGCTTCTCCTTGGCGGCCGCGATGGCGGTGGCGGCCTCCTGCGGGTCGGCGACGTCGCACCTGACCGCGAGGCCGCCGATGCGGCCGGCGAGCTCGTCGGCGGCGTCGGTGTTGAGGTCGAAGAGCGCCACCCTGGCGCCGGCCTCGGCAAGCTCCACCGCGGTCGCGGCGCCGAGACCGGAGCCGCCGCCCGTGACGATCGCGGCGTGTCCTTTGATGTCCATCAGTTCGCCTTCCTGGAAACAGCGTCGGGATTCTCGACCAGCAGCGCGATGCCCTGGCCGCCGCCGATGCAAGCCGATGCGATGCCCCAGCGCAAGCCCGCGCGCTCGAGCTCGCGCGCCACCGTGATCGCGAGGCGGACGCCGGTCGCGCCCAGCGGATGGCCGATCGCGATGGCGCCGCCGTTCACGTTGAGCTTGTCCTCGTCGAGGTCGAGGGCGCGCGCACAGGCGATGACCTGGGCGCCGAAGGCCTCGTTGATCTCGAAGCGGTCGATCGCCTCGAGCGCGAGGCCGGCGCGGGCGAGCACCGCCCGGATCGCCGGAACCGGGCCGATGCCCATGATCTCGGGCGGCACGCCGACCGCGGCGCCCGCCGCGATGCGCGCCAGCGGAGCCTTGCCGCGCGACTTCAGGTAGTCCGCGGAGGCGACCAAAGCGGCGGCCGCGCCGTCGACGATCGCCGAGGAGTTGCCGCCGGTCTGCACGCCGCCGAAGGCCGGCTCGATCCCGGCCAGCACCTCCAGGGGCGACTCGCGCACATGGGTGTCGGCGGCGAGCGTCCCGGCCTTGCGCGGCAGGCGGATGCCGCGCGGGGCCAGCCCCTCGCGCGTGAAGGTCTCGTCGGCGACCGGGGCGATCTCGCCGGCGAAGAACCCGGACTTCTGCGCCGCCACCGCGCGCGCGAAGCTGCGCGCCGCATAGGCGTCCACCTCCGGGCGCGTGATCTGATACTGGCGCGCGAGATTCTCGGCGGTGTCGCCCATGGTGCAGCCGGCGGCGGGGTCGAGCAGGGCCTCCCAGAGGAAGTCCTTGAACTCCACCTGCCCCATGCGGAAGCCGCCGCGATGCGTGTAGGCGGCGACCGGGTTGCGGCTCATGGACTCGGTGCCGACGCAGAGCGCGAGGTCGACGCCGCGATGCGCGACCGCGTCGGCGGCCTGCATCAGCACCTCGATGCCGGTGCCGCAGACCCGTTGCACCAGGTGCGCCGGCACCTCGAGGGGCACGCCGGCATAGAGGCCGACATGGCGCGGCAGGCAGTACACGTCGAAGCTCGCCTGCGCCATGTTGCCGGCGATCACGGTGCCGACGTCGCCGGGCGAAGCCTGCGCGCGCGCGAGCACCGCGCGCGCCGCCTTGATGCCGAGATCGGTGGGCGAGACCCGGGCGAGCGCGCCGTTGTAGTCCGCGAACGGCGTGCGCACGCCGTCGAGCAGCCAGACGTCGTCCCAGGCGGCGGCGAGGGCTTTGCTCATGGCGGCTCCGCTAGCTGGCGCTGATGACGCGCGGCGAAAGGGGCTCGGCATAGAGCTCCTCCACCTGCGCGGCGCGCGCGGCGAGCACGGCGCGCTGGTTGATCGAGCCCTTGTCGGTGATCTCGCCCTGGTCGAGGGAGGGCGGCGCCTCGAGCAGGAGCGCACGGGCGACGCGGGTGGACGAGCCGGTGCTGGCCCGGGCGAGCGTGCCGAGCAGGAAGGCGAACTCGCGCCGCACCCGCGGATCGGCGAGGATCGCGGCGGCGCCCGCATCGGCCGCGAGGTCGGGCGCCAGGCGCCGGCAGGCCTCGAGATCCGGGAACACCAGGACCGCGATCTCCTCGCGGTCGGCGCCGGCGATCACGACGTCGCGCGCATAGGGCGCGCAGTGCTCCAGGAAACGCGCGCGCAGCGGGCCGACGCTCACCCAGGTGCCGGTGCCGAGCTTGAAGTCCTCGGCGATGCGGCCGTCGAACAGCAGGCCCTTGCGCGGATCGTCCGGGTCCTCGAACCGCAGCGCGTCGCCGAGCCGGTAGTAGCCCTCCGGGTCGAAGGCCCTGGCGGTGAGCCCGGGCTCGCGCCAGTAGCCCGGCGTGATGCTGGGACCGCGCAGGCGCGCCTCGAGCTTGCCGTCGGCCGGCACCAGCTTGACCTCCAGGCCGGGCGGGGGCAGGCCCATGTTGATCGCCTTGTCGGTGTCCCAGGTGCGGCCGAAGGCGAAGGGCGCGGTCTCGGTGGCGCCGAGGCCGGTGAGGAAGGGGATCTCCTCGCCGCAGGCGCGCCAGGCCATCTCCTTCCATTCGTCGAACACGTGCTGGCCGAGCGCCGCGCCCGCGAACCAGAGCACCTTGAGACGGCTGAAGAAGGTCTCGCGCAGCCCGGCGTCCCGGCGGAAATAGGGCAGCAGCACCTCGTAGCCCTTGGGGACGTTGAAATACCAGGTCGGGGCGACCTCGCGCAGGTTCTGCACCGTCGCCTCGATGGCGCCGGGCAGCGGCTTGCCCTGGTCGATATAGAGCGTGCCGCCATTGTAGAGCACGAGGCCGAGGTCGTGGTTGCCGCCGGCGGTGTGGTGCCAGGGGGCCCAGTCGACGATCACGGGCGGCTCGTCCTGGAAGAAGGCGAGCGCGTGGCGGATCATCTCCTGGTTCGCGCACCACATGCGCTGGGTGTTGATGACGCCCTTGGGATGGCCGGTGGAGCCGGAGGTGAACAGGAACTTGACGATGGTGTCGGGACCGACGCGGGCATGGGCGGCGTCGAGCGCGGCGCCCGGCACGGCGTCGAGCTCGGCGAACAGGGTCATCGGCCGGTTCGGCAGCTGGTTGCGCGCGACCACCACCTCGACGCCGGGCGGCACCACGGCCTCGATGGCGCGGGCGAACTGGGCGCCGTCGCTCGCGAAGACGAGGCCGGGGGTGAGCAGGTTGACGATGTGGCGCAGCCGGCCGAAGTCCGCGGAGACCAGCGAATAGGCGGGCGAGACCGGCGCATGCGGCACGCCGATATACTGGGCCGCGAGGCCGAGCAGAGCATGCTCGAGGTCGTTGCCCGAAAGGATCGCGATCGGCCGCTCGGCGGACAGTTCGCGCGCCAGCAGGGCGGTCGCGATGGCGCGCACGCGCGCGAGCGTCTCGGCGTAAGTGAGCCGGCGCCAGTCGCCGGCGGCGTCGCGGTCGGCGAGGAACACGCGGTCGGGGGCGACGCGCGCCCAGTGCTCCAGGCGCTCGGTGAGCTTGTCCGGATAGGATGGAAGCGGGTGGGGCGAGCGCAGCGTGACGGCGCCGTCGGGGCGATGCGCGACCACCACGTCGGCCGGGCCGAAACGCACGGCGCGGACAGGCCGCTGCGCGGGACGGACACTCGGACTCGCCATCGCCTCCTCCCAGACTCCGAGGCGCTACGAGCGCTTCACCTTGGGCGCCCGCTTCTCCAGGAAGGCGGTCATGCGCGCCTGGGCCTCCGCGCCGGTGCCCGCGATGGCGGCGGTGAGCGATTCCATCACGTAGCCGCTGGCGCGGTCCTGCTCGGCGATGCGCGGCAGCGCGTGCATCACCGCGAAATTGGTGAAGGCCGTGTTGGCGGCGATGCGCTCGGCGAGCGCGAGACCCTTGGCGAGGCCGGCGCCGTCGCCGACCAGGTACTGCGACAGCCCGGCCGCGAGGCCCTCCTCGGCGTCGAGGGTGCGGCCGGTCAGCATCAGGTCCGTCATGCGCGCGACGCCCATGAGCCGCGTCAGGCGCACCGAGCCGCCGCCGCCGACAAAGATGCCGCGGCTGCCCTCCGGCAGGGCGTAGTAGGCCGAGCGCTCGGCGACGCGGATATGCGTCGCAGCCGCGAGCTCGAGGCCACCGCCGACCACCGCGCCGTGCAGCACCGAGACGACCGGAACCCGGCCGAACTCGATGCGGTCGAAAACCCGATGCCAGAAGGCCGAATGGGCGACCGCCTGCTCGGTGTCGCGGCGGGTGAGCTCGGAAAGATCGAGCCCGGCCGAGAAATGCGGACCGGCGGCGTGCAGCACCACCGACTTCACGGCCTCGGGCAGCGAGCCGAAGAAGGCCTCGAGCCCGAGCACCAGCGTGTCGTCGAGGGCGTTGCGCTTCTCGGGACGCGAGAGCGTCAGCACGGCCACGCTGCCGCGCAGCTCCGCCGTCAGCGAAGGGGGCAGCTCGATCGCAAGCCCGGTCGGTCGCCGTGCCATCGGGGTGTCCGGCTTCGGCCCTGGGGGGCCCGATTGTTATGTGTCATCACATTTCCGCGCCGCGCGGTCAAGCGACGCGGTCGTCCCGGGCGAAGCCCGGCGCCAGCCGGGATGACCGCCCCCTACAGCACCTCAAACACGTCCAGCTTCACGGCCTTGGCCTCGCGCATGCCGCGGGCGAGCGCCAGGATGCGGTTGAGCCAGGCGAGATCGGGGGCGGCGGTCTCGAAGCGCATCACGGTGCGGAAATAATAGAGCGCGGGATCGACCGGCTCGCCGCGCGCGAGGCGCGCGATCACCTCGGGGGGCCCGTGGCGCAGGCCCTCGCTGTTCACCAGGACATGGGCGCCCTGACGGCTCTCGATCGTGTAGCGCGCGCGGATGTCGGCCGCGCCGTCGCTGCGGATGATCTGCCAGTCGGCGCCGCCCGGCAGGATGCGTCCCTCGAGCCGCGGACCGGCGACGCGTCCGCCCAGGATGTTGATCACGCGCCGCCCGCCATAGGGCGTCGCGCCGAAATCGAGGATGTCGGCGAGCTCGGCCTCGACCCGGAAGATCGGCTGCTGCGAGATCATGAAACCCGGCTCCATCGGGCCGCGGCCGATCGGCCCGCAGGGGACGCGGCGTCCGATTGTTGTAAGCTGAAGGGCCGTCGAGTACGACTCGGGGCCAACAGAACAACAACAGAAAACAGGCGGAGGATCACGTGAAAAAGCTGCTTCTCGGACTGGCGTTCGCGGCCGCGCTCTCCTGCGGCGCGCAGGCGCAACCGGTCGGGCTCGGCACCAGCCCGCAAGGCACGCTCACCTATGCGCTCGGGGCCGCGGTCTCGAAGGTGCTGGGCGAGAAGGGCAGCATCCAGTCGCGCGTGCAGCCCTCGAGCGGCACCGGCACCATGATCCCGCTCGTCAACTCGGGCGAGATCGACATCGGCTTCTGCAACACGCTGGAGCTCTACGACGCCTTCCACGGCACCGGCACCTTCGACAAGCGGCCGAACCCGAAGCTGCGCACGCTCGCCGTGATCTTCCCGATCAAGGTCGGGCTGTTCGTGCGCAACGACTCGCCGATCAAGTCGGTCAAGGACCTCAAGGGCAAGAAGGTCGCCTACGGCTTCACCAGCCAGGAGGTGATCCGGCTCACCGTCGACGCGATGCTGGCGACCGCCGGGCTCGGCGTGAACGACGTGCAGCCCGTGATGGTGCCGAACCTGGTGCGCGGCGTCGACGAGCTGATCGCCGGCCGCGTGGACGTGACCACCTTCGCGATCGGCTCCGCCAAGGTCGCCGAGGCCGACGCCTCGGTGGGCGGCATCCGCTTCCTCTCGCTCGACACGACGCCCGAGGCGGTGGCCGGCCTGCAGAAGCATTTCCGCACCGCCTACATGGACAAGGTGCAGCCGGCGCCGAACTTCGCGGGCGTGCGCGAGCCGATCACCACCATGCACTACGACTACACGATCTTCGCCGGCGCGGACGTGCCGGCCGAGCGGATCAAGACGATCACCGGCCTGATCGCCGAGAACAAGGACCTGCTCGGACAGAGCCAGCCGCTGTTCCGGCAGATGAAGCCGGAGCGGCTGTTCACCAAGGTGGACGTCCCCTATCACGACGGCGCGGTCGCCTATTTCCGCGAGAAGGGCATCAAGGAAGCCCGGTAGGCGGCCGGGAGCCCGCCGCCTTGGACCCGGGCGCAGGCGCGGGGCAGGCGCGCCCGCCGATCGCGGGCGAGGCGTTCCTGCGCGCGCTCGCCGCGCACGGGGTCGACTTCTTCTTCGCCAATCCGGGCACCGACTTCCCGCCGATCGTCGAGGCCTATGCGCGCGCCGGCAATGCGCGGCTGCCGCGGCCCGTGCTGGTGCCGCACGAGAACCTCGCGGTCGCCATGGCGCACGGCGCCTTCCTGATGACGGGGCGGCCGCAGGCCGTGATGGTGCACGTCAATGTCGGCACCGCCAACACGATCAACAACCTCGCCAACCTCTCGCGCGAGCGCGTGCCGCTGCTGCTCGCGGCCGGCCGCACGCCGATCACCGAGCGCGGCAGCTTCGGCTCGCGCAGCCGGCCGATCCACTGGGCGCAGGAGATGTTCGACCAG
>PQAH01000045.1 GCA_003105195.1 Bradyrhizobiaceae bacterium
TTCGGCATCGGCCGCGGGGTTGCTCTGCGCCTCGGGTCGCGGAGGAGGTGCCTTGTCGCGGCCCTTGGCGCGCGCCGGCTCCTGGTCGGAGCCGGACGGCTGGTTGGAACGGGTCTCGGGCACGTCGTCCCCATGGGTCCGCGCCTCGCGGCGGCGGGTGTCCCGGGCCGGCTCGGACGGCTTCGCATCCGCCGCCGGGGTCGCGGCATCGAGAAGCTGCTCGAAGGGGGCAGCCGTATCGGCGGAGGCGGAGCGGCCAAGCTCCGGGCGGGGCGGCGGGATGACGGGCTCGGACGCAACGGGGATCGGCACGGTGTGACCTCGGCTCGAATTCATCGAACTGGTCTGCAAGCCCCGGGCCATCCCGCTGCAGAATTAAAACATAAAATAAATCAGTATCTTAGCATGACAGCGCGCGGACCCCCGGCGGTCGTCTCCCGGCAGCCCTTGCTGCGGGGCGGCAAGAACTGCCGGCAATGCCGGGTCGCCTGTCTTTGCGCCGTGTCATTGCGCGGGGGATAGCCGGCTTATAGGTATGAGCCATGCTGAACTCGCTCGAGCTCCCGCGCCGGCCGCAGGACACGCGGGTCGTCGTCGCCATGTCGGGCGGCGTCGACTCCTCGGTCACGGCTGCGCTGCTGAAGGCCGAGGGCTACGACGTGGTGGGCGTGACGCTGCAGCTCTACGACCACGGCGAAGCCATCCACCGCAAGGGCGCCTGCTGCGCCGGCCGCGACATCCAGGACGCGCGCGCGGTCGCCGAGCGCATCGGCATCCCGCATTACGTGCTCGACTACGAGGCGCGCTTCCGCGAGGCCGTGATCGACCGCTTCGCGGAGAGCTACGTGGCGGGCGAGACGCCGGTGCCCTGCGTCGAGTGCAACCGCGAGATCAAGTTCAACGACCTGCTCGCGACCGCGCGCGAGCTCGGCGCGCAGGTGCTCGCCACGGGACACTACGTGGTCAACCGGCGCCTCGCGGACGGATCGCGTGCCCTGTTCCGTGCGCGCGAGACCGAGCGCGACCAGAGCTACTTCCTGTTCGCGACCACGCGCGCGCAGCTCGAGATGGTGCGCTTTCCGCTCGGCGACCGGCCGAAGAGCGAGACCCGGGCGCTGGCGCACCGCTTCGGCCTGGTGGTGGCCGACAAGCACGACAGCCAGGACATCTGCTTCGTGCCCGCGGGCGGCTATGCGGACGTGATCGAGCGGCTCAAGCCCGGCGCCGGCGCGCCCGGCGAGATCGTCGATCTTTCCGGCAACGTGCTCGGACGTCATCCCGGCATCATCCACTTCACGGTCGGCCAGCGGCGCGGCCTCGGGGTCGCGGCGGGCGCGCCGCTCTACGTGGTGCGGCTCGACGCCGACACGCGGCGCGTGGTGGTCGGCCCGCGCGAGGCGCTGGCGACCCGGCGCATCCTGCTGCACGACGTCAACTGGATCGGCGAGGGCGAGATCGATGCGGCGCTGGCGCAGGGCCGGCGCGAGGTGTTCGTCAAGGTGCGCTCGACGCGCGCGCCGCGCCCGGCCTGGCTCGGCCTCGGCGCGGAAGGACTCGAGGTGGAGCTCGCGGATTGCGAGGAAGGCGTGGCGCCGGGCCAGGCCTGCGTCTTCTACGATGCGGCCGAGGGACAGGCGCGGGTGCTCGGCGGCGGCTTCATCCGCAGCACGGTCGCGGCCGGCGCGCCGGCGCGCGAGACGTTCGCGACGCTGGTCGCCGCGCGCGGGTGAGGAGCGGCTGCACCGGCATGAGCGGCGCCAGCGACCTCGACCGCGACACGGTCGCCAAGGCCTATGCGCGCTGGGCGCCGGTCTACGACCTCGTCTTCGGCCCGGTGTTCGAGCGCGGCCGCAGGGCCTCGATCGTGGCCGCCGAACGCATCGGCGGCCGCATCCTCGAGGTCGGGGTGGGCACCGGCATCTCGCTGCCCGACTATGCGCGCGCGAACCGGCTGGTCGGCGTCGACATCTCCGAGCCGATGCTGCGCAAGGCGCAGGAACGGGTGCGCGAGCAGGGACTCGACAATGTCGAGGCGCTCGCCGTGATGGACGCGCGGATGCTCGGCTTCCCGGACGCCGCCTTCGACGTGGTGGTCGCGCAATACGTGATCACCACGGTGCCGGATCCCGAAGCGACCCTCGACGAGTTCGCGCGAGTGGTGAAGCCCGGCGGCGAGATCGTGCTGGTGAACCATATCGGCGCCGAAAGCGGCCTGCGCCGCAGCTTCGAGCAGGGCTTCGCGCCGATCGCGCGCCGGCTCGGCTGGCGCCCGGAGTTTCCATGGGAGCGGCTGCGGAGCTGGGCCGAGCGGCACCCCGACATCCGCTTCGTCGAGCGCCTGCCGATGCCGCCGCTCGGGCATTTCTCGCTGATCCGCTTCGCCAAGGCCGGACCCGCCCCGGCCGCCGCCGGCGCATAGCGGCACTGCGCGCAATGAGGACGTGAACCCGCGGGCCGAATCAAGACACTCATGAGGCGGGGAGCTCGGGCGGCGGAGGGGGACCCATGCGCACCGAATGGATCTGGCTCGCGGCGCTGGTCGGCGCCGGCGTGTTCGCGATTCTGATCTACAACCGGCTGGTGCGCCTGCGGAACCTGGTGCGCGAGGCCTGGAGCGGGATCGACGTGCAGCTCAAGCGGCGCACCGACCTCATCCCCAACCTGGTCGCCACCGTGAAGGCCTATGCGGCGCACGAGCGGCGTCTCCTCGAGGATATCGTCGAGCGGCGCAATGCGAGCCTCGCGGCCGCCACGGTGCCGACCCAGGCGCAGGCCGAGCGGGCCCTGCAGGGCACCTTGCACCGCCTGCTCGCCGTCGCCGAGGCCTATCCCGAGCTCAAATCGGATGCGAATTTCCGCGCGCTGCAGGAGGAGCTCGGCACGATCGAGGACCACCTGCAGATGGCGCGGCGCTATTACAACGGCACGGTGCGCGATCTCAACATCGCGGTCCAGTCGTTCCCGCAGGTGCTGCTGGCGCGCCCGCTCGGCTTCCGCGAGGAGCCGTTCTTCGAGCTCGACGACCCGGCCGAAGGCAACGTCCCGGTGGTGGCGATCGACGGAGGACGGGCGTGAGGGCGCTCGCGCGCATCGCTCTGGCGCTGGCGATGGTGGCCGGCGCGCTGCGGCCGGCCGCCGCCGTGGAGCGCATCCTCCAGTTCGTCAGCGACGTGCGGGTCGAGCGCAACGGCGACCTGCGCGTGACCGAGACCATCCGCGTGCAGGCCGAGGGACGCGAGATCCGGCGCGGCATCCTGCGCGACTTCCCGACCACCTACCACCGGCGCGACGGCGCGCGCGTCGAGGTCGGCTTCGAGGTCGAGCAGGTGACGCGCGGCGGCATGCCCGAGGCCTTCGCGATCGAGCGGCTCGCCAACGGCGTGCGCGTCCGCATCGGCCGCGCCAACGTGCTGCTGCCGATCGGCACGCACGAATACGTGATCAGCTACCGCACGACGCGGCAGATCGGCTTCTTTCCCGCCTATGACGAGCTCTACTGGAACGCGACCGGCACCGGCTGGACCTTCGCGATCGAGGCCGTCGAGGCGCGCATCACGCTGCCCGAGCGCGTGCCGATCCGGCAGAGCGCGTTCTACACGGGCCCGCAGGGCGCGCGCGGATCCGACGCGCAGGTGGCGCACCAGGAGCCCGGCGTGATCGTGTTCCGCACCACCAAGCCGCTGCCGCCGCGCAGCGGGCTCACGGTCGCGGCCGCATGGGACAAGGGCGTGGTCGCCGAGCCCGACACGGCGCAACGTGCGCGCTGGTGGCTCGCGGACAACCTGCCGCTGGTCGTCGCGGGATCGGGGCTCTTGCTGCTGATCGTCTACTACGCGGTCGGCTGGCTGCGGGTCGGGCGCGATCCGCGCCGTGGCACGGTCATTCCGCTGTTCGAGGCCCCGGAGGGACTGTCGGCCGCCGCCGTGCGCTACATCTGGCGCATGGGCTCCGACAATCGCGTGTTCGCGGCGGCGGTGCTCGATCTCGCGGTGCACGGCCACCTGTCGCTGAGCGACCGCGGCGGCGCGGTGCAGCTCGACCAGCGCAGGAACGGCCGGCCGATCGGGCGGGCCGAGACCGCGATGAAGACAAAGCTGTTCGCGACCGCGGACCGTCTCTCGCTCGACCAGTCGAACCACGAGCCGCTCGGCCGCGCCCGCGACGCCCTCAACCAGGCGCTCGCGAGCGCCTATCGGGGTCGGCTGTTCCACGCCAACACGGGCTGGGCCGTCCTCGGCGCGCTCCTCTGGCTCGCGCTCTTCGCCGCGATCGCGCTTTCGTTGCTCGCCAATCCGCAGGAGGACGTGACGGCGGGCTTCCTGATCGGCACGGCGTTCGCGTCGGCGGGCGGGCTCACGCTCGGATACGTCTGGCGCTCGCTGCGCCGGGGCGGCTCCTTGTTCAATCACATCTTCATCGGCGGTATCGCGGCGGTGTTCACGCTGGTCGGCCTCGGCCTGCTCCTCGGCTCGGCGCGCGGCCCACTCGAGCTCGCGGCGTTCCTGGTGCCGCCGCTCGCGGCGCAGCTGGTGGTATTCGGCTTCTCCATGCTGAAGGCGCCGACCGCGCAGGGGCGCCGCCGGATGGACGAGATCGAGGGCCTGCGCCAGTACCTCGGTGTCGCCGAGGAGGCGCGCCTCGAGTTCATGCATCCGCCCGAAAAGACGCCGGAACTGTTCGAGCGCTTCCTGCCCTATGCGGTCGCGCTCGACGTGGAGAACACCTGGGCGCAGCGCTTCGCGGGCGTGCTCGCGACGGCTGCGACCGCGGCGGCCGCCGCCGGGGTCGCGAGCTGGTACCACGGCGATCGCGACATGCTGAGCGACCCGGCCGCCTTCGCCGAGCGGCTCGGCAGCGACCTGTCGCAGACCATCGCGGCCGCCGCGACGCCGCCCGGGTCGAGCGACAGCGGCGGCTCGTCCGGCAGCAGCGGCGGCGGCTCCTCGGGCGGCGGCGGCGGGGGCGGGGGCGGCTCGGGGTGGTAGCGGGCGCAATTCACATGCTTTTCGTCCGCAGGCATGCGATGCGCGACCGGTCTCTTCCAGCGCCCAACCGCGGTCTCTATTCTGCGCGCCTGCGAAGGGGATCGGCATGAGGCTCGAATCGCCGGCCTCGCCGCGACAGGACGCCTGATCGATCGAGACAGCCACGGGGGCGCGGACATGAGCGAAGCATGGGACGATCCGCGCATCGCCAGGGGCATGCGCACGCAGCTCGCCGAGCGGGCGCGGCGCATCGCGGCGGGCGAGCGGCCGCTCGGCTGGAAGGTCGGGCTCGGCGCGCCGGCCGCGATGGCGCGACTCGGAATCAAGGGACCGCTGGTCGGATACCTGATGGAGACGGCGCGCGTCGCGAGCGGCGAGGCGGTGCGGCTCGCGGGCTGGGCGAAGCCCGTGGCGGAGCCCGAGATCGCGGTGACGATCGGGCGCGACCTGCCGGGCGGCGCCGACCGCGCCGCGGCCGCGGCCGCGATCGCAGCGCTCGGTCCCGCGATCGAGCTCGCCGACCTCGATCCGCCGCCGGACGACGTCGAGACCATCCTGGCGGGCGACATCTTCCAGCGCCACGTGATCCTCGGGCGTGCCGACTCGGCGCGCGCCGGCGGCCGGCTCGAGGGGCTGACCGGCGCCGTGACGCGCAGCGGCGCCGAGACCGTGCGCACCGCCGAGCTCACCGTGAATACCGGCGATCCGGTCGAGATCGTGCGCCACGTCGCCGGCACGCTCGCGGCGCATGGCGCGCGGCTCGGCGCGGGCGACGTCGTGATCTGCGGCTCGGTGACGCCGCCCGTGTTCCTCGCGCCGGCCGACACGTCCTTCGGCTTCGCGCTCGAGCCGATCGGCGGGGTGGCCGTGCGGCTCCTGAGCCGCTAAACCTGCGTCATCCCGGGCCGTCGGCGGGTCTGCGGCAGCAGGAGGCGTGAATGGACGAGGAAGCCCTCAACACCAGCGTGCGCAAGTTCCTCAAGAAGGTCGGCGTCACGGCGCAGCGCGAGATCGAGAAGGCGGTGCGCGACGCGGCCGCCGCCGGCAAGCTGAAGCCGGGCGCGGCGCTCCCGGCCACGGCGACCTTCCGGATCGGCGGCCTCGACCTCAGCTTCGAGATCGACGGCGAGGTGGAGACCGGGTGAGCGGGCGGGCGCTCAGACGAGCCAGTCTCCCGCCAGGCTCCTGACCACGGCCGGATGCTCGGCGAGCGCCGCGAACAGCACGGCCTCGTTGCGCTCGCCGGGCTTGCCGAAATAGTGCAGCCCGATCGCCTGCATGGTCGCGAAGTCGACCACCGGGCTGCCGGACGAGCCATTCGTCGTCGAGCAGTCGTGCGACACCACGGACGGCGACAGCCGGGCCGTGAGCCGGCCGGGACTGAAGCGCTTGGTGCCGTCGAGCCTGCCGAAAACGATCTTCACGTTGGGATCGTCGTTGGCGTCCGCGATCGGATGACCGACGACGAACAGGTTGGTGTCGATCGCCGGGCCTGCGTCCGCGAGCGCGAGCGCGAGCGGCGCCGGGGCCGCGGCCTCGCGGTCGAGGCGGAAGATCGCGATGTCGGGATCCTGCGACGCCTCGACATAGAGGACGTCGGAAATCGAGATCGGTGCGCCCGCGCCGGCGCGGTTCTCGAAGGCGGGATCGAACAGCCCGGCGATGCCGTGCCGCAGGCGCCAGCGGTCGCGCGGGTCGGCGGGCGGCAGGTTGAGGCGCCGGTGCGCGAGATGCAGCGCGACATGGGCATTGGTGACGATGGTGTGATCGCCGATCATCCAGGCGGTGCCGATGGGGGTGCGGGCGCCGTCCTCCTGCTTCAGGATGCAGCCGACCCGGCCGCAGGTGTCGCGCAGCATCGCGGTCGCGTGGGCGATGAGGGCGACCCAGAACGCCTCGGCGTCGGAGGAGACGGCCTGCGGCGGCACGGGGGCATCCCCGCGGACGAACCAGGCCGGGCGGTCCCACACGCGGATCACGGCTTCCATATAGGAGAGGTCGCGAGCCGAAAGATCGGCGACCTCGGTGTCCCGCCGCAAGAGCGAGGCGGCGAGCCCGCTGCCGGTGCGGGCGATCTCGGCGGCGACGCCCTCGATCACGGGACGCGCCGTCCCGGGTGCGGCGGCCTCGAGATTGGCGGCGATGCGGCTCGCGAGCTCCGGCGCGGCCGCCGGCATTTCGACCCGCGCCGCCTCCGCGCCGGCAAACGCACGGCCCGCAATGGCGCGCCGCACCGTGTCCGAGAGCCGGTGCGCCCGCTCGTCCTGCGACTCGACGAAGTGGGCCTTCATGGCCCGTCCCTGCGAGTCGTCCCCCCTGTCGTCCGGCTCAGGCATCGTCGAGCACGACCTCATAGGTGCGATCGGGCGCGTCCTCGATCGTCAGGGTGACGCGCCGGCTGTAGTCGCCGCGGAAGAAGCGGATGACGGCCGGCCCGGGAGGCAATCCGAGACGGGCCCCGCCCGCATCGTCGGTGACATAGGCCATCTCGGGCACCGGCGCGCTCGCCTGCTCCACCACCAGCATCATGCCGGCCAGCGGGCGTCCGCCCTGGTCGGTCACGTGCAGCACGCAAGCGATCCGGCCCATCGGCGACGATCAGGGGAGGGCCAGCCATTCCCTGATGGTCTCCACGACCTCGGGCAGCAGGCGCGGCCCCGAATTGGCCGTGATGCCGAACCCGCTCGGCGTGCCGGCGATGCCGTAGGCGTGCACCGCGATCGCGACCGGCTCGTCGTTCGGTCCCGCCTGGTACCACACGGGGGATCCGCTCTGACCGCCATAGGTGTCGATGTCGTAGTAGACGCGCCGTGCCGAGGTGCGGAGCACGCGGTTGACGTGGAAATACTGCTCGGTGCCGGCGCCGCGATCCGCCGGATAGCCCGAGATGTTGATCATGCTGTTCTCGAGGTCGCGGTCGGTTAGCGAGGCCAGCTTGAAATACCCGACGGTGTCGCCGAGCGGCTGGTCGAGATGGATGCAGCCGATGTCGAAGTCCGGATCGACATCGTCCTGCCAGGCCTGGAGCGCGGAGAAGCGCGTGGCCGTGACGGTGCCGAAGGGGAACTTGGCGCCGTTGCGGCCGGGCGAGACCTCGATGGTGCCGGCCCAGCCGTCGAAGTCGGTCTTGCTGTAGACGCAATGACCGGCGGTGAGCAGCGTCTTCGGGCCGATGAACCATCCGGTGCCGACGCCGCTGACCCCGAGCGGCGGCCGCGCGCTGATGTTCAGCGCCGCCACCATGCGCCAGGGATACTTGTCGGTATCGAAGACGCGCACGCGCTCGTCGGTGCCGATGACGGTCTCGGCACCGACGCGCACCGCGGTCGTGCGCAGTCGCTGATCGGACTTGCCGTAGACGACGAGGTCCTCCGCGACGGGAGAAGCGGCCTTGTCGGCGCCCTGGCTGCCTTCGGTCTCGATCACGCGGAACACGGGCGCGGTCTCCGCGGCCGATCGTGCTGGTGCGGACGACCATCTCATCGATGCCATGGCATGCCCCCGATCCTGACAAGGTCGTCGCGCGACGCGCGGCCGCGCTGCAACCGCCTGAACTGTTTCTCATTATAGTTGTGGCGGCGTGCAGGCGCAATGATTTCCGCCGCGACGGCGCGGCCTGGAGATGCGGCATTCAGATCTCGGGCGCGTCGATCTCGACCAGACCGTGCTTGAGCAGGAAGTGCATCGCGCGGCGGGTCGCGATCTCGGCTTCCGCGCCCTGCAGCGCGGCGACGCTCGCTCCGGGCTCGCGCGCGAGGCGGTCGAGCAGGCGGCACGCGAGCGGCCAGTCGACGGATGCCATGCGCGCGAGCGAGCCCAGCACGGACGCCGGGAGGCATTCGGCGCCGGCCTGCCGGCGCAGGCGCGTCTCGGCGTCGAGGCTGCCGGACGCATAGTGGCGGAAATGCCGTGTCGTGTCGGTGCGGTACGGCTGATAGCCGGTGGTCCGCGCCCGGCTCGCGCCGCGGCGTCGCTCCTCGCGCCACAGCTCCTGATGCGCGGCGATCACCACCTTCCAGTCGTAACGCGCGCGGGCCACCTCGGCGGCTCTCTCGCCCAGGCGTCGCCGCAGGTCCGGCGCGACGACCAGGCTCGCGAGACGGTCCACCAGCACCCGCAGGTCCAGCGCGGTCGTCTGCGCGGCGTGCGCCGCCGTCGTCCGGTAGCCGTGGAACAGGGCGGCGTCGACGACCGCGGGATCGGCCGCCGCCGCATAGGTCGGGACCAGGAACCCGGTCGCGCCGTCCTCGACGATCTCGCGGTAGCCGTTCCAGGCGGAGGCGACCACGGGCACGCCGCACGCCATGGCCTCGATCAGGGTGAGGCCGAACGTCTCCTGCAGATTGTCGGCCGGCGATACGAAGATGTCCGACATGCGATAGATGTCGACGACCTGGCCTCTGGGCACGCCGGTCCAGATCGCGACGCGCTCAGCGATGCCGAGCGACTGCGCGGCCGCCATCAGCAGCGCGGCATAACCCTCGGCCTGCTCCTCGCCGACGATCAGGAGCATGAGCGGCTGCGCCGGCACGGCGGCGCAGAGTCGCTGGAACGCGACCAGCAGGGGGAGCAGGTCGGCCTTGGTCCACGGGCTGAGGCGGCCCACATAGCCGAGGAGGATCGCGTCCGGCGCGATTCCATTGGCCGCGCGCAGGGCCTGCGAATCGCCGGCGCGGAAGCGCTCGGTGTCGATGCCGAGCGGGATCAGCGCGGTGCGCGGCAGCGCACGCGGGACCGCCGCGCCCTGCTCGACCTGGATCTCCTCGCTGATGCTGAGCAGCGCGGTCCGCACGTGCCGCGAGGGGCAGATCGCCACGTCCATGTCGTGGCTCGCGAAGGCGAGGTTGCGCGCGAGCAGCGGCTTGGTGTCGGCATCCGCGATGGCGTGGACGAGTCCGGTGATCGGGAACGGATGCGCCGCGAAGCGCTCCCGCAGATAGGCGATCTGCGAGGCGAACAGGTAGGGGAGCTGGAACACGTCGGGCGCGCGCTCGGCCACGCGTGCCGGCAGCTCGCGCGCCGCGACGACCTCGACCCGCGGATCGGCGCCGAGCGGCGCCGCGAGGGCCGCGCGCTGCGCCGCCGTCCCGGCCGCATGGATCGAGAGCCGGCGGAATTGCCCGTGACGGACGAGCGCGCGCAGCCATTCGGTTTCCGCGACATGCGCGCCGGTGACGATCGACGGGTCGACCTGGGTCGCCAGATAGGCGAGGGCGGGTTCCTCGGCTGGGTCGGCTCCCGGATCGGCGTGCGGCGGCATCGGGAGTTCCGGACGATCAGGCGCTCACGCGGCCTCGGTCGCCGCGAGCGCCTCCGACATCTCGACGAGGAGCTTCTCGGCGGCGCCGCGCGCCAGAGGGTTGTCGGTGAACTCGAGGCAGGCGTCGCACTGGTTGGTGTAGGGCCGGGTCTGCAGGGCGGGCTCGCGCTTGCGCAGCTCCTGCAGGATCCCGTAGGGCCCGAGCACGCTCAGCAGGTTGAAGAACAGGTCGTTCTTCAGGTCCTCGAGGATGGCCGCAATCTCGTCCACCGAGCGGCCGGTCAGGTCGTCCTGGATCATGAGCCCGGCCCGCTCGGGCGGGGCGCCGAGCACCGAGCCGCAGCAAGGATAGACGAAGCCGTAGGGGGAAACCGCGACGATGCGTCCCGCGAACTGGCAGCCGCCGGTCGGCGGGTGGTCGGGATAGTAATAGCGGTCGACATGGGTCCGCGCGCGCCCCACGGGGCTGGTCGGCAGCACGTTGACGAAGCAGGAATCGACGACCGCGAGCGGCAGCGCCAGCGCCTCGGCCAGCATCTCGCGGCGCTCGCGCACGTCGTCGGGGTCCGCCATGGTGTTGACGACCACCCGGATCCCGAGCTCGAGGGCCTGCGTCACCGCGGTGCGGATCTTCTCCGCCTTCACGTAGGGCGCATGGAAGCGGTCGTAGCTCACGCAGAGCGTCCGCAGGCCTCTTTCGCCCAGCTCCGCGAGCGTGGCGCGCGTGCGTCCGGCATCCGCCACCCAGGCCGCGGAGGTGACCGCCTCGCTCGGCATGCCCCGTTCCAGCGCGAAGGCGGCGAGGCGCTTCATGGTGTCGAGCTGCAGGAACGGCTCGCCGCCCGAGAACGACAGGCCGGGCGGCGGCGACTGGCGCGAGATCGCCGCGATGACGCGCTCGGCCGTGCCGGGGTCGAGGGTGGCGGTCGCCTTGGGCGAGCTCTCGAAGATGCAATGGTCGCACACCGCCGGGCAGCGATAGGTGAGCAGCAGCGTCAGGCAGGCGAAGTCGCGGTTGCGCTCCACGAGTCCGCGGGCGGCGGCGCGGTTCTCCTGCGTCAGCCGGTACGACAAGCCCTGCCGGCGGAGGTCCTGCGCGCTCATGCGGCGTCCAATGCCAGGCGCTGCGCGCATTCCTGCAGGTAGGCGCGCGCCTCCTCGACCACCGCCGGATTGGCGGTGAACTCGAGACAGGCGTCGCACGCGCCGACATAGCGGTCGCGCACCGCGATCGCGGGGTTGCGTCGCTTGAGCTCCATGAGCAGGCGGTACGGTCCGAGCGCCTGCAGGATCTTGAAGAACAGGTCGCTCTTGAGCTCTTCCAGGATGGCGGCGATCTCGTCGACGCTGCGCGTGCCGAGGTCGTCCTGGATGAACAGCCCCGCGGTCTCGGGCTTCTCGCCCAGCACCATGCCGCAGCACGGATAGAGGAAGCCGTAGGGCGAGAGCGTGACGATCTCGGTCGCCATCGGGCAACCTTCGTTCATGTCCTTGCTCGGGTCGTAGACGTAGTCGTCCACCATGTCGCGCGCGCGTCCGACCGGGGTCGTGACCAGGGGATTGACCTGGAATTCGCGGATCACGGATTCGGGAAGGTCGAGGGTCGCGGCCAGATAGGCGACGATCGCATCGTCGCCGCCGTAGTGCATGGATTCGTCCTTCTGGGTGTTGACGATGACGTGCAGGCCGGCCTCGCGCGCCGCGAGGATCGCGGTGCGCATCTTGGCGGCCTTCACGAAAGGCGTGTGAAACCGGTCCACGCTGGTGCAGTAGGTCTTCATGCCGCAGGCGAGCAGGTCGGCGAGGACCGCGCGCGCCTGCGCATGGTCGTGGACCCAGGCGCTGGAGCTGATCACCTCGGAGATCATGCCGCGCTCGGCCGCGAAGAGGACGAGCTCGCGCATCTCCTTCAGGCGCAGGAACGGCTCGCCGCCCGAGAAGCCCACCACGGGCGGCGGGTTCTGGCGCGAGGCCGCCTCGATCAGGCGGCGCGCGACCGCGACGTCCACCTTGGCCTTGTTGCGCGGGCTGCTCTCGAAGATGCAGTGGTCGCAGGTCGCCGGGCAGCGATAGGTGAGCAGGATCGTGATGCTGGAGATGCGGTCGCGGTTGAGCAGATCGGTGCCGGCGAGACGGCCGGTCCAGAAATCCGCGAGACCGCGGTCGCGGCGAAGCTCAGGCGTCTGGTACATGGGAGCGTCCCGTCAGCATGCGCGCGATCGCGCCCCAGTTGCGCAGGACCAGGCTGGTCTCGGCGTGCAGGTCGTCGCAGAAGGGATTCATGTAGGCGCCGGACTTCTTGTGGCCGCGCACCTCGCAGCCGCCGCCGCAGATCGGCGAGACCGCGCATTCGCTGCACTGGGGCATCGAGAAGGCGGACCGCCCGCGGTACTGGGCGAGATGCGCCTCGTCCACGGAGATCTCGGGCCAGAAGCGTCCGACCGAGAATTTCGGATCGCCGATGGTCTCGTAGCAGGTGTAGATGAGGCCGTCCTGGTCGAAGCAGGTCAGGTCGACATTGGCCTCGCAATGGTAGAACACCGGCATCGGCAGCATCTCCTCGCCGGCGCGCAGGCCGTTGAACAGGAACAGGCTGCGCCAGTCGATATAGGAGATGCGCGGCGCGTAGGGGCGGTCCTTCAGCGCCTCCATCAGGGCGGAGAGCACGCGGAACTTGGGCGGGATGCCGTCGTCGATCTCGCCGGTCTTGTTCTGGAGCGGCGCCACCGCCAGCGTGAAGCCGTGCGCGAAGCGCGGGTCGGAGAAGATGCGGTCCGCCAGCCGGACGAAGCTCTCCACGGTCCCGGTGTTCACCAGGAAGCGCAGGAAGATGCCGCCCGAGCGCATCTGCGCGACGTCGGCGAGCACGTCGAAGAGGCCGTGCAGCTTCTGGCCGGCACGGGTCAAGAGCGGCCCGGCCTCGGGAAACTCGGCGCCGTCGACCGTCACCTGGATCGAGGGGGCGTAACGGGCGACCTCGGCCTTGAAGGCGCCGAGCTCGCGCCCGTTGCTGGTGAAGTGCAGCTGGAAGCCCCGCTCCCGGGTCCGCTCGCCGATCGCCTGGACGAGGGCGTGGAACTGCGGCTTGTCGATCAGCGGCTCGCCGCCGAACAGCGAGACGGTGGCGCCCTTCTTGCCGCGCTCGCGCATGTCCCGATCGATGAAGCGGAAGGCGGCGTCGACCACTTCGGCGCTCATCAGGTTGGTCTTCTGCCGCGCGTTGCCGTGCTCGATGACCTGCCAGCAGTACTTGCAGGTCAGGTTGCACTTGAGCGTGAGGCCGAACATGTACTTGGCGTGCTCGTAGGCGACGGCCTCTTCCTTCGACTTGCGCGCCCAGAGCCGTGCGCAGGCGTCCTCGATCTCGCGCGACTCCACGTAGTAGCCGCGATCGACCAGGGTTGCGTAGAGCGGGTCGGAGGGATCGAGGTCCGCTTGCCGGGACTCCTTGACGTAGCGCGCGACGCGCTCGGAGACGATGTCGACCGCGCCCGTGAAGGAGTTCAGCAGGATGCCGCGGCCATCGCCCCAGCTCTCCGCCAGGGTGTAGCGGCTGCGGTAGAGCGCGGAGGCGGCTGCGCTCGTGCGCGCGGCGTCCGCCTCGCGGTGACGCGTGTCGAGCCCGTCCACCGGGTCGATCGCGTCGACCGGCTCGAGCACATCGACAGCTTCCTGATCGCGTGCCGTCACCTGCGTTCCCCATCCCGGCCCGGCGCGCAGGCTCGTCCGCCCGCGCGCGCAGGCGCAGCCAGGAGCCTGCGATGCTTTCGAAGTGTCGCGGGCGACAGGTTCCGCGGAACCTGGCTCTCGTCAGTGATGCGAGACGGTGGAGACCGGGCTGACGACGGAGACGTCGGCGCAGCAGATGTTCTTGTTGAACTCGGCGCCGCCGCCCTTCGCCTCCTCGAAGGTGATCTCCAGACGCGAGACCACGTCTTCGATCTTGGCTCCCTTCGGAATCTGGATCCTGATCTTGGTCACGGGAGTAGCCATTTCGTGATCTCCTCGCAGAGGTTCAATCAGATCTCGGTGTTCATTCCTGTGGGGCAGCTTGCGAACGCACCACTATCAAATCTAAGGTTGTGAGTCAATCGACAGAGTTGAATCCGCCTGTGCGCAGCCGCGCGATGCGCGCGGACACGCGCGCGATCTGCTCCTGCCAGGCCTGCAGCGCGAAGGCGGTGCGCGCATACAGCGCGTCTGCATCGCCGGAATCGGTCCGCGGCGCCCGGCAGTGCGGGCAGGGGTCGGCGCCGGCGTGGACGAACTGGCGGCAGGCCTCGCACAGCTCGAGGCCGCCGCCGCGAAGCGGCACGGCCGGCTCCGACTCGTAGACCGTCTGGTCGAGCACGCGGCCCGCCGCGTCCTCGACCAGGATGTCGAACTCGCCGTAGTCGAAGGGACGTCCTTCGGGGTGCCGGCGCTGCACGATGCGCTCGCGCCAGCCGCGTTCGGCGAGCCGCAGCACCCGATAGTGGCAGTAGGGATTGTTGCCCGGCCCGCGCCCGAGGGCGTGGGCCGTCCAGGTGCAGCCGCCGCGGCAGATGTCGGCGTAGTAGCAGGCGCGGCAATAGCCCGACAGGCGTGCGCGGCTGCGCTCGGGCGCGCGCATGAAGCTCAGCTCGGCGGCGCGCGCCCAGATTTCGGCGAGCGGCGTGTCGCGCACGTTCCCTCCCGCGTAGTCCCGGGTCGGAAGGGACGGGCAGCCCTTGATGGTTCCGTCGGCCTCGATGCCGAGCGCGGTCCGGCCCGCATGACAACCGCCGTAGTATTCGACGCGTCCCGTCACCGAGCGCCAGATGGCCTCGTAGGGACCGAAGTAGCCGATATTGTTGCCGGGCTGGAGGCGCAGGCCGTGCCGCGCCGCCTCGCGGTGCAGCTCGGCGAGCAGCGGCATCAGCTCCCTCAGGCGGAACGGCTGCAGCAGGAGCTCCGGATCGTCCGCCGCGTTGCCCATGGCCACGGTCAGCTGCAGCTGCCAGGCGGTGGCGCCGGCCGCGACGATGGCGGTCATGATCTCGCGCAGCCGCTCGGCATTGCGGGCATTGATCTGGGTGTTGACGGTCGCGCTCAGGCCGCGGCGGCGGAACGCCTCGAGCACGCGAATGGCGTGGGCGTGGCTTCCCGGCACGCCGCGCAGGCGGTCGTGGATCTCCGGCGGCCCGTCGATCGAGACGCCGGCCGCGCGCAGGCCGGCGCGGGCCGCCGCCGCGATCGTCGCCTCGTCGAGGTTGCGGCCTCCGGTCTGCAGCCCGCACAGCATGCCGCGCTGCGCGATCCGCTCGACCAGCGCGAGCCAGTCGCGGCGCAGGAAGGCCTCGCCGCCGATCAGCGTGATCTCGCGCGTGCCGAGCGCGTGCAGCTCGTCGATCAGCGCGAGACACTCCGCGGTGCTCAGCTCGGCGGCGCGCGGCCGTCCGGCGCGCGATCCGCAATGGGCGCAGCGCAGGTTGCAGGCGAGGGTGATCTCCCAGACCACGTAGACGGGGCAGCGGCCCTCGTCGCCGTCGCGCGGCGCGCGCACCGGGAATTGACGCGAGGGGGCCGGCCGGGGCATCATACGACCATTGATTGTAAACCAATCCGGCGCATCTTGCCCGAAACAGGGAAGGAGTCCAGCCATGGCCACAGGTGGTTTCCCGACCGGCGTGGGCATCCTCTATGGCGTCGTCATCAGCGAGCTCCTGGGGCGGGAGAGCGTCTCGGTGCGCGAACTCGAGACCCTGCGCGAGCAGGTTCGCGACGCGGTCGGCGCCCAGGGCGACCTGGTCGCCGCCCTGAATTCGCTGGACGCGGCGATCGCGCAGCGGGGCGGCGGCGCGGAGACGAGCGTCGCGCCGGGTCCGCGCCCGCCGCACCGCTACTGGCACATCGGCACGGCGGTGCCGGTCGATGCGCAGACGGCCGACCGGATCGCGGAACGGCTCAAGGCGGTCGTGATGGACGAGATCGCCCGCATCGACACGGGCGGCGACCTGGTGGCGACGCCACTCGCCGCGAAAGAGTTCTGGGGCTTCCAGCCCGGCCTCGGCGGCAGCGTCGCGGGCTTCTTCATCAGCTCCGCGGCGGGCTCCGGAGGATTGCCGGTGTGACGCACCGCGAAGCCGGGCGGGCCTTGTGCCCGAGCGCGCGCTGCGCGCCCGGGAACCTGCTCATCGGCATCGTGCAGGGCGACGGAGGTGTCGCGCTGCTCGCGGAGCCGATGGCCGTGACGGCGCAGTTCGTCGCGACCGCGCGCGAGGGCCGCACGCCCGAGGCCCGCTTTCGCTTCGCCGACGCCTGCCACCGGGGCGGCTGCGCGAAGTGGGACGGCGCCGGCTGCAGCGTCGCGGCGGCGGCGCGCGCCATGGCGGACCAGGTGCCGGCCGCCTCCTTCGACTGCGCGATCCGCGCCGCCTGCCAATGGCACCGGGAATACGGCGCGGAGGTGTGCGGCACCTGCCGCTGGATCGTCACGGAGCGCGCGCCGACCTGATTCGTCGCGTTTTCCTGCGCCGAACCGTGGCCCAGTTCGGCGAAAGACGCCCTAGGTGTCTGGTCCCGGCCGCACGATGAGCCGGCAGCAGCCGTCGCGCCCGGGCTGCCAGGTCTCGCCCGCGAAAGTGAAGCCCGCGCCTTCGAACAACCCGGCATCGATGCGGGCCGCGAAGGCGCAGAGGAGGCGCACGTCGTCGGGGCTGCGTCCGGCGGCGAGCCAGGTCTCCTTCAGGGGACAGCGCGCGAACCGGATCACCAGCTCGGCGTCGTCGCAGCGCTCGACCGTCGGCGCGAACAGCTCGCCGGCCTCGGGGATGCGGGCGAGGAAGGTCTCGCACAGGCCGGCGAGGTCCTTCGGCGCGTGCGGCCGGAACGGCTCGGCCATGCCCTCGCCGAGCCGCCGCGTCGCCTCCTGGCCGACCGACAAGGCCGCCTCGGTGCCGTAGCGCTCGCGCAGCACGTCGAAGATGTGGCCATAGGCCTGGGCGCGCAGCGCGAAGGCGCCGCGCAAAGCGGCGGCGAGCGTCTCTTCACGGGAATTCTCTTCACGGGACTTGGCTTCGGGCATGGCCGGATCCGGTGGCGGGCAGGGTCCCCGATCATGCGGGGCGCGGGCCGCCGCGCCAAGCCCGGGCCGGGGAGCTTCCGCAGGAATCGGCTCGGATCGGACCGCCTCGAGGGCCGGCCCGTGGGACCGCGCCCGCGCGCCTTGACAGCGTTTCGACCCGCTCCTTATATCCCGGCCATTCCGGCACAATCTGGTTCGGATGGCGGAGTAGCTCAGCTGGTTAGAGCAGCGGAATCATAATCCGTGTGTCGGGGGTTCGAGTCCCTCCTCCGCTACCAAGTTCCTGTTTGTCCGGCCCGGACACATGGGTGACAGAACGTACCTAAGACATGGGTGACAACCTCGGGCCGAACGGGTTGTCGAGGGGCTGCAAGGTCTTCTGCTCCAGGTCGATGTATCCGAGATCGTGGCCCGTGAGGCTGACGATCCAAATGCTGTCGTCGACTTCCTCGATCCCGACGCGCTGACCGGCGAGGGCGGTCGAGACGTGGGTCCGGCCCAGCGCGAAGATCAGGTTTCGCGGTCCCGGGCGCTGGCGCGGGCCGCGCGGACGCGCCGTCCCGCGAGGCCGTCCCGCCGGCAGGCGGCTCGCCGTCGCGGCGCGCGGTTTCGGCCTTCCGGGGCCCGGCGCCGCGCCGGCCCCCATTCGTCTTCAGTCAACTGTTGACAGCTTGCAGCCTGGGCGGCAGATTGGACCCGCCAGAGCGGGGCGGAGCGGCATGAACATCGGCGGTGGAAGGTTCGTGATCACGGGCGGCGCCAGCCTCATCGGCTCGCATGTCGCCGATCAGCTGGTCGCGCAGGGCGCGCGCGAGGTGATCCTCCTCGACAATTTCGCGCTCGGCACGCCGGAGACGGTCGCCCATCTCGCAAAGGACGCGCGCGTCAAGCTGGTGCGCGGGGACATCCTGCGCATCAACGAGCTCTACGACGTGCTCGCAGGGGTCGATGGCGTGTTCGCGATCGCGGGTTTCCTGACGCTGCCGCTGACGCAGAACCCGCCGCTCGGCCTCGCCGTGAACGTCGACGGTCAGGTGAACGTGTTCGAGGCGTGCCGCTACCGCGGCGTCAAGAAGGTGGTGTTCTCCTCCTCGGTCGCGGTCTATGGCGAGCCCGGGCCGGGACCGGTCGCGGAGGACGCGCCGAACAACCTCGCGCCTTTCCAGCCCGGCGCCTCGCTCTATGCCTGTACCAAGCTGATCGGCGAAGCGCTGTGCCGGCTCTACCACGCCAAGCACGGCGTGGGTGCCGTCGCGCTGCGCTACTCGACGGTCTACGGCGAGCGCCAGCACTATCGCGGGGTCAACGCCCTCTACATCGTGGAGAACTATGACCGGATCATGCGCGGGGAGCGCCCGACCGTTCCGGGCGACGGGAGCGAGGTGCACGACTACATCCACGTCGCCGACGTGGCGCGGGCGAACGTGATGGCCATGGCATCCGACGTGTCGGGCGAGGCCTTCAACGTCGTCAGCGGCGTCGCCTCCACGGTCAAGCATCTGGTCGAGCTTCTGCTCCGGATCACGGGCAGCAAGCTTGAGCCCGAACATGTCAGCGGGGGCGCCGGCGTGCGATCCAGCACCGGCTCGCGGCTCGATTTCAGTCGCGCGAAGATCGAGAAGCACCTGGGCTGGCGCCCGGAGATAGGTCTCGAGGAGGGACTGCGCCGGCTCATCGCCTGGCGCAGACATCAAGCGTGATCGCCGGCGAAACCGGGTTCGCGCGGCGGCGCGCAGGAGATGGCGATGGCTGAATACGAGATCTACGCGATCCGCTATGCGCACATGGAACGGCGCGCGGCGGACAATTTCATCGGCGGCGATCCGCACAACGGACCGATGCCGATGGACTTCTTCGTGTGGGTCGTGCGCGGCGGCGGGCGGACCATCATGGTCGATACCGGCTTCGACGAGAACATGGCCGCGAAGCGCAAGCGCCGGATCGTGCGCCCGGTGGCCGAAGGCCTCGCCGCCGTCGGCGTCGACCCGGCCAGTGTCGAGGACGTCGTCCTCACGCACATGCACTACGACCATTCCGGCAATCACGACCTGTTCCCGCGCGCACGCTACCACGTGCAGGATCGCGAGATGGCCTACTGCACGGGCCGCTGCATGTGCCATCACGCGCTTCGCCATCCGTTCGAGGCCGAGGACGTGGCCGCGATGGTGAAGCGCCTGTTCGAGGACCGGGTCAGGTTCCACGACGGGACGAGCGAGATCGCCGACGGTATCACCGCGCACCTGGTGGGCGGGCATTCGCGCGGGCTCCAGTTTCTCCGTGTCCGGACCCGCCGCGGCTGGGTGGTGCTCGCCTCCGACGCCTCGCATTACTACGCGAATTTCGAGCAGCGGCGCCCGTTCCCGGTGGTCTACGACGTCGGCGAGATGCTCGCAGGCTACGACGCCATGCGCGCGCTCGCGTCCTCGGAGGAGCACATCGTGCCCGGGCACGATCCGCTGGTGCTCGCGCGCTATCCGGCCGAGCCGGGCAAGCCCGCCGACATCGTGCGCCTGGACGCCGCGCCGAGGCGCTAGGTCCGGGAAGGGGATGGCATGAGAAATCTCCGCCTGCGTGCCGTCTTCATGCGCGGCGGCACGTCGAAGGCCGTGATGTTCCGCCGGGAGGATCTCCCGGCCGACCGCGGCGCCTGGGACGCAATCTTCCTGCAGGTCATGGGCTCGCCGGACGCGAACGGGCGCCAGCTCGACGGCATGGGTGGGGGAATCTCCTCGCTCTCCAAGGTGTGCGTGGTCGGTCGGCCGAGCCGGCCGGACGCCGACGTCGACTTCACCTTCGCGCAGGTCGCCGTGCGCGAGGCGCTCATCGACTATGGCGGCAATTGCGGCAACATGTCCTCGGCGGTCGGCCCGTTCGCGATCGAGGAAGGAATCGTGCCGACGCCGCCGGACGGCGAAGCCGTCGTGCGGATCCACAATACCAACACCTCCAAGATCATCGTGGCGCGCTTCCCGGTGGCGGGCGGCGCGCTCGCGGCGGACGGAGACCTCGAGATCGACGGCGTCGCCGGCACGGCCGCGCCGATCCGACTCGAGTTCCTCGAGCCGGGCGGGTCCCGGACCGAACGGCTGATGCCCACGGGGGCACCCTGTGACGAGCTGACAATCGGAGCGCGCAGCATCGAGGCCTCGTGCATCGATGCCGCCAACCCATGCGTATTCGTCGCGGCGACGGACCTCGGCTTGACGGGCGTCGAGCTCCCCGATGCGCTCGAGCGCGACGCGGACTTCCTCGAGACGATGGAAAGCATCCGCCGCGCAGCCTCCGTGCGCATGGGGCTTGCGGCCGACCTCGACGGCGCGGCGCGGATCGCGAGCGTTCCGAAGGTTGCCATGGTGACGGCGCCGCAAGCGGCCCCGACCCTGTCCGGCCGGGGGCTCGCGGCCACGGAGACGGATCTCTGCGTCCGGATGATCTCGGTCGGGCAGCCGCACCGCGCAGTTCCGATCACGGGCGCGATCTGCCTGGCGGTCGCGGCGCGGGTCCCGGGCTCCATTCCCCGTCGACTCTGCGGCACGGGCTCCGGTCCGATCCGCATCGGCCATCCCTCGGGCACGACCCTGGTCGACGCTGCAGTCGCGACCGACGGATCCGGTGGAGCGGCGCACGCCCGCTACGGCGCCGTTTATCGCAGTGCCCGCCGTCTGTTCGAGGGCAACGTGCTCTTTCGCATGCCCTGACGCGGACGCACGGCCCCAGGATGGTCGAGAGGCTCCCATGACGCACTTCCCAAGGCTGTTCAGTCCGGGCCGTATCGGCACCCTCGAGATCCCGAACCGCATCGTGTTCGCGGCGACGAGCTCGGAGCTCGCCGACGCGCAGGGCTTCGTGGGCGACGACGTGGCCGAGTACTATGCCGAGCGCGCGCGCGGCGGCGCCGGCCTGATCGTGGCCGAGGCCACCTATGTGGAGCAGGAGGGCAAGCGCCTGCACCACAACGCGATGCTGCACGACGATCGGTTCATTCCGGGCCAGCGCAAGATCGTGCAGGCGGCCCATGCGGCAGGGGCGAAGATCGCCATACAGCTCAATCACGGCGGCCGAGAGTCGATTCCGGAGGTCTCGGGTTCGGTGCCGCTTGCGCCGTCGCCGCTCGCCTCGGGGTTCACCGGCGTGGGCGACGCCGTCGTGCCCCGGGAGCTCACCATCGCGGAGATCGAGCGCATCATCGGCCGCTTCGCCGACGCCGCCGTGCGGGCGCGCGAGGCGGGCTACGACGCCGTGGAACTGCACGGCGCCCACGGCTACCTGATCGGCGAATTCTTCTCCCCGGACTCCAACCGGCGCGGGGACGAATACGGGGGAAGCGCGGAGGGCCGCGCCCGGTTCTGCGTGCGACTGGTCGAGGCGATCAAGGCGCGCCTCGGCGCGGCCTTCCCGGTGATCGTGCGGATGAACGGCCGCGATCACGTTCCGGGCGGGCTCGAGCTCGACGAAGCGATCGCAATCGCGGCGCTGCTGGAAGGGGCCGGCGCGGACTCGATCAGCGTGTCGGGGGGCGTGCACGCCTCGCGTCCCTACATGGTGATTCCCGGCATGTCGGTCGCCCGCGGGTGCTATGCGGACGCCAGCGAAGCCATGCGGCGGCGCCTCGGCGTGCCGGTGATGACGGTCGGGCGGATCAACACGCCCGAGCTCGCCGAGGAGATCCTCGCCCGCGGCCAGGCCGATTTCATCTGCCTCAGCCGCGCCCTGATCGCGGATCCGTATTTCCCGGCCAAGGCCAGGGCCGGTCGTGCCGACACGATCGCGCCGTGCATAGCCTGCAACGAGTGCATCGCCACCGTGCATCGGCACAAAGGACTGGCCTGCACGGTCAATCCCATGGTGAGCCGTGAGCTCGAGCTCAAACCGCTGCTGGCCGCCACCCCGGTCCGCAAGCGGATCGCGGTGGTGGGCGCGGGGGCGGCCGGAATGTCGGCCGCGGCCGCGGCGGCGCGGCGCGGCCACGAGGTCCACCTGTTCGAGAAGGAGGCGAGCCTCGGCGGGCAGCTGCTGCTCGCCCATCGCCCGCCGCACCGCGAGGAGATCGAGAACCTGCTGCGGCATCTCAGCGCCGAGATCGCGCGATCCGGCGTCACGGTGCATCTCAACCGCACCCTGTCGGAGCAGGAGGCGCGGGCGCTTCGTCCCGACGCCGTCATCGTTGCGGCGGGCGCCGTGCCGCAGCTGCCGACGCTGCCCGGCGGCGACCTGCCCCACGTCCTGACCGGCTGGCGGGTCCTCGCGGGCCTCGAGGCGACGGGCCGGACCTGCGTGGTGGTGGGCGGGGGCCTGGTCGGGATGGAGGTGGCGGATCATCTGGCGGAGGAGGGCAAGGCGGTCGTGCTGATCGCGCGCTCGGAGCTCCTGAAGAAGGCGGTGCACGCCGACCGCGTCTATTTCCTCGACCGCATCGCGGCGCTCAACGTCGAGGTGCTGACCCACACGCAGGTGCTGGCGATCGGCCCGGACTGGGTCGAGGTCGAGCCCGAAGGCCGCGTCCGGCGCCGTCTCGAGGGCGTCGACACTGTCGTGTTCTGCACCGGCTACGCACCGCGTCGGTCCGAGACCGAGACACTGGAACGCCTCGGCGTGCCCCTGCACTACGTCGGCGACGCGGCCGGGCCGCGCAAGTTCTTCCAGGCGGTCGAGGAAGGGACGCTGACCGCCCTGCACCTCTGATCGTCAACTGTTGACAGTTTGCGGGCCGGCCGATAGCTTGCCGCGGTGCATCGAGGCAAGAGGAGAGGACGACATGGCGACAGCCACGGCTTGGGACGTGATCGTGGTCGGGGCGGGCAACGCCGCGCTCTGCGCGGCGATCTCGGCGACCGAGCAGGGTGCGAAAGTGCTGGTGCTCGAGAAGGCGCCCGAGGACGAGCGCGGCGGCAACTCCCTCTTCACGGCCGGCGGCTTCCGCTTCGTGCATGACGGGTTGGACGACCTGCGGGGCGACATCCTCCAGGACCTCTCCGAGGCCGAGGTCGCGCAGATCGTCCTGCCGCCGCTGTCGAAGGACACCTATATCGACGACCTCATGCGCGTCACCGAGAACAACTCCGACGAGGAGCTCGCCGATATCCTGATCGGACGCTCGCGCGACACGATGCGCTGGATGCGCGGACACAACGTCCGCTTCATTCCGATGTTCGGCCGCCAGTCCTACAAGGTCGACGGCAAGCATCACTTCTACGGCGGCGTCAATATCGAGGCGGTCGGGGGCGGCTGGGGCCTGGTGGACCAGTTGATGAAGGCGGCCGAGCGTCGGGGCGTCACGATCCGCTACGACACCCGGCTCGTGAACCTGATCCAGGACCGCAAGGGCGTCGTGACCGGTGTGACCGCCAAAGGTCCGGACGGGTTCGAGGATCTGCACGGGCGCTCCGTGGTGCTCGCATGCGGCGGCTTCGAGGCCAATCCCGAGATGCGCGTGCGATTCTTCGGACCGGGCTGGGAGTTGTGCCGGGTGCGCGGCACGCGCCACAACACGGGCGACGGCATCCGAGCCGCGCTCGAGATCGGCGCGCAGCCCTTCGGCGGCTGGTCGACCTGTCACGCGGTGGCCTGGGACATCAGTGCGCCGCCGTTCGGCGACCGGACCGTCCTCGACAATTTCCAGAAGCACTCCTACCCGATCGGCATCGTCGTCAACATGCGCGGCGAGCGTTTCCTGGACGAGGGGGCGGACTACCGCAACCACACCTACGCCAAGTACGGGCGCGAGATCATGAAGCAGCCGAAGCGCGCGGCCGTGCAGATCTTCGACGCGAAGACCATCGGCATGGTGCGCGACGAATACCGCATCCGCCAGGTCACCAAGGCGGAAGCGGACAGCATCGCCGAGCTCGCGCAGAAGCTGGAGATCGACGTCGAGGGCCTGACGCGCACGGTGGAAGACTTCAACCGGGCCTGCCAGCCGGGCAACTACAATCCCTCGATCCTGGACGGGAAGGGCACCAAGGGGATCACGCCGCCCAAGTCCAACTGGGCGCTGCCGATCGACACGCCTCCTTATACGGGGTTCGTCGTCACTTGCGGCATCACCTTCACGTTCGGCGGCCTGAGGATCAACGCGAATGGCGAGGTTCTGGACCTGGTGGACCGGCCGATCCCGGGTCTCTATGCGGCGGGCGAGCTCGTCGGAGGAATCTTCTACGAGAACTATCTCGGCGGCGCCGGATTGATGTCGGGAGCGGTGTTCGGTCGCTTGGCTGGACAGAGCGCCGGGCAGCATTCTAGGGTTGCATGAGAGTTCATTCGGTTGGACTCGGCAAGCGCCGCCGCAGACCGGCGTGGGCGGTGACGAGCCAGAAGGGCGTTCGATGAGGGGCATGCTGGACGACAAGGTGCAGGCGCAATCGCTCGTCGACGTCGTCGCGGAGCGAATCGAGGCCGCGATCATCAGCGGGGCCCTGGAGCCGGGCAGCCGGCTCAGCGAGCAAGCGCTCGCCGCGTCGCTGGGCGTGAGCCGGGGGCCGCTGCGCGAGGCGATCCGCAGGCTGGAAGGGCGCAAGCTCCTGCAACGCACGCCGAACATCGGCGTGCGCGTCGCCGCCCTGACGCTCAAGGACCTGAACGAGATCCTGCAGGTGCGGGAGGCGCTGGAAGGCATGGCCTGCGCGCTCGCAGCGCAAAACATGACGGATGACGAGATTGTGGCGCTGCGGGAGCTGCTCGACCAGCACCAGCAGCAGAAGAGCGTGCAGGAAGGGAAGGGTTATTACCAGGAGTCCAAGGACTTCGACTTCCACTTCCGGATCGTCACGGGAAGCCGAAACGACCGGCTCGTGCAGATGCTGTGCGGCGACCTCTACTACCTGCTGCGCATCTACCGCTACAAGTCCAGCACCAAGCCCGGACGCGCCATGAAGGCGCTGCAGGAGCACAAGGAGATCGCAGCGGCGCTGGCGCGACGCGATGCAGTGGCGGCCGAGCAGAGGATGCGCGAGCACCTGCGCAACGCCCGCGCCTACGTGGAAGAACAGCTCGCAGCCGGGGCCGCGGACATCGGCGCGGCCGCCGCGGCCGGGCCGGATCGCAGGCCGGCGCGAAAGTCGGGGCCGCGGTCCGCGCGACGTGTCGGCTCCCTCCGCCCGGCAGCCGCCGAGCGGCGGCGCTGAGGCGTATCCCGGAAGTCGGGCAGGCCGCTGCGCCGTTACGGCGCGAGGCCCGGGGCCCCCAGGTCGGGTAGCAATTGGCCGTGCAATGACGCCGTCTCGCGCAGATGCGAGATCGATGCCGCGCATGACGGGCTATCGCTGCGGACCGGGAGTCGTTCTAGCCTTCGACGGATTGCGGCGGCGGGGCGGCAGGGACGACGGACTCCACGATCGAGGAGTCGAGCGCCTCGTACTGGTGATAGCCGATGGTCGCGTAGAGTTCGGCGCGGGTCTGCATGCGGTCGACGAGGCGATGTGTCCCGCCGTCGTCGCGGATCGCGACATAGAGGTCAGCGTGGGATCTCGCCGCCATGCGCAGCGCGCTGACCGGCCAGATCACCATCTTGTAGCCGAGAGCCTGGAACTCCGCCGTGGTCAGGAACGGCGTGCGCCCGAATTCGGTCATGTTCGCGAGCAACGGCACGTCGATCGCCTCGGCGAAGCGCCGGAAGGCCTTGGCATCGGCGAGCGCCTCGGGAAACACGGCGTCGGCGCCGGCCTCCACGTAGAGGCGCGCGCGCGCGATCGCGCCTTCGAGGCCCTCGCTTTCGGCTGCGTCGGTGCGGGCGACGATATAGAGGTGCCGGCGTGCCTTGGCGGCGGCCGCGATCTTGGCCGCCATGTCGCGCGGCGTGGCGAGTTTCTTGTCGTTGAGATGGCCGCACTTCTTCGGCAGCAGCTGGTCCTCGATCTGCACCGCGGCGGCGCCGGCGTCCTCGAAGGCGCGTACCATGTGCATCGCGTTCAATGCCTCCCCGAACCCGGTGTCGCCGTCGACCAGGATCGGCAGCTGGGCGGCGCGGGCGACCTGGCGCACGAAGAAGCAGACGTCGTCGACTGTCAGGATGCCGAGATCGGGAAGGCCCATGGAGGCGGACATGGCAGCCCCCGACAGGTAGAGCGCCTCGAAACCCGCGGCCTTGGCCTGCAGGGCCGCGAGCCCGTTGTAGGCGCCCGGGATCTGCAGGATGCCGGGACGCTCAAGGAGCCTACGGAAGCGCGTGCCGGCGGCCTCCGCCGGCAGACTGTCAGCAAGCAGGTAGGTCATCGCACCTCCGAAATCGGTCGGCCCAACGCGGACGCACCGGTCAGGCCTTCACCGCGAACGGATCGCGCTTCTCGTCGGAGAAATCGATCATGACGTTCTTGGTGGTCGTGAACTCGAGAAGGCCTTGCTCGCCGCGCTCGCGGCCAAAGCCGCTGTTCTTGACGCCCCCGAAGGGCGCCTGCGCCGCGACCATGCGATAGGTATTGACCCAGACCACGCCCGTGCGCATGGCGCGGATCATCCGCATGGCCCGCGACACGTCGCGGGTCCACACGCCGCAGGCGAGCCCGTAGGGGGACGCGTTGCCGATCTCGACGGCCTCCTCCTCCTCGTCGAAGGGGATCACGGAGAGGACCGGCCCGAAGATCTCCTCCTGCGCGACGCGCATGCTGTTGGCGACGTCGGCGAAGATCGTGGGCTTGACGAAAAGGCCTTTGGCCAGGTCCCCGGAGCGGGCGGGCTCGCCGCCGGTGACGAGACGCGCGCCCTCCCGCTTGGCGACCTCGATATAGTCGAGGATGCGCCGAAACTGCGGCTCGTTGGCCGCCGTGCCCATCTCGGTGCTCGGCTTGCGCGGATCGCCCAACACGATCTTCTCGGCGCGCTCCGCCAGCCGTTGGATCATCTCCTGATAGACCGGGCGCTGCACGAGAAGGCGCGAGCCGGCGATGCAGGTCTGGCCGGTGGCCGCGAAGATGCCGGCAAGCGCGCCGACCACCGCCTTCTCGATGTCGGCGTCGGCGAAGACGATGTTGGGAGACTTCCCGCCGAGCTCGAGCGTGACCGGCCTGAGATTGCGCCCTGCCATGGAGGCGATCTCGCGCCCGACGCCCGGGCTGCCCGTGAAGCTCACTTTGTCGATTCCCTCGGCGCCGACCAGAGCCCTGCCGACCCGGGCGTCGCCCGTGACGACGTTGATCACCCCCGGTGGAAATCCCGCCTTCTCGACGAGCCGGCAGAGCTCGAGCGTGGTCGCGGAGGCATGCTCCGAAGGCTTGACGACGACGCAATTGCCGGCCGCGAGCGCCGCTGGCAGCTTGTTGGCGAGCAGCGCGATCGGCGAGTTCCACGCCGTGATGGCGGCCACCACGCCGTAGGGCTCGCGCATCGCGAAATCGAAGATCCCGCGCTGGTCCAACGGGATCACGCTGCCGAAGATCTTGTCGGCATAGCCCGCGAAGAAACGGAAGACGCGCGCCGCATAGAACATCTGCGCGCGGGTCTCGCGGATCACCTTGCCGTTGTCGGTGGTCTCGAGGAGCGACATCCGGTCGGCATTGGCTTCGAGCAGCCCGGCCAGGCGCTCGATCAAGGTCGCGCGTTCGAGCGGGCTCGTATGCCGCCAGCCCGTCTCGAAGGCGCGGCGCGCCGCCGCGACGGCGGCCGTGACGTCCTCCTCGGCGGCGGCCGGCAACGAGGCCCAGACCTCCTGGTCGAAGGGATTGATCCCCGGAAAGGTCTCGCCCTGCGCGCCGTCCCTCCAGGATCCGTCGATGAACAGCTGATACTTCTCGACCATGCGGGAGGCTTCCGTGCCGGGGGTGGACGAACCGGTCCGCACTCATTGTTGCACAGGAGCGCAGACTGTCAACAGTTGACTATCCTCGGCGCGGTGTCTAGTCTGCGGCTGCCGGCAATGCGGGAGGCGGTCTTTTCAGGACCGGTTGCGAAATCCCGCGCGGGCTTCAGGGAGGTGACGATGAGAAGGCTACTGACCGCTTTGCTGCCGCTTGCTTGCGTCCTGTCCGCGCCAGCGGCTTCCGCCGACAGCCTGAAAATCGGCGTGCTCGCCACGCTTTCGGGCGCCGGCACCGCCTGGGGAATGTCGATGCAGGGCGCCGCCGAGCTTGCCGCCGAGGCGGTCAACGCCAAGGGTGGGCTCGAGGTCGCGGGCAAGAAGTACAAGATCGAGGTCGTCGCCTACGACGACAAGTACAAGGCCGCCGACGCGCTCACCGCCATGAACCGCCTCGCCTTCGACGACGGCGTCAAGTACGTGGTCGGGCCGCTCGGCTCGGCGCCCGCCCTCGCCGTGCTCCCGGTGAGCACCGAGAACAAGATGATCACCATGACGATGGCGTTCACACCCAAGGCGCTCTCGGCCGACTTCAAGTACAGCTTCCGGCCCGTGATTCCCTCCGACGTGTTCTCGGATCCGCAGATCAAGTGGGTGGTCGAGAAGCTCGGCGGCAAGCGCATCGGCGGGCTGTTCCCGAACGACGAGAGTGGGCAGCAGGTGGGCGCGGCCAACGAGAAGGCCTACGAAGCCGCCGGCGCCAAGTTCGTCGCCAAGGAATTCTTCGAGCGCGAGCGCGTCGACTTCGTGCCGCTGCTGACGCGCGTGCTGGCGCAGAAGATCGACGTCTTCGAGCTCAATGGCAACTCGCCGCAGACCGCCGGGCTGCTCGTCAAGCAGTTGCGCGAGATGGGCTTCAAGGGACCGATCATTCGTACGGGCGGCGACGCGACCGCCGACATCGTCAAGGTGGCCGGCAAGGCGGCGGCCGAGAACGTCTACGTGCACCAGCCGATCGATCTCGCCTCGCCGGCGATCCAGAACTACACCAAGCGGTTCGAGGACAAGTACAAGATCCCGCTCAATGCGTTCAGTCCGTTCTTCTACGCCAACCTGGAGATGCTGTTCGAGGCCATGCGCCGGGCCGGTACCGTGACCGATACCGACAAGGTGCGGACGGCGCTGCTGGCGCTCAAGGACTTCGACACGGTGCTCGGCAAGGTGAACTGGACCGGGCAGGCGCAGTGGAAGTCGAACCAGCAGCTCGACGCGCCGTTCTACGTCGCGGTGGTCAAGGACGGGAAGCCCGTGGTGCAGGCGAAGTGCACGCCCGCCAAGTGCCAATAACCGCCGGCGCGGGCGGCGAGCCGCCCGCGGCATTCTGACGGGATGGCGCGCGCATGGATTTCTCGACACTGCTGGCGCAAGCCGCGCTGAACGGCCTCGTCATCGGCACGATGTACATGCTGATGGCGATCGGCTTCACCCTGGTGTTCGGGATCATGCGCATCGTCAACTTCGCGCATGGCGAGTTCTACATGCTGGGCGCCTTCTCGGCGTTCTTCACATACGCCCAGTGGGAGGTGCCGTTCGTCTTCTGCCTCGTGATCGCGGCGCTTACGATCGGCGCCCTCGGCGCCCTCGTCGAGCGCGCGATCATCCGGCCGTTCCGCAACGACGAACTCTCCGGCATGATCGCGACGCTCGGTGTGTCCGTCGTCATCCAGAACGCGGCGGTGGTCGCGTGGGGACCGACGCCCCGCGCGATGCCCAACGTGGTGGATGGCGTATTGAGCGTCGGGCCGTTCACGTTCCCGCTGTCGCGGCTCGTAGTGATCGCCACCGCAGCGCTGATCTTCGCCGTGTTCTGGTTCTTCATGCAGCGCACGCGCACCGGCCGCGCCATGCGCGCCGTCGCGCAGGACGCCGACACGGCGCTGATCCAGGGCATCCGCGTCAACACGATCTATCCGATCGCGTTCGCGATCAGCGTGGCGTTGGCGGCCCTCGCCGGCGCACTGATGGCTCCGATCTTCTCGGTCTCGCCGTTCGTCGGCCTCACCCCGATGCTCAAGGCCTTCGTGGTCGTGATCCTGGGCGGGCTCGGTTCGGTCCCCGGCGCCGTGGTCGGCGGGCTGCTGCTGGGACTGATCGAAAGCTTCACTGCGACCGCGCTCGGCTCGCTGGTGGCCGACATCCTGCAGCTCCTCCTGGTCATCCTGATCCTGCTGGTGCGCCCCTGGGGGCTGCTCGGGCAGAAGGAAGCCTGATCGTGCACGACCCGCGTCTTCCCACCACGGGATCCGGACGCCTGCCCGGCTCCGCAGCCGGTCGGACATGGGCGGTTCGCCTCGGGGCGTTGGCCGCACTGCTCGCGGCGGCGGCGCTGCCGCATTTCGTCTCGAACCAGTTCTACATGCACATGGCGAACCTCGCGCTCCTGAACGCGATCTTCACCATGAGCCTGGGGCTGATCGCCGCGGTCGGCCAGCTCTCCCTCGGGCACGCGGCTTTCGCCGCGACGGGCGCCTACATCTCGGCGCTCGGCGCCCTGCACCTCAAGCTCCCCCCGCTGCTCGGAATCGCGGCGAGCGGGCTCGCCACGGCGCTCGTGGCGGCGATCCTCGGCAAGATCCTGCTGCGGCTGCGGGGGGTGTATTTCGTGCTGGTCACGTTCCTGGCGGGACAGGTGGTGACGCTGGTCGCCCTCAACTGGGAGAGCGTGACGCGCGGCGCCAACGGTCTCGTCGGCATTCCCCCGATATCGGTGCTGGGATATTCGCTCGGCGCGCGCGCGCAGTTCTACTACTTCGCCCTGGCGGCGTTCGTCGGTGTGTTCATCCTCCTGCGGGCGCTGATGCGCTCGCAATACGGGCGCGCGTTCCGCTCGATCGCGGAGAACATCGAGCTCGCCGAGTCGAGCGGCATCGACGCGAGCCGCTACCAGGTCATCGCCTTCGCGATCGGCAGCGGCATCGCGGGGGCCGCGGGCGCCGTCATGGCACACTACATCCGCTATGTCTCTCCCGACACCTTCACGTTCCACGAGTCGGTCGCCTACATCACCATGCTGGTGGTGGGAGGGCGCCAGACGCTGACCGGGGCGGTGCTGGGCGCCGCCTTCCTCACGCCGCTGCCGGAGCTGCTGCGCGGCTTCGTGAGCATGCAGCACATCATCTACGGCGCGGTGCTGGTCAGCGTCCTGATCTTCCTTCCGGGCGGGCTCGCCTCGATCGGCCACAGGATTGCGAAGATGACGCGCGGGGGGAGACCGCGGCCGTGAGCGCGCTCCTGGAGGTCGACGGGGTCAGCCGGCGCTTCGGCGGCCTCTATGCCCTGCGCGACGTGAGCTTCTCGGTCGGCGAAGGCGAGATCGTCGGTCTGATCGGCCCGAACGGCGCCGGCAAGACCACCTGCTTCAACGTGGTGAGCGGCACGCTCGCGCCCTCGACCGGAACGGTGCGCTTCAAGGGCCATCAGATCGCCGGTCTGAAGCCGAGCGCCATCGTGGCGCTGGGCCTCGCGAGGACCTTCCAGGCGACGACCGTGTTCCCGACCGCGACGGTGCTCGAGAACGTGATGCGCGGCGCCTTCGCTCGCACCCCCGTGTCCCCGCTCGCTTCGCTGTTCAACACGGGCGCGGCCCGGGCGGGGCTCGCGGCGAGCGAGGAGCGCTGTGCCCGGCTGCTCGAGCGGCTGGGGCTCGCGCCGTTCCGTCACCAGCCGGCCGGCGAGCTGCCTTATGGCCACCAGCGCCGGCTCGGCGTCGCGATCGCCTTGGCGGCGCAGCCGCAACTCCTGATGCTCGACGAGCCGGTGGCGGGACTGAACCCGGAGGAATCCGCCGAGATGGGTCGGCTGATCCGGGATCTGCACGAAACCGAGAAGGTCACCGTTCTCCTGGTCGAGCACCATATGCGACTGGTCATGGGAATCTGTCACCGCATCGTCGTCCTCGATCACGGCGAGAAGATCGCGGAGGGGCTGCCGGCCGAGATCCGCTCCGACCGCAGCGTAATCGAGGCCTATCTCGGCACCGAGGAAGAGGCATGAGCGGCAGCCTTCAGGTACGCGACATCCACCTCGACTACGGGGCGCGCAAGGCGCTGCACGGGGTGACCGTCGATGTCGCGGCGGGGCAGATCGTGGCGCTGGTCGGAAGCAACGGCGCCGGCAAGACCAGCACGCTGCGTGCGATCATCGGCCTGCGCCAGCCGAGCCGTGGCGAGATCGCCTTCGCCGGCACGCGGCTCGAGCGGCTGACACCGCCCGACATCGTGCGCCTCGGCATCGCGCTCTCGCCCGAGGGCCGGCGCGTGTTCCCGCGGATCACGGTGCACGACAACCTGCTGCTCGGCGGCTACCTGGTGCGCGACCGGGCGGTCCTGCAGGCCGGCGTCGAGCGGATGTTCGCGCTGTTTCCGCGGCTGCGCGAGCGTCGCCGTCAGCTCGCCGGTTCGCTGTCGGGCGGCGAGCAGCAGATGCTCGCGATCGCGCGCGCCCTGATGGCGCAGCCGAAGCTGCTCCTGCTCGACGAGCCCTCGCTCGGGCTCGCGCCCATCATGGTGCAGGAGATCAGCCGGATGATCCTCGCGATCAACCGCGAGCAGGGACTGTCGATCATGCTGGTTGAGCAGAACGCCAACCTGGCGCTGCGCCTGTGCCACCACGCCTATGTCCTGGAGAACGGCAAGGTGGCGTTGAGCGGCCCGGGCGGCGAGCTCGCGAAAAGCGACTACGTCCAGCGCGCCTATCTCGGCGTGTGAGCCGGCCGCCTCTCACGAGGACGCTCCACCTGCCTTCGCCCATGCCTGGTACATGGACAGCAGTGCAACGATGTCCTGGCCGCGGAAGCCCTCGGTGAGAGCGATCGCATAGAGCTCCCGTACCGCGGAAGCGGTGGGGGTGGGGAGCCGCACGCTGCGTCCGAGTTCGACGCCGAGCGCCAGGTCCTTCTCGCCCAGCTCCATCTTGAAGCCCGGGCTGAAGTCGCCCTTCAGGGCGTTGGGAAAGCGCTTGGTGAAGTGGTGCGAGCGTCCGCCGGAGACCGAGAGGACCTCGTAGAGCTTGTCCGGCTCGACCCCCGCCGCGATGCCGAGCGCGAAGGCCTCGGCGGCGACCAGGACGTTGCCCATCGACATCATGTTGTTGACGATCTTGACGACCTTGGCGGTGCCGATCGGTCCCGTGTACTTCCAGTCGGCGCCGAGGAGCTCGAGGAGTGGCTCCGCGCGCTCGAGGTGCGCGGGCTCGCCGCCCGCGATGAGGACCAGCTTGCCGGCGCGCGCCTCGCGCGGGCTGCCGCTCACCGGGCAGTCGACGACGGAAAGCCCGCGCCGCCCCGCGGTCTCGGCCACCTCGCGCATGGTCTGCGGATCGATGGTGCTCAGCTCGACGCAGAGGCTTCCCTCGGCAGCGGCGGACACGATGCCATCGGCGCCGAGCCAGGCCTCGCGAACGGCCTTGGAGTCCGGCAGGCTCGTGAGGACGATCTCCCGGCCGGCCAGGGCTTCCGCGATGGAGGCCGCCATGCGGAACCCCTCGCTCTCCAGGCGGGCCCGCTGTTCCGCGCTGATATCGTAGCCGACGACGTCGTAGCCCTGCTCTTGCAGGCGCCCGGCCATGCCGGACCCCATCTGTCCCATTCCAATCACTGCCGTCAGCTTGGGCATAGGTCGCCCTCCCGGATTGCTCTCGGTGGTCAATGCTGCATGGTCGTGTGGCCGCGGCGCACGACAGCGTCGGGGACGCAGGCGAGCCGCGTGACGTGATTGACGTCCTCGACCGCATCAAGCGCTTCAAGGCCCTCGAAGAGGGGCGCGATCCGCTCGCGCGGGAGGGCGCGCGCGGCACAGTCCGCGAATTTTTCCCACAGCTCGCCGCGCGACATCGGATTGTCGCCGCCGCGGCCGACCAGATTGTCGACGCGCCGGCTCAGGCGCCGCCCGTCGGCGAGCGAGACGATCACCTCCGCGCCCCACTGCTCGGGGGCGTCGTCGGCCATGTCGGGGTGCGGACGCGCCTCGGTCACGGCCAGCAGGCGACGGATCTCGGGCTCCAGGTGGGCTTCGCCCTCGAAGTCCTTCAGCCGCACGGCGCCGTCGACGAGCGCGCGGACCACGGCGTACTGCACGCTGAACTTGGCCTGGAGGGGGGTGGCAGGGACAGGCGTGTTCGTGTGGCGCAGGCGGCGCGCGTGGGGCAGGATCTCGATATGCCGTACCTCTTCGGCGCGTACGGCCTCCTCGCGCACCAGCGCGAGCATCATGGCGATCGCGGGATGCGTGCTGCCGCAGCAGGGGAATTGCTTCAGCGCGATCGAGGGCTGCTCGATCTCCAGCGGGGCGCCCCAGCCGTCGAGCAGCTTGTCGCCGTCGAAGAGGCCGGGCCCGTTGAACACGTTGAAGAAGCCCTGATGGTGCTCAAGGACGCGTGCGTTGGCCTCGAAGCCCCGCTCCGCGAGCAGCGCCGCGAGGAGGCCGTTGCGGCCGCAGTGACCGACGTGCAGCGGCTTGGTCATGGTGCCAAAATTGGCTTTGAGCCCGCTCGACAGGGACGGTGCGATCGACAGCGCCATGGCGGTGCGCTGCGCATCGAGCCGGAGCAGGCGGGCCGCGGCGGCGGCGGCGCCGATCGTGCCGAGCGTGGATGTGGGATGCCAGCCCTTGTCGTAGTGGTGATAATTGACCGCGCGGGCCAGGCGGATCTCGGTCTCGACGCCGACCAGATAGGCGAGGAGCAGCTCCCTGCCGCTCGCCTGTCGCTCCTCGCCGAGCGCGAACAGCGCAGCCACCAGCGGTACCGACTGGTGGCCGCCGAAGACGCCGCTGAAGTCGTCGTAATCGAGGGCATGCGACGCCGTGCCGTTGACGAGCGTGGCATCGAGCGCGCTGGTGCGCCGGTCGGTGCCGAGGATCAGCGACGGCCCGGGCGCGCTCGCGACGCCCGGTGTCTCGAGCAGGAGGCGTGTGCAGGGCTCGCGCAGGCCCGCAAGGGTCACGGCGATCGTGTCGAGGATCGATGCGCGCGCAGCCGCGAGAGCGGCAGCCGTCGCGCCGGACCGGTCGAAGGCGCAGATTCTCTCCGCGAGGCGCGAGGCAAGGGGATCTTCAGCGGACGACGCGACTCGGTCCTGATGCATCGGCTGCCTCTTCGTAACGGCGGACCGTGGCGACCCGTCCGGCGGCCGGCCACGGGTCCGCAGCGGGCCAGGGCGCAGTGTCTGCCGCTTCTCGTCACCAGTCAACTGTTGACAGTTCGTGCGATTGCCGGCAAATGGCCCCTGGCTCGCCCATGCTCCGCCCGGCGCCTCCGCGTTCCGGCCCGGCGAACCGGGATCCCGGCAGGGCGGGATGCTTCGAGGAATGACGACCATGATCCCTCCCCAACCCGCCCCGCCCAGCAGGATCCTGGCCCGGTTCGCCGCCGGGCTGCGCCTCGCCGACGTGCCGGCGCAGGTGCGCGAACGCGCGAAACTGCACATGCTGGACGCGATCGGTGTGGGCCTCGCCTCGAATGCCTATGAGTACGCGCGACGCGCCGCCGCCGGGATCGAAGCAATGGGGGAGCGCGGGCCGTGCGCGGTGCTGGGGCGCGCCGAGCGGCTCACGGTGCGGGACGCCGCGCTCGTCAACGGAATCCTGATCCACGGTCTCGATTTCGACGACACGCATCTTGCCAGCATCGTGCATCCGAGCGCCGCCAGCCTGCCCTGCGCGCTCTCGCTCGCCGAGGCGGTTGGGGCGAGCGGAGAGGACCTGCTCGCCGCCTATCTGGCGGGTGCGGAAACCGCCATCCGCGTCGGCGGCGCGGTGAAGGGCGGGTTTCATCATGTCGGCTTCCATGCGACCGGCGTCGTCGCCCATTTCGCGTCGGCCATTGCGGCCGGACGAATCCTGCGCCTCGACGAGGACCAGATCGTGGCCGCGCAGGGGATCGCCGGGAGCACCGCGTCGGGCATCCAGGTGTTCCTCGAGGAGGGCGCATGGACAAAGCGCTTCCACGCGGGCTGGGCGGCAGTCGCCGGCATCACGGCGGCGCGACTCGCCGAACACGGCTTCGTGGGTCCGTCCCGCCCCTATGAGGGCCGGTTCGGTCTGTTCGAGACGCATCTCCAGGATAAGGCAGGCCACGTCGACATGGATTACCTGACGGCCGGCCTGGCAGACCGGTGGCACTTCGCGGACACCGCCCTAAAGCCCTATCCGGTGTGCCATTTCATTCACGGCTGCGCCGACGCGGCGATCGATCTGCACGGCCAGCTCGAGGCGGACGACATCGTGTCGGTTACGGCCCTGCTGCCGGAGCCGACGCTTCCCATCGTCGCCGAGCCCGCCGCGGCCAAGGAGCGCCCCACCACCGACTACGAGGCGAAATTCAGCGCCCAGTTCGTGATCGCGAGCTGTCTCCTCAATGGGCGCTTCGGACTGGCTGATCTCCAGCCAGACGCGCTGGCGCATCCGCGAGCGCGCACCCTCGCACGAAAAGTACGGTGCGTGGCGGATCCCGAGACGGCCTTTCCGACCTACTTCTCGGGCGGCGTCGAGGTGAGCTTACGGGACGGACGCACACTGCGCCGCCACGTACGGGTCAACAGCGGGGCCGGAGAGCGTGCGCTCGGAGCTGACGCGGTCGCTGCCAAGTTCATGGCGGCGGCGACCATGGCGGTGCCGACCTCCCAGGCCGAGGAGATCCGCGACGCGGTCCTGGCGCTGGAGCGCATCGGGGTCACGGATCTCGCGGCTCTGCTGCACAGGAACGGCTGAAAACAGTCGATCGGTTTCACTCGGCCTCTCGCCTCGCAAGTGCACGAGCGGCTCGCGAGCGCGGGCTGATCTTACGAGGATTTTTCCCGCCGCCCGGAACTACAGCCATTTCCGCTCGAATCGAATCGGCCTGGACCAGCGCTTCGACCGGAAATGGCTGTAGATTCCTGCTTGGCGCATGTTCTTGCCGGCGAACCGGTATCCACTTCGCCGGAACATGCGCCAGCTAGACCGGATCCCAGCTGAAGACATCGGCGCTTCGGTCGAGCGGATAGAATGACGGCCGAAGCGCCGGCATCGCGTGATCGGCGATCGCCTCGGGTGTCCAGCCGTCGGCGCGGTGGATCGAGCGCAGCGGGCGATGCTGGCTCATGAGAAAGATCTCGTTGCCGCGCACCGCGAAGATCTGGCCCGAGACGCCGGCGCCCCGGTCGCCGGCGAGGAACACGGCGAGCGGCGCGATCTGGGCCGGCTTCATGCGTTTCAGCCGCTCCACACGCGCGTTCTGCTCCGGCGTCCCCTCCGGGATCTCGCCGATCATGCGGCTCCATGCGAACGGGGACACGCAGTTGGAGCGTACGTTGAAGCGTGCCATGTCGAGCGCGATCGATTTCGACAGGCCGACGATCCCGAGCTTCGCGGCCGCGTAGTTGGCCTGGCCCACATTGCCGACGAGGCCGGAGGTGGAGGTCATGTGAACGAAGCTGCCGCCGTTCTGGTCGCGAAAATAGGGGGCGGCGGCGCGGCTCACGTGGAAGGAGCCGTTCAGGTGGACCGCGATCACGGCGGACCATTCGTCCGGGTCCATCTTGTGGAAGATGCGATCGCGCAGGATGCCGGCATTGTTGACGACGCAGTCGATGCGGCCGAACGCCTCGATCGCGGCTTCGACCATGCGCTGCGCGCCCGCCCATTCGGCCACGCTGTCCGTGTTCGGAATGGCCTCGCCGCCACGCGCGTTGATCGCGGCCACCACCTCGGCGGCGGGCGCCAGATCGCGCCCTTCGCCCGTTACGGCGGTGCCGACATCGTTGACCACGACCCTGGCGCCGGCCGCGGCCATCATCAGGGCGATTTCGCGTCCGATGCCGCGTCCGGCACCGGTCACCAGGGCGACTTTTCCACGCAGCACGACGGTCCTCTCGGGTCACGCTCAGAAGAGCTCGATCAATGTGGCGTTGTCGGACAGCTCGTCGGGACGCGCGGTGCGGATGATCGATCCGGACTTCATGGCGATCACGCGGTCCGATATCTTGAATGCCGCCTTCACGTTCTGCTCCACGAGCAGGATCGAGAGGCCGAGCTGCTGCTGCAGCTGCCTGATCGGCCCGAGCAGATCGTCGAACAGCTTCGGTGCAAGGCCGATCGAGGGCTCGTCCATGAGGAGGCAGCGCGGCCGGTTGAGCAGGGCGCGCCCGATCGACACCATCTGCTGCTGGCCGCCCGACAGATTGCCGGCCCGGCGCTTGTAGAAGGCCTTGATCGCCGGCAGCAGCCCGAGCACCCAGTCGAGCCGCTCGCTGCGCGCCGCCGGAGGCACGTTCGCGGCCCACATGCCCATGGCCAGGATCTCCTGGACCGTGAGGTTCGGGAACACGCCGCGACCCTCGGGGACCAGCGAGACGCCGGCTCCCGACATGGACTTCGGCTCCGGCCGGGGCACGGCCGTGCCGTCGAGCAGGATGCGCCCGGACTGGTGAGGGACCAGTCCGAACAGGGCCTTGAGCAGGGTCGACTTGCCGGCTCCATTGTGGCCGATGAGGCAGAGCACCTCGGCCGGGCGCAGCTCGAAGTCGATGCCGTTCAGCACGGGCTTTCCGCCATACCCGACGGACAGCGCTTCGGTCCTGAAGACCGGCACGGCCGTCATGCCGCCCGCTCCCCGAAATAGATCGACGAGAGGTGCGGATCGTTGAGGACGGATTGAGGCTCTCCGTCGGCCAGCAGCCGGCCCTGGTCGAGGAAGGCGATCCGGTCCGACAGGCTGATCACGATATCGAGATTGTGCTCGATGAGGCACACCGTGATCCCGCGGTCGACATGCGCGCGCAGCAGCGCGCAGAAGCGTTCATAGGAGCCGCGGTCGAGGCCGGAGGCCGGCTCGTCGAGCAGCCAGACCTCGGCGTCGGTCGCCATGATGCGCGCGAGAGACAGGAACTTGCGTTCCGCATAGGCGAGGTCGATCGCGCGCACCTCGCGCTTGTCGGCCAGTCCCACCGCGTCGAGGATCTCCTCCACCTTGGCACGCTGCGCGTGCCGCCGCGACGACCCGCCCGGCTGCCAGAGCCACGAGCTCCGCTCCATGACGGTCAGGATGTTCTCCTCGACCGTCATGTGCGTGAACAGCCGCAGGTCCTGGAACGAGCGCGCGATGCCGTTGCGCGCGATCATCCACGACGGCTTGCCGAGCAGCGAGGCGCCGCGCCAGGTCACGTCGCCCTCCGTGGGCGCGAGGTGGCCGGTGATCAGGTTGAACAGCGTGGTCTTGCCCGCGCCATTGGGGCCGACAAGCGCCGTGACGATGCCGGCGCGCAGGTCCATCGTCACGTCGTCGACGGCGCGCAGGCCGCCGAAGCGCATGGAGAGACCGCGGATCTCGAGCAGGATCTTCTCTGTCATGCCTTCACCGCACCGGCCTCGCGGTCGCCCTGCCGGTCCTTGCCGGCGCCCCGCGTCAGGGCGCCCGCGAGCCCGCCCGGATAGAAGATCATCAGCAGGACCAGGGCCAGTCCGTAGAGGATCTGCTGGATGGATCCGATCTCGGTCGGCGGCAGGAACCAGAGATAGCTCAGGGCGGAGGGAAGCACGAGCAGGAGGACGGCGCCGATGATCGGGCCGGCCAGCGTTCCGGCACCGCCGATGATGACCATGGCCATGATCAGGACCGAGGTGTCGAGCGTGAAGCTCTCGACATTGATGAAGCTCAGATAGAAGGCGTAGAGCGCGCCCGCCACGGCGGCGAGCGAGGACGAGATCACGACCGAGAACGTCTTGATGAGCGCGACCTGCTTGCCGAAGGCGCCGGCGGCCGATTCGCTGTCGCGAATGGCCTTGAGGTTGCGCCCGAACGCGGACCGCACGAGCGCCGCGATGATCGCCAGCGTGATGGCGAGGCAGACCAGGGCCAGCACCATGAAGGCGGTGGTGCCGACGATCGGCCGGCCGAAGATGGTCGGGGAGGGGATCCCCACCACCCCGCCGATGCCGCCGGTCACCGATTTCCATTCGGTGAATACCGTCACGGCCAGGATCTGCAGGCCGAGCGAGGCGGCGACGAAATACTCGCCGCGCACCCGCAGGGCCGGCATCGCCAGCGCCAGCGAGACGAGCCCGGTCAGGACCATCGCGACCGCCACGCAGGCCAGGAAGTCCGTCGTGAAATGCATCGCGACATAGGCCGCCGCATAGGCGCCGATGCCGAAGAAGGCAGCGTGCGCGAGCGAGAAGATGCCCGCATAGCCGATCACGAAGTTCAAGGTGACGGCCAGGATGACGTTGATCGCGACCAGCGTGGTCAGGTTGACGAGATAAGCCAGCATGCGCGTGCCTAGGTCTTGATTGCGGATCCGAAGAAGCCCGCGGGCCGGAAGATGATGAACAGCAGGAGCACGACGAAGGTGATGGCCTCGCTCCATTGCGAGGCGAGGCCCCAGTGGGCGAGGTTCTCGGCCATGCCGAGCAGCAGGCCGCCGCAGGCCGCGCCGACCAGGCTGCCCACGCCGCCGACGATCGTCGCCGCGATGCTGATCAGCATCACATGCGCACCGATAGCGGGATTGAGCCCCGAGCTCGCGGCGGCGATGACCGCCCCGGGCACGACCAGCAGCGAGCCGAGGGCGAGGGCGAGCGTCGAGAGGTTGCGCGGATTGAGGCCGTAGGCGCGCACGAGATCGCGGTTCTCGCCCAGCGCGCGCAAGGCCATGCCGACATGCGTGCGCGTCAGGAAGAGATGGAGGGCGAGAAAGCAGCCGATGCCGCACACCACCGAGATGCCCACCAGCGGCGAAACATAGACGCCCTGGACGACCTCGACCCCCTTGCTCAGGGGCGTGCTCACGGAAACGAAGCCGCGGCCGAACATGGTGCCGATCAGGTTCTGCACGATCGTCGCGACCCCGAGCGAGGCGACGAAGACCGTGAAGAACGAGCCTTCGTGGCGCTCGATCGGGGCATAGACGAGCCGGTCGATCAGGACTCCGAAGGCGAGCACCGCCACGGTCGATCCGGCGAGCCCGACGAGCCAATGCGCGCCCGCCTTCACGGTCAGCATGTAGAAGATGTAGCCGGCGATCGTGAAAGCCGCGCCGTGCGCCACGTGGAAGATCTTGGTCGACCCGAAGACCAGCGAGAAGCCGACCGCCGTCAAGGCATAGATCGCCCCGACCTGCAGGCCGTTGATCAGCAGCTGGAGGAGCAGCATCGGATCCCGTCCGGTCGTGGCCGTGGTCTGGCGGAGGCCGCCGGCGCGCCGGCGGCCTTTCCCGGGTGGTCCGGCGGCCGCGCGCCGCCGGCGCGACGGGTCACTCGACCACGGTGCTGCCGCCCTTGCCGTCGACCTCGTTGATCTGGATGGGAGACACCACGGTGCCGTTCTGCTCGAATGACACCTTGCCGCCGGCGAACTGGAACTCCTTCGTCGCGAGCCTCTGCTTCAACAGGTTCTCGCCGGTGACGGGCTGCTTGCCCTTCTCGAGCGCCGCGGCGAGCTGCGCGAACAGCAGGACGGAGTTGTAGTAGTTGACCGTGTAGGGGCTCGGCTCCTTCTTGTGCTTCGCCTTGAAGTCGGAGATGAAGCGCTTGGTCACGGGATCGTCCGAGCCGAAGTTCACCCTCTGCGTCGTGTACAGCAGCCCCTTGGCTTCCGGCAGCTGCAGCACCGCCGGCAGTCCCATGCCGGAATAGCCGGCGAGCTGCTGGGTCACGCCGTTGTCGCGGAGCTGCTTGATGATCTGGCTCTGCTGCAGGCCGTAGGACGCGATGTAGACGAGGTCCGGGCCGACCTCGCGGACGCGCGCGGCGATGCTCGCGAACTGCTGCGCGGTGGGAGGAATCGAATGCGCCGCCGCGAGCTGCGCGCCGAGCGCCGGAAGCCCCTGCTCCAGGCCCTTCTTCATGGCCTCTCCGAGCGGATCGTCGACATAGATCAGGACGAACTTCTTGGCCCCCTTCTTCTTCGTGAGATAGGGGAGGATGGCTTTCAGCTCGAAATCGGCGAGCGGGATCACGTTCCAGAAATAGTCGCCGAGCGTCGCGAGGTCGGGCCCGACGCCGCCGCCATTGATCGCCACGACCTTGGTCCGCGCGGAGATCGGAGCCACCGCCTTCGAGACGCCCGTGAACGCCGAAAGGAAGTACGGCACCTGATCGACATTGACCAGCTTGTTGGCGGCGATCACGCCGCGCTGCGGCGTCGCCGCGCTGTCCTCGTAGATGATCGAGAGCGTGCCCGAGAGCATCTTGTCGGCATTGACGTGCTCGACCGCCAGGTTGGTTCCCAGCATGAAGGTGTCGCCGTAGTCCGCATTGGGTCCGCTCAACGGAAACACCGCGCCGATCTTGACGTCGGCCGCGGACGCCGAGAATGCCCCGAGAAGTGCCCCGCCGAGCACCAGTCCCTGTGCGATGAAATTTCTCAGTCGTGGCATCGAGGACCTCTCCTAGGGTTGCCGGTTGACCGCCAGTCGCTGGAAGCGGCAGTGCTCTGCGCGAGCCGGAAGGGCGTTTCCTCTGGTCGGACGTGCCGATGTCCGAAACCGTTTTCGAAATTCGAGCATCGTGCGCCAGGGGTGTCAAGCCGAAGCTTCCTCCGTGACGCAGCGACAAAAATGCGCGTCTCAGGCCGGACCGTCGGACGCGCGCGGGATCAGTTGCGGCGTCCAGACCTCCTGCAATGCCTTGGCGGGTGTGCCCTGCATCGCGGCCAGCAGCAGTTGCACGATGCGCTGCCCGGCCCGGCGGGTTTCGGCCGAGAAGGTCGTCAATGCGGGATTGAAATAACGGCCGATCGGATCGTCGTCGCTGCCGATCACCGCAACGTCCTGCCCGGGTCGCTTGCCGGCCGCGACCAGGGTGCGCATGACGCCGATCGCCATCAGGTCGTGCCCGCACAGGACGGCGGTCGGGGGAGAAGCCGCGCGCATCAGCCGCTGCAGGCCGTGCGCGCCGCCGTCCTCGGTGATGTCTTCCTCCACATAGAGGTCGGGATCGGGCGCGATGCCGCAGTCCCGCAACGCCGCCTCGTAGCCCTGGCGCCGGTAGCAGCTGAACATGTAATGGGTCGGCGAGTTGACCAGCGCAATGCGCCGATGCCCGCGCGCGAGGAGCCGGCGCACGCCCTCGCGGCCGGCGGCCGCATAGTCGATGTCGACGAAGGGGAACGGCTTGCCGGTTTCGCTTCGGCCGAAGGTCGCGAAAGGAATCCGGCGCTTCTGCAGATAGGCGATGCGCGGATCGTTGCGCCGGGTACGCGAGAAGATCATCGCATCGACATGCTGCTTCTCGACCAGGCGCTTGAACGTGTCCACCTCGCTTTCGAGGCTGCGCGCGGTCGTGATGATCAGGTGGTAGCCGGTCTCGACGAGCCCCTCGTCGATGCCCATGAGCATGTTCAGAAAGAACGGGTGCGCGAAGCCGGTCTGCGGGGGAGACAGCACGAAGCCGATGGCGTCGCTGGACTTCTGCCGCAGGCGCCGTCCGAGCGGATTCGGCGAGTAGCCGAGGCGCCGCGCGGCGCGCAGGACGTGCGCCCGCGTTTCCGCGCTCACATCGGCGTAGCCGTTCAGGGCCTTGGAGATCGTGCTGACCGGCATTCCGATGCGGCGCGCGAATTCTTCGATCTTCACGGGGAGTGCCTCGAGCCGATACGGCCTCTGCACGCGCTATAGCGGCTGACGCGCGATCTTGACAATGGCCGGGGATGCGTTTTTGCTCCGGCTCGAAAACGATTTCGGACCGGTGCTCCCGCCGGCTGGAGATGTCGCGCATGCTGGAGACCTCAGCCGAGGACCTGGCGATGATCCGCCAGACGGTGCGGAACTTCGTCAGGACGCGGCTCCATCCGCTCGAGCCGGCGATCGACGCCGCCGACGACGTGGATCCGCAGCTGCTCGCGCAGCTGCGCGGCGAGGTCGCGAAGCTCGGTCTTTACGGCTTCAACATGCCGGCCGAGCTCGGCGGACCCGGACTGAGCGTCACCGCCCAGGTCGTCATCGCCGAGGAGGTGACGCGGACCATCGTCGCGCTCACCGAGGTGTTCGGGCATCTGCCGCTCTCGCTCGCGCTCTGCAACGCGGAGCAGCGCAGCCGCCTGCTCCCCGGCATCGTCCGCGGCGAGAAGACCGTCACCTATGCGCTGACCGAGCCCGATGCCGGCTCCGATCTCGGCGCGATCAAGACGCGGGCCGTCAAGGTCGACGGCGGATGGCGCCTCGACGGCAGCAAGCAGTTCATCTCCAATGTCGAGACCTCGGACTATGTCATCGTCCTCGCCGCGACCGACCCGTCCGCGCCGCTGAAGCGGAAGCTCGGCACCTTCATCGTCGAGGGCGCCAACCCCGGCATTCGCGGGCTGACCCGCTTTCGCAAGATGGGCTGGCGCGGATATCACCTCAACGGCTTCTCCCTCGAGGGCTGTGTCGTGCCGGATCGCGACGTGCTGGGCGCGCCGAGCGACGGCTTCCTGGCCATGATGAAGTCGATCAACCACGACCGGCTGTTCGCCGCCTGCCGCTGCCTCGGGCTCGCGGCGCGGGCGCACGAGATGTCGCTCGACTGGGCGAAGGAGCGCGTCACCTTCGGGGCGCCGCTCGCCCAGCACCAGGCGATCCAGTTCATGATCGCCGACAACGACACCGAGATCGTCGCCGCGCGCGCCCTGATCAGGCTCGCGGCCGAGCTCGCCGACGCCGGGAGCCCGGACTTCCGCATCGCGGCCTCGCGCGCCAAGCTCTATGCCAGCGAGATGGTCGGCCGCGTCACCGATCGTGTGCTCCAGATCTTCGGCGGCATGGGCTACATGTGCGACCTCCCGATCGAGCGGTTCTATCGCGATGCGCGCGCCTTCCGGATCGGCGAAGGCACGAGCGAGATGCAGCGGCTGCAGATCGCGCGCCACGTGCTCGCGAGCTAGCCCATGTCCCGGATCATCGGGTCCCCGTCCGTGGCCTCCCCGGTCGTCGAAATGCTGGCGGCGGAGCCGCATCGGCCCGCCTTCCACATCGGCGCCATGTCGGCGACCCGCGCCGAGCTGCGGCAGCAGGCCTCGGCCGCCGCGCGTCATCTCGCCGGGCTCGGAATCGGGCGCGGCGACGTTCTCGCCCTCTGGCTGCCGGACGGCGCCGCCTGGTTGCAGTTCCTGTTCGCGGCGGCCGAGCTCGGCGTGCTCGTGGTCCCGATCAGCACGCGCTACCGGCTGGCGGATACCCAGCATGTGGTCGCGGTGTCCCGGGCACGCGCCGTCGTGGTGGCGACCGACTTCCTCGGCGTCGACTATCCGGGCATGGCGCGGCAGATCCAGGGCGAGCTGAGCCACCTGGCTCACATTGTCGAGGTCGCGACCCGGGACGGTTTCTTCGCCGCCGGGGAGGGGACGCCGATCCGCGAGCGCGGCATGCCTTCGGACCTGCTCTGCACCTTCTCGACCTCCGGGACGACCGGCCGGCCGAAGCTTGCGCCCCATGACCAGGCGAGCATCGCGATGCACAGCGCGAATGTCGCCCGGGCGTTCGAGATCCGTCCCGGCGACGTGATGCTGTGTGCGCTGCCCTTGAACGGCGTGCTCGGCTTCGTGCAGGCGTTCTCGGCGCTCGCGGCCGGCGCCGCCTGCGTCCTTCTGCCCGTATTCAATGCAGCCGAGGCGGCAGAGCTGATCGAACGCCACAAGGTCACGCACTTCTTCGGCTCCGACAGCATGTTCGCCCCGGTCCTGGAGTTCGATGCCCGCGCGCTCGCGAGCTGGCGCCGGGGAGGCTTCGCCGAGTTCGTCGGGATCGGCCGGCAGGTCGCGGCCCGCGCGGAGGAGAAGCTCGGCCTGCGCCTGGTCGGCCTCTATGGATCGTCGGAATGCTTCGCGCTGATGTCGCAGCAGGATCCCGCGCAGCCTCTTCCCGAGCGCGCGCTCGCCGGCGGCGATCCGATCGCGCCGGACATCCGCGTGCGCGTCGTCGACGGCGAGACCGGCGAATCCCTGCCGGAGGGACGACCCGGCGAGCTGCAGGTCGCCGGCTACAACGTCACGCCCGGCTATCTGAACAATCCCGACGCCACGCGGGAAGCCTTCACCGAGGACGGCTGGTTTCGCACCGGCGACCTCGCCGCCATGCGCGGCCGCGGTTTCGTCTATCAGGCGCGCATGAAGGACAGTCTGCGGCTGAAGGGCTATCTGGTCGATCCGGGGGAGATCGAGGCGCACCTGATGGGGTATGGCGGCATCGTCGGCGCGCAGGTCGTCGGCGTGAACGTGCCGGGCGAGGGCGACCTCGCGGTGGCCTTCGTCAGGAGCGGCACGCCCGCCGTAACGGAGGCCGAGCTGCTCGCCCATTGCCGCGCCGGCATTGCGGGCTACAAGGTGCCGCGCCGGATCGTCTTCGTGGACGAGTTTCCGCAGGTGCAGGGCCCGAACGGTGTCAAAATCATCAAGGCGAAGCTGCGCGAGATGGCGCGCGACGCCCTCGAATCCCGCTGAGCGTCACGTCAGGAGCCCGGAATGAAGAGGCGAGAGATCAGGTCGGACATCGCTTGGGCCACGCCGAAGAAGATCGTCATCCACGGACTCGATCTCTGCGAGGACATCGTCGGCAAGGTCGATTTCGGCCAGATGTCCTTCCTGCTGGTGTTCGGGCGGTTGCCCCACGCCAACGAGGCCCGGATGTTCAATGCCGTGATGGTGATCCTGATGGAGCACGGCATCACGCCGTCCTCCCTGGCGACGCGGCTCACCTACAGCGGTGCGCCGGAGGCCGTGCAGGGCGCGGTGGCGGCCGGCCTGCTCGGCCTCGGCTCGGTGTTCGCGGGCTCGCTCGACAATGCGGCCCGCATGCTGCAGCAGGCGCTTCCCGATCCGAAGAACCCGGGCGATCTCGACCGCATCGCGGCCGAGACCGTCACGGCGTTCCGCTCGCGCAAGGAGATCATCCCGGGCATCGGCCATCCCTTCCACAAGCCGATCGACCCGCGGGCGCCGAAGCTGTTCCAGGTCGCCGAGGAGACGGGCTTCTCGGGTCCCTATGTCGATCTCATGAAGAAGATCGGCGCCGAGGCCGAGCGCCAGTATCAGCGGGTCCTCCCCATCAACGTGACCGGCGCCATGGCGGCCGTGGCCTCGCAGTTCGGTCTGCCCTGGAACGTCTGCCGCGGCCTGTCCGTTGCGGCGCGCGCCATGGGGCTCGTCGGCCACATCATCGAGGAGGCCCGCCAGCCCATGGCCGACGAGATCTACGCCCGCCTGGAAGACGAGGCGAGCGCGCACCTGCGGCCGAAGGAGTGAGCGCGGTGCGTGACGCGGGCGGGCCCGGCGCCGCATCCGGCCGGATGCCTCCCGGGCGGGACGCGTTCCGCTTCTGGACCGAGGAAAAGCTGCGCAACGCCGATACCGACCAGTTCGGCCACGTGAACAATGCGGCCGTGGCGTCGCTGTTCGAGGCCGGCCGGATGGAGCTGTTCGGCAACCGGCCCGAGGATCCCGACGCGGCGCCGCTGCAGATCGTCGTGGTCCGGCTGCTGATGAACTACCACAAGGAGCTGTACTATCCGGGGCAGGTCGCGATCGGAACGGTCGTCACCCGGGTCGGGCGGACTTCGTTCGACCTCGCGCAGGGCCTGTTCCTGGGCAGCACGTGCTTCGCTTCGTCGGAAGCCACCTGTGTCGCCATCGATCCTGCCAGCCGGCAGCCCGCGCCGATACCCGCCGCCATGCGCGGCTACCTCGCGGCGCCGCACCGGGCCGGCGGAAGCCGCCCATGACGGTCGGCTACGAATTGCGCGAGGGCGTCGCGGTTCTCTGGCTGGACGATCTGGCGCGCCGCAACGCGCTCTCGCGCGCGATCGTGAGCCGCATGTTCGCCGCGCTCGCGCGATCCCGTGACGACAATGCCCGCGCGATCGTGCTCGCCGGCCGCGGCCCGGCCTTCTCGGCGGGCGCCAATATCGACGATCTCCGCGACGGCTGGATGGAGGGGCGCGAGCCCGATACCGATCCGACCCGCCTGTTCCAGGCCCTGACCGAGGAACCGCGCATCGTGATCGCCGCGGTCCAGGGCGCGGCGCTCGGCGGCGGGTTCGAGCTGACGCTTGCCTGCGACCTCGTGCTCGCGACGCCGGCGGCCTTCTTCGCGCTGCCCGAGCTCGGGGTCGGCGTCATCCCGAACACCGCCGCCGCCCGGCTGCAGAGGATCGTCGGCAGCCGCGTTGCGCTGGAGCTGATCCTGACCCGGCGGCGCCTGACGAGCGCGCAGGCCGAGAAACTCGGGCTCGTCAACAAGGTCGTGGAAGCGTCGGCCGACGTGGTCGGCGACGCCGTCGCGCTCGCGGCGCAGATCGTCTCGCAGTCCGGGCCCGGCGCGATCACGGCCGCCAAGCGCGCGCACCATGGACATGCGCCGACCGACTGGGAGCGGGTGCGTGCCTCGCTCACCGAGGTCCCGCGCGCCGAATGGCAGGAGGGCCTCGACGCCTTCACGGAGAGACGCGCGCCGGACTTCGACCGGTTCTGGAGGCCGGCAAAGGGCGGGTAAGGCTCGGCTCGGAGAATCACGCGGTTTGCGCCGGCCGACCCGCCGGCGCCGAAAGGACAAATCTTGCTGCGGTATTTCGAGGATCTCGCGGTCGACCAGGTGTTCCACACGCACGGCGTGACGGTTACCGACGAGGCAATCATCCGTTTCGCCCTCGAGTACGACTTCCAACCGTTCCACGTCGACAAGATCGCCGCGAAGGACTCGATCTTCGGCGGGCTGATCGCGAGCGGAATTCAGACGCTGTCGCTGACCTTCCGGCTCTGCAACCAGGCGCAGCTGTTCGCCGGCAACGCGGTCGCCGGCATCGGCCTCGACGACGTGCGCTTCCTGCGGCCGGTCTATGCCGGCGACACGATCCGCGCGGTGGTCACGGTCGTGGAGCAGCGGGACTCGGCGCGCCATCCGAAGGCGGGAATCGTCAAGTGGGACATCCGGACGCTGAACCAGAAGGACCAGCTCGTGTTCAAGGCGGTGCTGATCAACCTGATCGCGCGCCGTCCCGCGGGCGAGCAAGGAGCGAGCCGTCCATGACCGACAGGAAGACTCTGTCCGCGCGCCTGAAGGAGCCCGGCCTGATCTCGGCGCCGGGCGTGTTCGACATGATCTCGGCGCGCATCGCCGACGCCATGGGCTTCGATGCGCTCTACATGACGGGCTATGGCACGGTCGCCTCGCATCTCGGGCTGCCCGACGCGGGGCTCGCGAGCTACACCGAGATGGTCTCGCGCGTGCGCCAGATCGCGCAGGGTACCGCGACGCCGCTGATCGCCGACGGCGACACCGGCTATGGCGGGCTGCTCAACATCGACTTCACGGTGCGCGGCTACGAGGCCGCCGGYGCGCAGGCGATCCAGATCGAGGACCAGGAGTTCCCCAAGAAGTGCGGCCACACGCCCGGCCGTCGCGTGGTGCCGATCGCGGACGCGGCGGCGCGCATCCGRGTGGCGCGCGAGGCGCGCGCGTCGAAGGACTTCCTGATCGTCGCGCGCACCGACGCGCGCACCGCCCACGGCCTCGACGAGGCGCTGCGGCGCGGCGAGGCCTTCCTGAAGGCCGGCGCCGACATCCTGTTCATCGAGTCGCCCGAGAGCGAGGCCGAGATGGCGCGCATCGGCCGCGCCTTCGACGCGCCGCTGCTCGCCAACATGGTCGAGGGCGGGCGCACGCCGATCCTCTCGCGCGACGAGCTCGAGCGGCTCGGGTTCCGGCTCGCGATCTTCCCGGTCTCGGGACTGCTGGCGGCGGGCGCGGCGCTGCGCTCCGTCTACGGCGAGATCCGCGCCAAGGGATCGAGCAAGGACTGGCCCGGCGAGCTCTATGCGTTCGACGCGTTCTCGCGCCTGATGGGCTTCGAGCGGGTGTGGGCCTTCGAGCGCGATCACGC
>PQAH01000046.1 GCA_003105195.1 Bradyrhizobiaceae bacterium
GGGCGGCAGCGCCCGCCACGCACAGGCACGGCGCGTCGCCGCCGGCCTCGACCCAAACGGTGCCGCGCAGGCCCGGCCGATGCGCGATGCGGTGCGGCGCGCCGCGCAAGGGGATCTCGCCGCCGGGCGCGAAGGGCACCGGCTGCGGCAGGCGCGAGAGGCGCGCCGCGATCCAGGCGCCGTTGCGTTCCGCGAAGGCGCGGGCGTCCCTCAGGGTGCCGCGCGGCGGCAGGGTCAGCACCACCTCGCGGCTCGCGGCGAGCACCCGCAGGGTATAGCGCCGCGCGCGGTCGTGGCGGCGCAGGCGCACGCTGTAGACCTGACGATCGAACACGATCTCCAGGCTCTGCGGCTGCGGCGGTCGGCGGAACAGGAGCGCGCGGAGGGACATGCGGTTTGCTGCCGGCGAATCGTGGCGGGATGATGCCATATCGGGCCGCCCGCCGGGCGAACCTTCATTCGCGCCGCGCGACCCGCGTGCCGTCCTGGATGCGGTCGCTGGGATGCAGCACGACCTCCTCGCCGGCGGAGAGGCCCGAGACCACCCGGGCCGCATGCAGGTTGCGCTCGCCGATCTCGATCGTGCGCAGGCGCGCGCGGCCGCCGGACACCGCGAAGACGGCCCAGCTGTCGCCCTTGCGGAACAGCGCGCCGAGCGGCACCAGCAGCACGTCCTCGCCTTGCCAGACCGCGATCCGGGCGACCACGCGGAAGCCGTGGCCGAGCCGGCGCCAGCGCTCCGGCGGGTCGACGAGGTCGAGGATCGTCTTGACGCGCTGCTCCTCGATGCCCAAGGCCGACACCTTGGTGAAGCCGGACGGCTCGATGCGCCGCACCCGCGCGGCGAGCGCCGGCTCGCCGCCCCAGCTTTCGATGCGCGCGGCCGCGCCCTCTTTCACGCGCACGGCGTCGCGGGAGAGCAGGTCGACGGCGATCTCGAGCGCGGCGGGGTCGCCGAGCTCCATCAGGGGCGCACCGGCCTGCACGACCTGCTCGCTCTCCACCACGACGCGCAGCACGCGCCCGCTCACGGGCGAGCGCGCCTGGATGCAGCAGGCGGCGGCCTTGGAATCGATCTCGGTCGGCTGGATCAGCCGGGCACGGGCGCTCTCGAGCTCCTGGCGGCGCACCTCCCGGGTGGCGCGGGCGCTCGCGAGGCTCGCCTCGGCCAGCGCCGCGTCGAGCCGCGCCTTCTCGAGGGCGCGCTCGGGCAGCGCCTGGCGCTCGGCGAGCTCGCGCGCGCGCCGCAGGTCGGCCTCGGCGAAGTCGAGCTGGGAGCGGGCCTGCCGCACCTGCGCCTCGGCGAGCGCCACGGCCGCGCTCGCCGCCTCGACGGCCGCCTCGTTGACGCGCTGGGTGCGGACGTCGAGGAAGGCCGGCATGGTCGGCTCGATGATGGCGACGACCGTGTCGCCCGCGACCACCTCGTCGCCCACCCGCAGCGGCGCCCGCATGAGCTTGCCGGTGACCGGGGCGGACACCGTGTAGACGTCGCGGATGCGCGTCACGCCCTCGTCCTCGACCGTGACCTCGAGGGCGCCGCGCGCAACGGCGGCGAAATCGGCCGGAACCGGCTTCGGCCACAGGGCCCAGGCCGCGGCCCCCGCGCAGGCGAGCGCGACGGCGGTCCAGGTGGCGCGAGCGGCGAACTTCTGCATCGGCGTTATTCCCGAGTCTTGAGGACTTCCACGAGGTCGAGGCGATCGATACGGCGCCGCACGACGAGGCCCGAGACGATCGCCGCGCCGATCACGATCAGGCTCGCCCAGGCGTAGACGTTGCGCTCGACGACCAGCGGGACCTGATAGAGCTCGCTCTCGAAGCCGAGAATCACGAGCAGCGCGATGCCGTAGCCGATCGCCCAGCCGAGCGGCTGCGCGACCAGGGTCACGAGCGCGAGCTCGGCGAGCAGGATGCCGGAAACCTCGCCCTTGGTGAAACCGAGCACGCGCAGGCTCGCCATCTCGCGGCCCTGCTCGGAGAGCGAGATGCGCGCGAAATTGTACACCACGCCGAACGCGATCGTCGCCGCGAACAGCGCGAAGACCGTGATCTGGATCAGGATGTTCTGCGCCAGCGTCTCGCGGAACTTCTGCAGCGAGATGCGCTGCAGGGCGATGAAGCTCGCGACCGGGGTCTGCTTGAGGCTGCGGAACAGGGCGTCACGCTGCCGGGAATCGAAAGCGACGTGGACGCCGCTGATCACGGCGCCCTCGCGCATCAGGCGGTTCGCCGCCTCGAGGTCCATGTAGGCATTGAGGCCGAGATATCCCTGGATGACCGCGGCCACCGGCACGCGCACGACGCGGCGGTCGCGCTCGAGCAGCTCCAGCTCGACCTCGTCGCCGATGCCGACGTCCAGGATGCGCGCGAGCGCATCCGACAGGGCGACCCCGGTCGCGGGCAGCCGCACCGGCACGGCGTCGCGATCGAGGACGCGGCTCAGCCGCGCGTCCGGCGGCTTGCCCGTGATCGCGACCCGCCGCTCCACGTTCCGGTGCCGGATGCGCACCGGTATCGCGCGGTAGGGTTCGGCGGCGAGCACGCCCGGCAAGGCCAGGACGCTGGCGAGCGCCGCGCGGGGACGCTCGACGGCGAAGCTGATGGTGGCGTCCTGGCGGTCGGCGCGACGGTAGGTGAAGTCGATCATGTGCTCGATCGAGCCGAAGGCCCACATCGAGCTCACCAGGATCGCGACCGAGAAGGCGACGCCGAACAGCGTGCTCAGGCTGCGCAGGGGCCAGCGCATGAGGTGCCGGCTCACCATCACGAGAGACTGCGGCAGGCGCACGAGGCCGTAGACCCAGCCGGGCAACATGCGCCGGTAGCGGGCCGGCGCCGGCGGCGACATGGCGACCGCCGGCGGCAGGCGGACCACGTCGCGCACCGCCATGACGGCGCCCGCGACCGCGGCCGCCAGCGTGATGCCGGCCGCGAGCAGATAGACCGCCGGATCGCGCCGGAACACCAGGAAGGGAAAATGGAAGAAGTCGCTGTAGAGGCGCGTCATGCCGGCGCCGAGCCAGGTGCCGAACACAAAGCCGATCACGATGCCGACCACCGCGATGGCGGCGACGAACTGCAGGTAATGCAGGCCGACCGCGGAATCGGCATAGCCGAGCGCCTTCAAGAGGCCGATCTGCTCGCGCTCGAGCGCGATCATGCGCGAGAGCGTCATGTTCACCAGGAAGGCCGCCACCAGGAGGAAGATCGGCGGGAGGATCCGGCTCATCGCGGCCAGTTGCTTGAGCTCGGCGTCGAGGAAGGCGTGCGAGAACTGGTCGCGGCGGCCGTGGGCGCCGAGCCCGCCGTAGCGGGAGAGGATCGCGTCGAGGCGCTCGATCACCGCGGCCTCGGAGGTCCCGGGCAGCAGCTTGAGATGCACGCTCGAGAAGGCGCCGTCGAGATCGTAGGCGGCGGCGAGCGCGCGCTCGGACATCCAGACGATGCCGAAGCGCCGCTCGTCGGGGATCAGATCCCACGGCCCGACCGCATAGATGAACTCCGGCGACATGGCGGTGCCGACCACCCGCAGGCTGCGCTTGCGCCCGTTGAGCAGCGCGTCGAAAGTCGCGCCGATGGCGAAGCCGTGGGCCTTGGCGAAGGGTTCGCTGATGACGACCTCGCTCTCGTCCCCGGCCGCGGGCGCACGGCCGCTGCGCATGTGCAGCAGGTTCAGCCGCGGCGGATGCAGGTCCGGCTGGGAGACGAACATGGCCGAGGCGGGCTCCGCCACGCCCGGGAGATCGAGCAGGGCGATCTTGGCGATGCGCGGCTCGACGGCCGCGACGCCGGGAATGCGGGCGATGTCGTCGGCGAGGATCTTCGGCGCCCGCGTCAGGTTGGCGAAGACGTCGGCGAAACGGTTGCGCTCGTAATAGGCTGCGCGAGTCTCGCTGAGCGAGGCATGGGCGCCGACGCCGACGATCAGCGTCGCGGCGCCGGCCGCCATCACGAGGGCGATCGCGAGCGCCTGCGGCCAGAGCCGCAGCAGGTCGCGCAGGAGCTTGCGGTCGAGCGCGCTCACGGCTCACCAGCTGATGGCGCTTGCGGGCTTGCGCTCGGCATTGGCGTGGGCCGAGACGATCCGCCCGTTGGCGAAGTTCACGACCCGATGGGCGATCTCCTGGATCGCGACGTTGTGGGTGATCACCAAAGTGGTCGCGCCGAGCTCGGTGTTGACGCGGGCGAGCGCCTCCAGCACCAGGACCCCGGTCCGGGAATCGAGCGCCCCGGTCGGCTCGTCGCAGAGCAGCACCTCGGGGCGCTTGGCGATGGCGCGGGCGATCGCGACCCGCTGCTGCTCGCCGCCGGAGAGCTGCGCCGGGAAATGGTCCATGCGGTCGGCGAGCCCGACCAGGGCGAGCGCCTCCTCGGGCCGCATCGGCTCGCGGGCGATCTCGGTGACCAGGGCGACGTTCTCGCGCGCGGTCAGGCTCGGCACCAGGTTGTAGAACTGGAACACGAAGCCGACATGGTCGCGCCGGTAGAGCGTGAGCTCGCGCTCGTCGTAGGCGGTGAGCTCGTGGTCCTGGAACCAGGCCTCGCCCGAGGTCGCGTGGTCGAGGCCGCCGATGATGTTGAGAAACGTGGATTTGCCCGAGCCCGAAGGGCCGAGCATCACGACGAACTCGCCCGGCGCGGCTTCGAAGTCGACCCCGCGCAACGCCTGCACCTCGACCGCGCCGGTGCGGTAGATCTTCACCAGGTCGCGGGTGCGAAAGGTCGGCGGGCTCATGCGGCTGTCCTCCCGGGAGAGGATTGGCGCAGGCGACGGACCTGCGGAATGCGCCAGATCAAACGGTCCGCGTGCGGCGGGCCGAAGCCGGCGCGAGCCTCTCAGCCCCTGGCGGCGAAAACCCGGCGCATGACGCCGCGCATGCCGCGGCGGTCGTTGGACAGCACGAAATCGGCGATGCGCGGCGCGATCTCGGAGCGGAAGCGCGAGCCGTTGAACACGCCGTAGTGGCCGACGCCCGGCTGCACGTAGTGGGCCTTCATCTCGTGGGGAACGTTGATGCAGAGCCGGTGGGCGGCCTCGGTCTGCCCGACGCCCGAGATGTCGTCGTGCTCGCCCTCCACGGTCATCAGCGCGACGCGGCGGATCCTGGCGGGGTCGACCGGGACGCCGCGATGGGTCATCTCGCCCTTCGGCAGCAGGTGGCGGATGAACACCTGCTCGACGGTCTGCAGGTAGAACTCGGCCGACAGGTCCATGACGGCGAGATACTCGTCGTAGAACTCGCGGTGCTTCTGGGCCGAGTCGCCGTCGCCCATGACGAGGTGCTGGAACAGCTTGCGATGCGCCTCGATGTGGCGGTCGAGGTTCATGCTCACGAAGCCGTTGAGCTGGAGGAAGCCCGGATAGACGTCGCGCATGAAGCCCGGATTCGGGAACGGCACCTTGGTGATCACGTGGCGGCGGAACCATTCGATGCCGCGGTCCTGGGCGAGCTTGTTGACGGCGGTGGGGTTGATGCGCGTGTCGATCGGACCGCCCATCAGCACCATGGAGCTCGGCACGTAAGGATCGTCCTCCGCCTCCATCCGTGCCGCCGCCATGAGCACCGGCACCGAGGGCTGGCAGACGCCCATCACATGGGTGTCGCCGCCGAGCAGGTGCAGCATGGAGATGATGTAGTCGACATAATCGTCGAGATCGAAGCGCCCCTCGGTCACCGGCACCATGCGGGCGTCCACCCACTCGGTCATGAAGACCTCGTGGTTCGGCAGGAACGCCTCGACGGTGCCGCGCAACAGGGTCGCGTAGTGGCCCGACATCGGCGCGACGATCAGCAGCTTCGGCTGCGGCCGCTTCGGCGGGTGGTCGAAGACGCGCTCGAAATGCAGAAGGCGGCAGAAGGGGCGCTCCCAGACGCCGTTGATGCGCACCGGAACGCGCTCGCCGCCGACCGTCGTGGAGTCGATGCCCCACTCGGGCTGGGCGTAGCGCCGGGTCGAGCGCTCGAACAGCTCGCAGGCCGCGGCCAGCGACTTGCCGGCCGTCGTATGGGCCCAGGGATTGGACGGGTTCTTCCAGAAGATGCGGCCCGCATCGGCGAGCGCCCGGCTGGGCGTGAGCGCCGCGTGGCCGATCTCGTAGAACCAGTAGAGCGGGCTCGCCAGCAGAAGGGCGTCGTTCTCCGGCAGAGCTGCGGCTCCGCCGAATTCGCCGATGGGAACTTCGGTTTCGAGATCTCGATGCTGCACCGCAGCATCGTGGCGGGTTTTGCTCATTCCGTCAACACAAGACCTGATTTGCCCAGATTTTCCCAGGAAAACATGAATTATTCCCCAGTTTGCATGAGGGAACCGGCCCGCCGCGCATCCGCGAGAAGGGCGAGAAAACCAGCCGAAGCGAGGGCGAAAAGCACGATATTGAGCGCAAAGGCCTCGATCATCAGGTCGGCGCGGAAGGCCTGGTCGATCACGAGGGCGCGCATCCCCTCGAATACGTAGGTCGGCGGCAAGGCCCAGGCGAAGACCTGCAGCCAGCCCGGCAGCGTCGCCACCGGGTAGTAGACGCAGGCCAGCGGCATGAAGATGAACATCAGCGTCCAGGCGAGGTTCTCGGCGCCGAGCCCGTTGCGCAGCACCAGCCCCGACACGAAGATGCCGACCGCCCAGCTGGTCAGGATCAGGTTGACGAAGAAGGCGGCGAGCGCCAGCCCCAGGCCCCAGAGATTGAAGCCGAAGAAGGCGATGGCGAGCAGCGAGACCGGCACCATGCCGATCGCGAGGCGCACCAGGCTCATGACCATCAGCGCGGCCACGAACTCGAAGGGCCGCAGGGGCGAGATCATGAGGTTGCCCATGTTGCGGGCCCACATCTCCTCCAGGAACGAGACCGAGAAGCCGAGCTGCCCGCGGAACAGGATGTCCCAGAGCAGCACCGCGCCGATGAAGGTGCCGGTGGCGCGCGCGAAGAAGCTCGCGTTCTGGTCGATGTAGAGCTGCAGGAAGCCCCACATCATCATCTGCACGGCCGGCCAGTAGACGAGCTCGAGCAGGCGCGGCCAGGACGAGCGCAGCAGGTACCAGTAGCGCAGGATCATCGCGCCGACCCGACGCGCCGAGAAGGCGAGCGAGTCGTGAGCGGGTCCGCTCATTGCGCGGCCTCCAGGCGGGCGCGGCCGCGGGCGACGTCGAGGAACACCTCCTCGAGGTTCTCGCGGCCGTAGCGCTGCAGCAGGCGGGCGGGCGTGTCGTCGTCCTCGATGCGGCCGCGCTTCATGATGATCACGCGCTCGCACATGCGCTCCACCTCGGCCATGTTGTGGGAGGCGAGCAGCACGGTCGCGCCGCGCTCGGCGCGGTAGCGCTCCAGGCGCGTGCGGATCCAGTCGGCGGTGTCCGGGTCGAGCGAGGCGGTCGGCTCGTCGAGCAGGAGCAATTCGGGGCTGTTGATGAGCGCCTTGGCGAGCGAGACCCGCGTCTTCTGGCCGGCCGAGAGCTTGCCGGTCGGCCGGTCGAGCAGGTCGGTGAGGTCGAGCTCGGCGGCGAGCGCGGCGATGCGCCCCGCGACGTCGTCGACGCCGTAGAGGCGGCCGAACACGGCGAGGTTCTGCCGGATCGTCAGGCGCATCGGCATCTCGACATAGGGGCTCTCGAAGTTCATCCGGTGCAGCACGCGGTAGCGCTGGCGCGGCATCTCGGCGCCGAGGGCGCGCACGGTGCCGGAGGTCGGCGAGACCAGGCCCATGATCATCGCGATGGTGGTGGTCTTGCCGGCGCCGTTGCCGCCGAGCAGGCCCGTGATCGTGCCGGGCCGGAGCGCGAAGGAGATGCCGTCGACCGCGGTCGCGGCCTTGTAGACCTTGACGAGCCGGTCGATCTCGACCGCGGCGACCGTTTGGGACATGCCGGACACCCCGGAGAATTGGCGGGGGCGGCGCCCCGATGCAAGGCCCTCGCGCCTCATGCCTCCCCTGCGCGGGGCCCGCCGGGCACGCCGCCGTGAACCGGCAGCTCCGGGCCGGCGACCACATCGGGGATGTCCGCGCTCCGCTCCCTCCTCACCTTCCTGGCACTCGTCGCCGGCATCCTCGGGGTCGTCCTCGGCGGCATCTGGCTTTTGCTCCTGCTCGCCTGGATGGAGTTCGGCTTCGAAGGCGGCAGCGTGCGGGAATGGTGGTTCGTGCGCGGCACGCTCAGCGGCCGGCTCGGCACCGTCGCGCCGACGGGTCCGGTGCGCTTCCACCACATCCCCGCGGATGGGCCCGGCCTCGCCAGCCTGACGACCGTCTATGTCAGCGGCCGCACGGCGCCCGAGGTGATCGCCGCCTATGAGCGGGGCTGCGCGCAGGAGAACCACGCGATCGTCAGCCGCGAGAGCCTGGTTCCGCCGTCGCGGTCGGACGAGCTGTTCATGAAGTGCGACGGCAAGGTCGGCGAGGTCCGGATCACGGCGACGCCGGCGCCGTCCGGCACGCGGGTCACGATGCTGGTCCTCCACTATCCCTGACGACGTCGCCGCGTCGGCGCGCGGTTGCGCCGTCGAACGCACGCATTCGAATCGAATCCGCGTCCCGGCTTGAACGCCGCGACAGCCTCCCGCGACATAGACGTGGGGCATCGGGCTTGCGTCGCTCCCGCGCGCGACCGGACACAGGAGGGTTCTCGTGGCGCTGATCGGCCGTTTCCTCTTCGTCCTCGCCGTCGCCCTCGCGCCCGCGGCCGCCGCCGCGCAGCCGGCGAAGACCCAGAACGCCAGGCCGGCAACCGTGCAGGTGCCGACGCTGGACGAGGACGGGATCGAAGCCTGGTCGGAGAAGCTCGACCGCTACGCGAGCGTGCTCACCGACACGATCCGCGCCTGGCCGAACGTGTTGCGCTACATGTCCTCCTTCAACTTCCGCACCGGCCCGACCGGGAAGGAGGACTCGGTCTACCATCTCTACGAGCTCGATCCGGAGCGCTTCGCGGCCGCCGTCGCGCGGGCGCGCGAGCTCGCGCGGGAGGCTCCGGCGATGCCGGAGCTCGACCGCGCGGCGGAAGCCTTCGCCCAGGCGATCGAGGGCATGCCGGCGGTGTTCAACGAGGCAGCCGCCTATTACGGCTCGGGCGAGGAGTACCGGTTCGACCGGCTCGAGAAGGGCAAGGCGCTGCATCCGCGCATCATGGCGGCGATCGAGCCCTATCTCGCGACCCTGCCGCCGTTCCTGTTCCAGGCGGGTCAGACCCGTCGCGCCCTCAACGGACAGGAGCTCGCGATGCTGGAGCGGCGCGACGGCAAGGCGCTGCGCTGGCACATGCGGCGGCTGCACGAGGCCGGGCTCGACGCGGCCGTGCACATCCCGACCGGGCCGCGCGGCAGCTTCAACACGGCCGGCTTCGAGGCCGCGCTGAAGACATACGCCGAGGCCGTCGCCGCGTTCCGCGCCTGGCGGCAGAGCCCGGCCGGCCAAGACGACGTGGCCGCGGTGAGCCGGTTCGACCTCGACGCGCCCGAGAGCTTCCTGCGCAAGCTGCGCGAGTTCCCGCAGGCCTATCGCCTGCGCGAGCGCGTCAATGTGCAATGGGAACTGCTCGTGCTCGGCGCCATGAGCGACTACCACGACTTCTGGGCCGCGACCCTGAAGCCCATCCAGCACTTGCGCGAGACGCGAAGATCCGTGGTCGCAATGAAGTCCATGCCGGCCGCGAAGATCGACGTGCCGCGGCTCGCGCCGGACCGGCTGGAGGCCTGGCGCGAGAAGATCAGCCGCTATCTCCGCGTGCTGACCGAGACCAATTCCGGCATCGACGCCTGGCACCGCTACCGGGACTGGGTCGACCTGAAGCGCGGCCCGACCGGCCGCGAGCGCAGCGTCGGCGGGCTCGCCGAGATCGACCGCGGCAGGTTCGCCGCGGCGCTGGCGGGCGCGCGCCGGCTCGCCGCCACGGAGCCCCGCATCGAGGCGCTCGACCGGCTCGCGCTCGCCTATGCGGATGCGGCCGAAGGGATCGTTGAGATCGTCAACGAGGCCAACGCCTATTACCAGCGGCGCGACCACACGACCGACAAGCTGGCCGCGGGCAAGGCGCTGCATCCGAAGCTGATGGCGGCCTTCGAGCCCTTCCTGGCCGCGCGCGGCGCGCTGAGCGAGACCGTGCAGAACGTCCGCGCGAGCCTCGACGCGCAGTGGATCGCCGTGATCGAGGCGCGCGACGGGCGCACCCGCGACTGGCACCGCGAGCGGATCCTGCTGCTCGGCCGCGAGGTGAACGACAGCATCGCGGGCAGCGCGAGCCGGGATCTCGCGGCCTTCGACGCGGCGCTCGCGCGCTTCGCCGAGGCCGTGAAGGATCTCGACGACGCCGCCGCCCGCCGGGAGGTGCAGGGCGGCGAGCTCGCGAGCCGCGCACGCGCCTATCTGGGCGCGGTGCGCGACTATCGCGGAAAGCTCGGCCAGCCCGGGCGGCACCCGAGCCTGATCGACGGCGAGCGCAGCTCGCTCGGCCTGCAATACAGCATCATGGTCGGCGTGGCCGAGCGGTGACAGCGCCGCGGCGCAGGCGCGTGCCGGCACATCCTCCGGCGTGCGGCCGCCCCGGCATGTGACGATCCGGGCGGCCCCGGCAAAGTGCTGCTATAGAGGCGGCATGCCGGCCGAAGCTCTCGAGCACCTGCGACATCCGCGCCGCAATGTGCGGCTCAATACCCTGATCGGCCTGCGCTGGCTCTCGGTCGCGGGCCAGAGCGCGGCCGTGCTGGTGGTCCATTACGGTTTCGGCTTCGAGCTGCCGCTCGTCGAGTGCCTGACCGTCATCGGCCTGTCCGCCTGGCTGAACGTGGCGCTGCGCATCCACTCGCGCACGACGCAGCGGCTGGAGCCGGGAAGCGCCACCTGGCTGCTCGCCTACGACGTCGCCCAGCTCGCGGTGCTGCTGTTCCTCACCGGCGGCCTGCAGAACCCGTTCGCCTTCATGTTCCTCGGGCCGGTGCTGATCTCGGCGACCGCGCTGCCGCCGCGCATGACGCTGATGCTGGGCGGCTTCGCGGTCGTGTGCGCCACCGTGCTGGTATTCTATCATTTTCCCCTGCCCTGGCGGCCGGACGACCCGCTGCGGCTGCCCTCGCTCTATCTCGCGGGCATCTGGCTCTCGATCCTGCTGGCGATCGTCTCGATCGGCGCCTATGCGTGGCAGGTGGCCGAGGAGGCGCGGCTGCTCGCCGATGCGCTCGCCGCCACCGAGCTGGTGCTGGCGCGCGAGCAGCACCTCTCGCAGCTCGACGGGCTCGCGGCCGCAGCGGCTCACGAGCTCGGCACGCCGCTCTCCACCATCACGGTGATCGCCAAGGAGCTGGAGCGCGGGCTCGAGCCCGGCTCGCCGCATGCCGAGGACGTCAAGCTCCTGCGCGAGCAGGCGCAGCGCTGCCGCGAGATCCTGGCCAAGCTGACCCAGCTCTCCACCGGCGAGCCGTTCTCGCACACCCGGCTGTCGGTGCTGATCGAGGAGGTCGTGGCGCCGCACCGCAATTTCGACATCGCGATCGACGTGATGCTGCCGCCCGATCGCTCGAACGAGCCGGAGGCGGCGCGCAATCCGGCGCTGATCTACGGGCTCGGCAACCTGGTCGAGAACGCAGTCGACTTCGCGCGCTCGCGCGTCGAGGTGGCGGTGCGCTGGAGCGCCCAGGACGTCGCCGTGATCATCAGCGACGACGGGCCGGGCTTCTCGGGCGAGGTGATCGCGCGCATCGGCGAGCCCTATGTGACGAGCCGGGGCCGCCAGGCGGGGGCCGAATCGGCCGGCCTCGGCCTCGGCTTCTTCATCGCCAAGACCCTGCTGGAGCGCTCCGGCGCCACCCTCGACTTCGCCAACCGGGCCGCGCCCGAGAAGGGGGCCGTGGTCCGGGTGCGCTGGCCACGCGCCGATTTCGACGAAATGGGCGGCTTCTCCCCCAACGCGCTCACGGCTTCTTGAGAAGGAAACCCCGAGTTCCTACGTATATGCGTGAGGAGAGACACGGCCGGCCCGTCTCGGGGGCCGGAGCGCGAGGAGCCTGATGATGATGGATGCCGCAACGGAACTTCCCGGCGATCGATCGCTCCTGATCGTGGAGGACGACAAGGCGTTCCTGGTGCGCCTCGCGCGCGCCATGGAGACCCGCGGCTTCGCGGTCACGACCGCCGAGACGGTGGCGGACGGGCTGGTGCAGGTCGAGCGGTCGGCGCCCGCCTTTGCGGTGGTCGACATGCGGCTCGGCGACGGCAACGGGCTCGACGTCATCTCGGCGCTGAAGAGGCGCCGGCCGGAGGCGCGCGGCATCGTGCTCACGGGCTACGGCAACATCGCGACCGCGGTGAACGCCGTGAAGCTCGGCGCCGTCGACTACCTGGCGAAGCCGGCCGACGCGGACGACGTCGTGAATGCGCTGCTGGCGCTCGAAGGCGGCAAGCCGGAGCCGCCCGAGAACCCGATGTCGGCGGACCGGGTGCGCTGGGAGCACATCCAGCGGATCTACGAGCTGTGCGGCCGCAACGTCTCGGAGACCGCGCGCCGGCTCAACATGCACCGCCGCACGCTGCAGCGGATCCTGGCCAAGCGCGCGCCGAAGTAGACGCGATCAGGCGCGGCGCGGACGCATGAGCACGAGGCCGGCGGCCGCGACCTTGAGGAGCGCGCAGGCGGCGAGCGCGGCCGGATAGCTGCCCGCGAGGTCGCGCACCAGCCCGACCAGGCCGGGGCCGGTCGCGCCGACGAGGCCCGCGACGGCGCTCGCCAGCCCCACCACCATGCCGAAGGCCGCCGGTGCGAACTCGCGCTGGATGATCAGCGCCGGCAGCGTGATGATGTTGCCGACCGAGACGCCGTAGAGCGCGCAGGCCGCGAGCAGCGCGGCCGGGTCAGTGGTGAGGACCATGATTGCGAGCGCCACGACCTGCGAGGCGAGCGACAGGGCGGTGGCGAGACGCGGATCCAGCCGGTCGACGACCGCGCCGAGGGCGAGGCGCCCGACCACCGCCATGCCGGTGGTGACCACCACGGCGGTGCCGGCGAGGGCGCGGCCGAGCAGCGGGTCGAGAAACGCGATCTGATGCACCAGGACCCCCGCCTGGGCGACCAGCGCGAGGGCGAACGAGGCGGTCGCGGTCCAGAACGCGAAGCTGCGCATCGCCATGGCGCGGGTGAAGGCCGGTAGCGGCGGGCCCGCGGATGCCGCGGTGCGATGTGCGGGGCGGCCGATCCAGAGAACGACGACCGGGAGCAGCACGACGAGCATCACGGCGGTGGCGAGCCGCAGCGCGGCCGCGAAGCCCAGCGCCTGCGAGAGGAAGGCGAGCGCCGGCGCCACCACGATGCCGCCGGCGCTGGCGCCATTGAGCGCGAGGCTGATCGCGAGCCCGCGCCGCTCCGCGAACCAGAGGCCGAGAATGGTGCTGATCGCGGCGAGCCCGAGGCCCATCCAGCCGACCGACATCAGCAGATAGACCGCATAGAGCTGCCAGGGCCGATCGATCACGGTGAGCAGCAGGGTCGCGCCCGCGAGCGCCGCGACGCCGGCGAGCACCAGGATCCGCGGGCCGAGCCGGTCGACGACGGAGGCGACGAAGGCCGCGAGCAGCGCACCGAGCAGGTGGGTCGCGGTGCTCGCCCCCGAGATCAGCGCGGTCGACCAGCCGTGCAGGCGCTGCAGCTCGGCCAGGAACACGCCGTGGCCGTAGAAGGCGAAGCCCCAGCAGAACAGCGCCATCAGGAAGCAGGCGGCGACCACGCGCCAGCCGCGATAGCGCAGCGAGGATTCGACGGCGGTCACCACAGCCATTTCCGCACGAGTCGAATCGGCTGAGGCGGGCGCCTCGATCGGAAATGACTGTGGCTTCTTGCTTGGCGCATGTTCTAGTCGACGAACCGGTATCCACTTCGCCGGAACATGCGCGAGACGGCCGGTGTCACGCGTCGGCCCGGTAGGGCCCGGCCGGGTCGGCGAGCGCCTGCAGGCGCAGCGCCGCGCAGCGGGCGAAGCGCAGCATCATGGCCTTGCGGGTGGCGGCCGCGAGCCGGTGCTCGGGCGCCTCGCGCATGACCTCGGCGCCATAGGAATCGGCCAGGATCAGGCCGGCGTCGGCGGGAAAGATGTCGAGCGGCACGTGCGCGGCGGTGGCGAAGAACAGGCGGTCGCAGGAGAGCCGGTAGTCGGGCCATTTCTGGTCGACGCGGAAGTCCTCGATCGAGGACTTGACCTCGACGATCCAGATCTCGCCCGACCCGGCCAGCGCGACGAGGTCGGCGCGCCGGCCGGTCGCGAGCGAGAGCTCGCTCACGCAGGAGAAGCCGCGCTGCACGAGCAGGCGCGCCGTGCCGCGGGCGACCGCGAGCGCGGTCTGCGACTGGCGCCGGTCGGGCGGCAGCAAGGGGGCGACGGGCTCGTGCGCGTTCATGGCCTCGGCTCGTGTCGGCCGGATCTCACCCGGCGGCGGACCGGCCCGCGAGCTTGGCGGATTCGACGCGTTCCGGGAAGGCGGCCGCGAGCGCGGGACGCGTCGCCGCGAGCACGCCGCGCTCGGTGATCAGGCCGGTGACGAGCCGGGCCGGCGTCACGTCGAAGGCGTAGTTCGCGACCGGGGACCCCTCCGGCACGATGGTCACGGTCTCGATGCGGCCGTCGGCGGTGCGCCCCGTCATGGTCGCGACCTCCTCGGGGCCGCGCTGCTCGATGGGGATCTCGGCGAGGCCGTCGACCACGGTGAAATCGATGGTCGGCGACGGCAGCGCCACATAGAAGGGCACGCCGTTGTCGAACGCGGCGAGCGCCTTGAGATAGGTGCCGATCTTGTTGCAGACGTCGCCCTGGGCGGTGACGCGGTCGGTGCCGACGATGGCGAGATCGACGAGGCCGTGGCTCATGAGATGGCCGCCGGTGTTGTCGGGGATCACGGTGTGGGGCACGCCGTGATGGCCGAGCTCCCAGGCCGTCAGCGAGGCGCCCTGGTTGCGCGGGCGGGTCTCGTCCACCCAGACATGGACCGGCAGGCCCTTGTCGTGCGCCATGTAGATCGCCGACGTGGCGGTGCCCCAGTCGACGGTCGCGAGCCAGCCGGCATTGCAGTGGGTCAGCACGTTGATGCGCTCGCCGGGCTTGCGGCGCGAGATCGCCTCGATGAGCGCGAGCCCGTTGCGGCCGATGGCTTCGTTGATGGTGACGTCCTCGTCGGCGATCTCGCGCGCGCGCGCATAGCCGGCCGCGACCCGGGCTTCGCGCGGCCGGTTGCGCACCGCAGCCACCATCTCGTCGAGCGCCCATTTCAGGTTGATGGCGGTCGGGCGGGTGGCGAGCAGGGTCGCGTAGGCGCGCTCGAGCGCGGCGTCGGAGGCGTCCTCGCGCAGCGCCAGCGCCATGCCGTAGGCGGCGGCGGCGCCGATCAGCGGCGCGCCGCGCACCTGCATGGTCGCGATGGCGCGCGCCGCGTCGGCGAGGCCGGTCATCGCGAAGATGACGAAACGATGCGGCAGATGGGTCTGGTCGATGGCCTCGACGGTCGTGCCGTCCGCCGCGATCCAGATGCTGCGATAGTGCCGGCCGTCGACCTTCACGAAGCTCTCCCTGCGCCCGGGCCAGACATAGCGGCTCCGGCGGCGCGCATGCAATGCCGACAGCGGGCGCGGCTTGCCGCAGCCCGGTCCATGGGCCACTGTGCCGCGAGCCAAATCGGAGGACGCGGATGGCGATCGACTACGAGGCCGAATACAACAATCGCGCGCGGGTTCCCGGGCACCCGCAGATCTTCGCGCGCTGGGAGAAGGATTCGGCCGACTACCGCGAGGCGATGCGCCGCGAGGACAGCCTGGAGCTCGGCCTGAAATACGGGCCGGGCGAACGGCAGACGGTGGACCTGTTCTTTCCCGAGGCGAGCGGCAAGGGACCGCTCGCCGTGTTCCTGCATGGCGGCTACTGGCGCTCGCTCGGCCCGGGCCTGTTCAGCCACATGGCGGCGGGCCTGGTGACGCGCGGCGTCGCGGTCGCGGTCGTCGGCTACGATCTCTGCCCGCAAGTGACCATCGCGGACATCATCGACGAGACGCGCCGCGCCTGCCTGTTCCTGTGGAACCGGTTCGGACAGCGGCTGATGGTCTACGGGCATTCGGCCGGAGGGCATCTCGCGGCCGCGATGCTCGCGACCGACTGGAAGTCGCTCGACCGCAACACGCCGTCCAACCTGGTGCCGGCGGCCTATTCGATCTCCGGACTGTTCGACCTCACGCCGCTCACCGGCATCTCGATGAACCAGGACCTCAAGCTGACCGCCGAGGCGGCGCGCACGGTCTCGCCGATCTTCTGGCCGGCGCCCAAGGGCCTCGCGCTCGACGCCGTGGTGGGGGCGCTCGAATCCGAGGAGTTCCTGCGCCAGAGCCGGATCATCGCGGAGGCCTGGAGCAAGGGCGGCGCGACCGCGCGCTACCAGGCGCTCGCCGGCGCGAACCATTTCACGGCGATCGATCCGCTGACCGACCCGCAGAGCGCGATGGTGGAACGGCTCGTCGGCCTCGCCCGGCATTGCGCCCGATTTTAGATTCCAGAGGATTACGGTACGCGCCCTTTGTCAGGCTCGCGGCTGCGCGATATAGGCGGACCGCATCGCAGGAGACGTCCATGCAGCCGCAACGCCGCGAGGCGAAGGACCACCGCGCCGAGCTGTTCGAGCTGATCCGCACGCGCTCCTTCGGCCGCGGCAGGATCAAGCTCGCCTCCGGGCGCGAGAGCGACTTCTACTTCGACCTCAAGCCCACCATGCTGCACGCGGCGGGCGCCGCCTATATCGCGGAGGCGATCTGCGACGCGCTCGCGGACGTGCCGGTGGACTATATCGGCGGGCTCGAGATGGGCGCGGTGCCGCTCGCGACCGCGGCCGCCCAGGCGAGCCACCTGCGCGGCCGCGCCATGCACGCCTTCTTCGTGCGCAAGAACCGAAGGAGCACGGCGCCAAGAAGCTGGTCGAGGGGCTGGGCCAGACCGAGTCCCTCGCGGGCCGCAACGTCGTGATCCTCGAGGACGTGACCACCACGGGCGGCTCGGCGATCCAGGCGGTGCGCGTCGTGCGCGAGGAAGGCGCGAATGTCGTCATGGTGCTCTCGGTGGTCGACCGCCGCGAGGGCGCCGAGGCGAGCTTCGCGGCCGAGAACGTGCCGTTCCGGGCCCTGTTCACGGCCGACGAGTTCCTGAAAGCCTGATTCGCGCCGATTTCCCGCTGGACGGACGCCCCGTTCGGGAGGAACCTCGCGACATGCCGGCGCGTTTTCGTGCCGGACGACATTGTTCGCCGCAGGTCCGCGCCGAACCGGACTTCTCCCTTCGGCCGGACGAGCCCGGACGTGGAGGATGTCATGGACCTAGCACCCGAGCACACGCAGACTTCGCACCACCCGTTGATCGCGAGCGACCGGGTCGAGGGCACGCCGGTGCGCCGCCCGAACGGCGAGAAGATCGGCACCATCCAGCGCCTGATGATCGACAAGGCGAGCGGCCAGGTCGCCTATGCGGTGCTGAGCTTCGGCGGATTCCTCGGCATCGGCGAGAAGCACATGCCGATCGCCTGGGAGCGGCTGCGCTACGACCCGCTGCTCGGCGCCTACGAGCTCGAGATCGCCAAGGAGGAGCTGGAGCGCGCGCCCTCCTACGCGGCCGACCCGGACTTCGACTGGGGCGACCGCTCGCGCGAGCCGCCGCACGATTTCCGGATGCCCCCCTATCCGGGGATCTGAGGCAGTATCGTAGGGTGGGCGAAGGCGGCCATTGTCGCCTGTGACGTGCGCCAACGGTGCCCCGCCGCGCCCACGCGTGGGCACGGTGCGATCGAGGCGGAGCATCCTTCGCGGCGCGGCGACGCGCCTTTGCCCAGCCTACGCCGTTCCGGCTACATGAAGGCCTGGATGCCGGTCTGGGCGCGGCCGAGGATCAGCGCGTGGATGTCGTGGGTGCCCTCGTAGGTGTTCACGGTCTCGAGGTTGCACAGCACGCGCATCACGTGGAACTCGTCCGCGATGCCGTTGCCGCCGTGCATGTCGCGCGCGACGCGCGCGATGTCGAGGGCCTTGCCGCAGTTGTTGCGCTTCATGAGCGAGATCGCGGCGGGCGCCGCGCGCCCGGCCTCCAGCATGCGGCCGAGCCGCAGCGCCCCGGCGAAGCCGAGCGCGATCTCGGTCTGCATGTCGGCGAGCTTCTTCTGCACGAGCTGGTTGGCGGCGAGCGGGCGGCCGAACTGCTTGCGGTCGAGCACGTATTGGCGCGCGCGGTGCCAGCAGAACTCGGCCGCGCCCATGGCGCCCCAGACGATGCCGTAGCGCGCCATGTTGAGGCAGCCGAACGGGCCGGCGAGGCCGCTCACGTTCGGCAGCAGGTTCTCCTCGGGCACCACCGCGTTCTCGAGCACGATCTCGCCGGTGACCGAGGTGCGCAGCGAGAGCTTGCCCTCGATCTTCGGGGTCGAGAACCCTTTGGTGTCGCGCTCGACGATGAAGCCGCGGATCTTGCCGTCGAGCTTCGCCCAGACGACCGCGAGGTCGGCGATCGGCGCGTTGGAGATCCACATCTTGGCGCCGGTGAGCGAATAGCCGCCCGCGACCTTGGTGGCGCGCGTGACCATGGAGCCGGGATCGGAGCCGTGGTCGGGCTCGGTGAGGCCGAAGCAGCCGACGAGCTCGCCCTTGGCGAGCTTGGGCAGGTATTTGCGGCGCTGCGCCTCGCTGCCATAGGCGTAGATCGGGTGCATCACCAGCGAGGACTGCACCGAGAGGGTCGAGCGATAGCCCGAGTCGATGCGCTCCATCTCGCGCGCGATCAGGCCGTAGGCGACATAGCCGAGGCCGGCGCCGCCGTACTCCTCCGGGATGGTGGGCCCGAGCAGGCCGAGCGCGCCCATGGCCGGGATCAGGCTGCGGTCCACGGTCTCGTGGCGATAGGCCTCGATCACCTTGGGAAACAGCGTGTCCTCGGCGAAGCCGCGTGCGCTGTCGCGCACCATCCGCTCCTCCTCGGTGAGCTCGGATTCGAAGTCGAGCGGGTCCTCCCAGTTGAAGGCGGCGTCCTTCAGGGAGATCGCGGGCTTGCCCTCGCGCTTCTCGGCGGCTTGCGACATGGGGAGACTCCTCGGCGGGCGGCCTTCGCCCTTCGGGCCGTCATTATAGAGCGGTCCGAGAGGCGGCAAGAGGGCGCGCCGGCTCCCATGACCGGGGGCAAGGCCCTGCGGGGGCTTCGAAACCGGCGGTGCCCGGGTCAGGCGCCGGCCTGCAGCCAGACCGCGTCGGCGGCGAGCTCGGGCCAGCCGATCGGCCGCGCGGCGCGCGCGGCCGCCTCGCAGCCGGGCAGCGCCGGATCGAAGCGGGCCGCGATGATGCGCTGGCCCGTGAAGCCGGCCGCGTCGTCGGAGACGAGCCAGGCGGCGGGCGGGCCCATGACGGCGGGCTTGAGCATCTTGTCGCGCGGCCAGCCGGCCGCGTCGGAGATGAAGGGCGTGTCGGTCGGCCCGCCCGGGATCAGCACGTTGACCGTGATGCCGCTGCCGGAAAGCTCCTCGGCCCAGACCGCCGACATGGATTCGAGCGCCGCCTTGGTGGCCCCGTAGGGCAGCACCCGCAGCATGGTGCGGAAGCTGGTCGTGTTGTTGACGATGCGGCCGAAGCCGGCCTTGCGCAGATGCGGCAGCGCGGCGCGCGTCACCAGCATGGGCGCACGCACGTTGACCGCGAAGAATTCGTCCCAGATCGCGGGCGTGAGCTCGGCGATGCCCGGGTGGCGGCTCTCGGCATCGGGCCGGATCGAGCTCATGCCGATGCCGGCATTGTTGACGACCGCCTCGAGCCGGCCGAAATGCGCCAGCGCCTCGTCGACGGCGCGCCCGCAGTCCTCCTCGCGCGACAGCTCGGCCGTGATGCGGTGCAGCCGGTCGCGCGCCGCGCGGGCCTCGGCATGGCGGGCGCCGAGGCGGGCCAGCGCCGCCGCATCGCGGTCGACGGCGGCCACGCAATGGCCGGCGGCGAGCAGCGCGTCCGCGATCGCGCCGCCGATGCCGCCGGCGCCGCCGGTCACGAGAACCACGCGACTCGCCGCCATGCCGCCCCCCATGCCTCGATCGATGCCGCCCAGCCTAAGCGGCGGGGCGCCGCTTGTCGCCTCCCGGAACCGGGCGCGAACCCGGCGGGCGACATTGCCGCCCCGGCCGCCATCGTCTATCTAGGAGGCACGCGCCCGTAGCTCAGCTGGATAGAGTGCTGCCCTCCGAAGGCAGAGGTCACAGGTTCGAATCCTGTCGGGCGCGCCATATGTGATCGGTCCGTTCCGGACACATGGGTTACGGTTGATACCGGAGACATGGGTAACACCCTGGCTGTCCCGTGTCATTGAGGCGCCAGCGAAGCCGCTCGCTCGCTACAGCGCTGTGGGGGGCGCGCGGTCCGTTCCGGACACATGGGTCACGTTTTCGTCTGCTCGTGCGCGTCGCCGCTTCCGGCTGCGGATGCCCCCTCTCGCCGCCGGCTGCGGGAGCGGGGGCGACTCGTCAGCCGCCCAGCAGCGATCGAACCGTTTCGATCGGCATCGGCCTGACGCGGTCGCCGAGCGGGGAGCGAGCAAAGCCGTGGCGGTCGTAGAAGGCGGCGGCGCCTTCATCGATCGCATGGGCGACCACGCCTCTCGCTCCCGCGACCTGCGATGCCGCAAGGCATCGTCTCGACGCATCGACCAACAGAGCCGAACCGGGGCCTCGGCCTCGCCAGGCCGCGTCGACCGCGAGACGTCCGATCAACTGCCGACGACGCGATCAGGCTCCCTGCCCGGGCACACCCCACAGGGTCGCGCCGACAGGCCCTGGCTGGCGCGGGCCCGCTCACGCAGCCATCGGTCGAGAGCCCTGTCCGCGACGGCCGCCATCGCGATAGAGTGGCGGCTTCCTGATCGGTGTCAGAGGCCCCATGCAATCCGCTGCTGCCCTGTTCCGCGAGGTCGGCCGACCGCTGTCGATCGAGCCCATCACGCTTGCGCCCCCGAAGCCGACCGAAGTGCTGGTGCGCATCGCCGCCGTCGGCCTGTGCCGCACGGACTTTCACGTCATGCAGGGGGAGCGGCGCGTGGCCATGCGGCCGATGGTGCTCGGCCACGAGGCGGCCGGCGTGGTCGAGGCGACGGGCTCGGCGGTCGGCGGCATCGCGGTCGGAGATCACGTCGTGCTGACGTTCATTCCCGGCTGCGGGACCTGCCATTGGTGCCGGCAAGGCCTGCATCATCTCTGCGCCGAGGGCGCGCGGATCACGCAGGGGCCGCAACTCGACGGCACCTACCGCCGGCAGGACCGCAGCGGCGCGGATGTCGGCGCCTTCTGCATGATCGGCGGCTTTGCGGAGCGCACCGTCGTCGACCAGGCCTCGGTCGTGGTCATCGATCGCGAGATTCCGCTCGACCTCGCGAGCCTCGTGGCCTGCGGCGTTCCGGCCGGCGTCGGGGCGGCGCGTCACCGTGCGCGCGTGCAGCCGGGCGACAGCGTGCTGGTCGTCGGCTGCGGCGGCGACGGGATGAATGTGGTTCAAGGCGCACGCCTGTGCGGTGCCACGACGATCATCGCGGCCGACATCGTCGCGGCGAAGCTGGACTGGGCGCGTGAGTTCGGCGCCACTCACGGCGTGATTGCGCAAGGCGAGAAGCTCACGCAGGCCGTGCTGGAGATCACCGGCGGCCTCGGCGTCAGGCATGCCTTCGTCTGCATCGATCCGCCGACGACCCTGCTGCCGGCATTCCGCGCCACTGCCAAGGCGGGGAACGTCGTCGTGACGGCCCTGACGCCCGACACCGTGAAGGAGATCGCGGTTCCGCCGCTCGAGCTGTTCGTGACGCAAAAGGCGATCATGGGCGCCGTCTACGGATTCCTCAGTCCGCGGCTGCAAATTCCCGAGTTGCTGTCGCTCCATCGGACCGGCGCCCTGAAGCTGCGCGAATTGATCACCCGGACCTACCGGCTCGAGGACATCAACCGCGGCTACGCGGATCTGCAGGCGGGCCGGAATCTGCGCGGCGTGATCGTCTTCTGACGCCCGTTCGAGGCACCGCTTCCGGTCCACAGGCTGGTCGAGGCAGCCGAGGCTTCATCGAGTCGCGAACCCGGTTCGCTCCCCCGCTCGATCCCGGCATCTCGACCCGCGAAGGCGCCCGCGAAGGCCGCTCTTCCGCCGAGCGCACTATTTCCAATCGGGAAACAGCAAATTGCGCCGTCATTCGTCCATTCGAAGGACCACCGTGTAAGCTGACACATCGTTCCGGGCGAGGTCGCGGCGTGCCGCGATCCAGGCACCTGCGACGGGGAGAGGTCGACAGATGACGGAGCCACCGAACGCCGCCGCGCAGCCCGTCCCCGGCATCGGAGTCCGCCGGCGCGACAAGAGCACCGATGCGGCCGATCGGTTCTTGAGCCTGGAGGACTTCGAGGCCGTGGCCCGGCGCCGACTGCCCAGCATGCTGTACGGCTTCATCGCCGGCGGCGCCGAGACGAATGCGAGCGTCCGCGCGAACGCCCGCAGCTTCCAGAACTACGCGTTCATCCCTCGCGTCCTCGCCGACGTGTCCGCCCGCTCGCATCGGACGACGCTGTTCGGCCGCAGCTACGCGGCCCCTTTCGGAATCGCCCCGACGGGCTCCGCCAGCATCTGTGCCTATCGTGGCGATATCGCGTTGGCCCGCGCCGCCAGCGAGAGCGACATTCCGATGATCGTGAGCGCGGCTTCGCTGATCCGGCTGGAGGAGATCAGGCAGGCCGGCGCGACGACCTGGTATCAAGCCTACCTGCCGGGCGACCCCGCGCGCATCGAGCCATTGGTCGCGCGCGTCGCCGCTTCC
>PQAH01000047.1 GCA_003105195.1 Bradyrhizobiaceae bacterium
GATGGATCGGCCGGAAGGTACCGATCGTCGGCGCGGACCTCATGGGCCGCCACCCAGGTGAGCGCCAGCGACGCAACGACGACGCGACAAGTCATACGCGACCCCCTCGGCGCGCGCGCGCCGCGGGACCGCAGGACGTTCCGCGGACGAGAGGCTGCCTCCCCTTCGCCGTCCCCCGCCGAACGCCCACGGTCACCCGCTGCGCCGGCGCGTCAAACACCACCCTCACGATGTGCCGGGCCCCACGACGGATGCCGCGCGACGACGAGTCCCCTTCCACCGGGCGCCCAGCGCGGAACGCTGACTTTCGTTCCCGGGTCCAAGACTATTTGATTTTTGGGCCGGCTGGCAAATGGCGCGTTTAAGAAATTCGACCAAGCATCAGATTCAACTCAAATAAATCCGTTTCGGTAGCGATTCTGCCAGAGCCAAGGCGCGGGCGCCGGCTGGTCGGGGCGGCAGGATTTGAACCTGCGACCCTCTGCTCCCAAAGCAGATGCGCTACCGGGCTGCGCTACGCCCCGCCGAGCGGCCGGCGGCCGCGACGGCCGACGACGTTGGTTACACGCTTCGGGTCACGCCAGCAAGACGAGCCCGCCAGGCGTGCTGCAGCTTCCCCCCGCTAGCGGCGATCGATCAGCGGATGGCCCACCCGGTCGCCGCGCGAGATGCCGTACTTGCGTGCCGTCCCGGCGACCACCTCCAGGACGAAACGGACCGGTCCGTTGGACGAGACGACCCGGAGCGACTCCGGCGTCGTGCCCTCGGCAATGCGGTGGATGCGCCCGTCGCTGCGGATGAAGATCATGTCCAGGGAGACATAGGTGTTCTTCATCCACATGCTGACTTCCTGGTCGGTCCGGAAGTCGAACAGCATGCCGCGGCCCTCGGGCAGCGAGCGCCGGTGCATGAGACCGACGGCGCGCTGCTGGTCGGTGAGCGCGAGCTCGACCTGGAACACGTGCACGCCGGACCGCGTGACGATCTCGAGCGTATCGTCGGCACAGGCCGCCGTGGCCGACCCCGCAAGCGCCAGCGCGACCAGCAGCAGGCGCGCCGCGCGGAAGCCGGCGGCGATCCGGCGCAGGGTACGCATCAGGCGCGGCACCGCGGTGGACTCTAGTGGGGGACGAGGCCGTGCGGCGAGTCGGGCCGGACCTCCGCCGCCATCAGCCCCTTCGGGCCGGGTCCGTAGCGCACCAGCACGGTCTGGCCCGGGCGCAGCTCGGTCAGCCCGTAGCGCCGCAGCGTCTCCATGTGCACGAAGATGTCCGGCGTCCCCTCGCCGCGCGTGAGAAAGCCGAAGCCGCGCAGCCGGTTGAACCACTTCACCTGCGCCCGCTCGAGGCCGCTGGTGGGCGTGACGTTCACATGCGTGCGCGGCGGCGGCATCTGCGCCGGCTGGATGGCGGTCGACTCGTCCATGGAGACGACGCGCAGGGCCTGCAGCCCGCGCGGGCGCTGCAGCACCTCGCACACGACGCGCGCGCCCTCGTAGGCGGTCTGGAAACCGTCGCGGCGCAGGCAGGTCACATGCAGGAGAATGTCCGGCAGCCCGTTGTCCGGGACGATGAAGCCGTAGCCCTTGGAGACGTCGAACCACTTGATGGTGCCGCTGAGCTCGATCACGCTCACCGGTGTTTCGTCGGTGAACTCGAGCTCCGGTCCAAGCCCGTGGCCTGTCGCCGGTCCTTTTGGCCCCATCCCGTCCGACGCCATGACGCCGTACGCCGCCGCTGTCTTGTCGCCTCTTTCGGGCGCTTCGAACGAATCACGATGCTTTCAACCATAACATCGTGCCGCCCACGGGAAAGGGGCAAAATGCGGATGTGCAACGACGCGTCGCGACCTGTTGATAGCTGTGACGGCGGCGCAACGAACCGTGCGCGCCGAGGCTCGACAGAGAACTTGAGAGCGATACGCTGGCGCATGTTCCGGCGAAGTGGATACCGGTTCTCCGACAAGAACATGCGCCAAGCAAGAATCTGCAGCCATTTCTGGTCGAAGCGCTGATCCGGGCCGATTCGATTCGAGCGGAAATGGCCGTAGCGTTCTGTTCGCGCATGGACTTTCCAAGCCGGTTGCGGCGCGCAACGCGCCTGCGCCCGCGTCAGGCCGCGATGAACGGCTCCAGCACCGCGCCGATGTCGTGACGCACGACGAGGTCGGCCATGTCGTCGAGGTCGGTCGGCTCGCGGTTGATGATGACCAGGCGCGCGCCGTTGCGCCGCGCCATCAGCGGAAAGCCCGCGGCCGGCCAGACCACCAGCGAGGAGCCGATGGCCATGAACAGGTCGCAGGCGCGCGTCAGCTCCTCGGCGCGGCGCATCTCGTCCTCCGGCATCGCCTGGCCGAACGAGACCGTGGCGGTCTTGATGGAACCGCCGCAGTCGGGGCAGTCGGGCGCCCGGCCGCCCGCGGCCTCGAAGCGCGCGCGCACCCAGGAGAGCTCGTAGCGGGTCGCGCAGTCGAGGCAGGTCGCATAGGTCGTGTTGCCGTGCAGCTCGACCACGTGCTCGGGTGCGATTCCGGAGAGTTGATGCAGATTGTCGATATTCTGCGTGATGACGCCCGGCGCCTTGCCGGCGCGATAGAGGCTCGCGAGCGCGCGGTGGCCGCGCCCGGGCGCCGCATTGGCGAACTCCGCCTCCATGGCGAAGCGCCGGCGCCAGGACTCGTCGCGCATCTCCGGGCGCGCCAGGAACTCGTCGAAGGGGATCGGCTTGAGCCGGGTCCAGATCCCGCCCGGGGAACGGAAATCCGGGATGCCGCATTCGGTGGAGATCCCGGCCCCCGTGAAGGGCACGACCACGCTGGCGGCCGCGGCCAGCTCCTGCAGCGCGTCATGGGCGGTCTTCAGATCCGGCGCGATCATGTATGGTCCGCGATCGGCGGCCGCCGGCGGCGCGGCCGCGCCATCAAGAGGTTTCCATGAGATACCTGCATACAATGCTGCGCGTCCGCAACCTCGATGCCGCGCTCGACTTCTACTGCAACAAGCTCGGGCTGAAGGAGGTGCGGCGCCGGGTCGACGAGAAGAACAAGTACACCCTGGTCTTCCTCGCCGCCTCCGAGGACGAGGCACTGGTGACCGAGAGCACCCGCAAGGGCCGCGACGCACCGCTGGTGGAGCTCACCTACAACTGGGGCGACGAGGACGTGGGCGAGGCCCGCTATTTCGGCCACCTCGCCTACGAGGTGGACGACATCTACGCGACCTGCGAGCGGCTGATGAAGGCGGGCGTGACCATCAACCGGCCGCCGCGCGACGGCGTCATGGCCTTCGTGCGCTCGCCCGACCGGCATTCCATCGAGCTGCTGCAGAAGGGTGCCGCGCTGGCGCCCCAGGAACCGTGGACATCCATGCCGAACACCGGCCACTGGTAGCCCATTCGGGCTCGCGCATGTTCCGGCGAAGTGGACACCGGTTCACCGGCGAGAACATGCGCCAAGCAAGAATCTACGGCCATTTCCGATCTCGGCGGCCATCGGAGCCGATTCAGGGAGCGGAAATGGCCGTCGCTTGCCGGCTCCGGCAAAGCTCTCTATATCTCGCCGCGCCCGCGCCGCCCTGCGGCGCGGAGCGGACGCGCCCATCGTCTAGCGGTCAGGACATCACCCTTTCACGGTGAAGACCGGGGTTCGATTCCCCGTGGGCGCGCCATTCCCTCCGGGAGTGACGGCCCACGTCTTTTGGGGTTCGAACTTCGTTCGACTGGGCGCGGCACGCGATTCAATTCGCGCGCACTGCCGGGCTCGCAGTCGCACCCCTTTCATATCGCGCAAGTGTCCGCGCCGTCGATCGGATTTGCATCCACGCACTTCGACTTTCCGCGCCGACGCCCTATAGTCCGCGGCGCAAATCGCGGGGAGATCCCATGGCCTACAAGATCCTCATCCTGGGCGCGTCCTACGGCTCGCTGCTCGCTTCCAAGATCATGTTCGGCGGCCACGACGTGACGCTCGTCTGCCTGCCGGCCGAGGCGGACCTGATCAACGCGGAAGGCTTTCGCGTGCGGCTGCCCGTGAAGGGGCGCAAGGATCCGGTCGAGATCGACTCCCGCAAGCTCTCCGGCAAGGTCTCGGCGGCCGGCCCGGCCGACGTGAAGCCCGCCGACTACGACCTGATCGGGCTCGCGATGCAGGAGCCGCAGTACCGTTCGCCGGGCGTGCGCGAGCTGCTCGACGCGGTGGCGAAGTCGCGCGTGCCCTGCATGTCGATCATGAACATGCCGCCCCTGCCCTATGTGCGGCGGATCCCCGGGCTCGACCACGACGCCCTCAAGCCCGCCTACACGGATGCGAGCGTCTGGGACAGCTTCGATCCGGCGACGCTCACCCTGTGCAGCCCCGACCCGCAGGCGATCCGCCCGCCGGAGGAGAAGGTCAACGTGCTGCAGGTGACGCTGCCGACCAATTTCAAGGTCGCGCGTTTCGACGACCCGAAGCACACGGCCGTGCTGCGCAAGCTGCAGGACGATATCGAGGCGGTGCGCTACCAGGCGCCCGAGGGCAGGATCGAGCTGCCCGTGAAGCTGAAGGTGTTCGACTCGATCTTCGTGCCGCTCGCCAAGTGGGCCATGCTGCTCGCCGGCAACTACCGCTGCATCACGCCCGACGGGATGCGCACCGCGCAGGAGGCGGTGCACAGCAACCTCGAGGAGTCGCGCTCGGTGTACAATTTCGTGGTGGACCTGTGCGTCGCGCTCGGCGCCGCGCGCGAGGATCTGGTGCCGTTCGAGAAGTACGCCGCGGCGGCGCAGAGCCTGTCGCGGCCGGCCTCGGCGGCACGCGCGCTCAACAACGGGGCCCCGAATATCGAGCGCGCCGACAAGCTGGTGCAGCTCATCGCCCGCCAGAAGGGCATGAGCCATCCGGTGATCGACGCCACCGTCGCGCTGGTGGACAAGCGGCTGGAGGCGAACCGCAAGAAGGCCGCGTGAGCGCGCCGGCGGGCGCGCTCCACCACGGCCGCGCACGCCTCAGGCGGCCTGCCGATTGACCGCGTCGAGGGCGATCCGGTTGAGGAGCTGGTCGGCCTTCTTCTCCTCCTCCAGCGTCTTCTCGAGCAGCGGAACCGCGTCGTCGAGGCCGAGCTGCCGCGCCCAGGCGATCAGCGTGCCGTAGCGGGACATCTCGTAGTGCTCGACCGCCTGCGCGCCCGCGAGCAGGCCGGCGTCGACGACGGCGGGCTCCTCGCCCTCGTCCATGACCTCCTGGCCCTCCTCGATCAGGCCGAGGATCGCCGGGCATTTCTCGCCGCGCGGCGCCTTGTCGAGCATCTTGAAGATCCGCTCGAGGCGCTCGACCTGGCCCTCGGTCTCTTGGGCGTGATGCTCGAAGGCCTGCTTGAGGTCCGCGTTCTCGGTGTTCTTGGCCATTTTCGGCAGCGCCTTGAGGATCTGCTTCTCGGCGTAATAGATGTCCTTCACGAGATGAAGGAAGAGGTCGTCCATCGACTTCAGCATCGGAATCTCCCTGCGCCTCCCGGACCGGTGGCGCTGTTCAAACCGGTCGGCGGCCGAATTGTTCCGCAAGGGACGGCGGACGCACCGCCTCGCGCGGCGACGCCGCTCACGCGGAGCCGGCGGCTTCGCCGATCTCCGTCTCGGCCCGATGGGTCACGCGGTGGATCTCGCGGAACATGGCGATCAGCCAGGCGCGGATCGTGGCGCGGGCGCGGAAGGACAGCTCGTCGGGCGGCGCCGGGCGGGTCTCGTCCAGGGCGAGCGGCTGGCGCACCAGTTCGCTCAGCGAGAGACCGGGATTCTCGACCAGCTCGGCGAATTCCGGCGCGAGCGCCGGCATCGCCAGGCGCGGCTCGTGGGCGGAGAGCGCCTGGTAGGCCGGGTTCGCCCGGGTGACCTCCTTGGCGGCGCCCACGAAGGCGTTCTCGACCAGCACGAAGCGCGACTGCGCGAAACGGTCGCGCAGCCGCCGACCCTCTTCGTAGGAATCGGGGTTGCGGTCCGCGATGTAGAAGATCACCGGCACGATGTTGTTCGGCCGCGCCTCGGCCTCGAAGCCGCTCTCCGACATCACGCGGAAGAACTTGCGGAACGCCTGGTGCGAGACGTCGGCCACGCGCGATTCCGGCGACGGCGCCGCGAGCGTGTCGAACAGGGTCATCTGGTCGCGCGTCTCGTGCAGGTCCACCACGATCGTGTCGTAGGGAAAGCAGCTCTGCAGCCGATGCTCGACCGGGTCGGTATCGAAGATCAGCGGGCGCCGCCCCGAGAGCACGAAATGCTCCGCCAGCACCCGCGCGAGCAGCGTGCGCCCGGTGCGCGCGTGCACCGAGGTCACGATGCCGGCCAGGCTCGGCTTCGCCGTCCGCGGGGCCGGTCTCACGCCCTGCGAACGGGGAGCCGCGTCAGGCGGCCTCGGCGCGGTCGTAGATGCGATCGAGGAGACCGACACGATCATATTCCTCGCTGACTTGGTTCATCCAGGTCCTGACATAGCCGCGCAGCACGAGCGAATGATCGCCCGGGCGGCCGTTGGCGGCCTTGTTGGCGACGAAGTCCGAGAACGGAATGCCGGCGAGCTCGACCTGCTCGTAGGCGAGCTCGTTGAGCTTCGGGATGTTGACCTCGGCCGCGTCCTTCACGGTCGCGAAGTAGGTCTTGTAGATGCCCGGGTTCCAGTCGAAGAAGGTGGAGTCGTTGACGTGGTTCTTGACCACGAAATAGTGCCGGCCCTTCACATAGGGCAGCACCTCGCTGATCTCGTCGAGCGAGGAGACCGACGGCCCGACCACGTGGAACAGGCCGAAGTTGAACTCGCCCGCATCCACGAGGTCGAAGAAGCCGACCTCCTTGAACGCCCTCAGCGTGCGGGACAGCAGCCCGGCACGGATGTCGATCACGCTCACCTTGACCTCGCTGGTCGAGAGCGTGTCGAGCATCTTCATCTGGTCGGCCGCGGTGGTGATGTCGACGACCTCGGTGATCTCGGGGAAGAACCGCTTGAGCGTCCCGCGGGGATGCTCCGCATCGAACGCGCGCGTGAGCGTGTTCTTCGCAGCCAGATAGTCCAGCAGGGTGCGCGTCATCGTCGTCTTGCCGACGCCGCCCTTGTCGGCGCCCACCATGAGGACCATGGGCTTCATGGATTTCGCTCCTGAATGAATGCTGGTGACCTTGGAGGGTTTCCTCGCGTCCGCCACGACATCTCCCCCGTGTGAAGACCCTCGGCCGATCCGGAGCACCGGTACGCCGGCGAGATGAAGCGCGAGGCGGGTCGCTACGCAGACGCCGCGCCGCAGGGTTCGCGGGCAAGCGACATCGCCCGCGGTTTGGCACTCGAGACTCTTCGCCGATACGGGGAAACGATCGCCATCGCCTGCGCGTGGCCGTCCGTCCCCGCGGCCACGGATCGCAATGCTGTCCCCGTCCTTCGATTCCCATGAAATTCAGAAATCGTGGCATAATTCCGCCGAAACCTCGGAGCTTCTGCGACGCGCAACAGGCGGCATGCACGCCGCGCCGCCGCGCATTCACAGCTTCTCCAACAGACTCCAACAGGCCTCTCGCAATTCCTTCGACGGGCGAACCGGATCCCGCTTCGCGCGTTTCTCCGCGCCGCGCTCACGAAAAGATCATCGGACTTTCGCGCCAGCGCCACACGGAGCCGCTACGGTCCGGCTCATCGATGCGCCGAAAGAAGCGAACAGACGGAGAGGACCAGCATGACGATTCGGACGACCACGCTGAAGGCCCAGGCCCGCACCCAGTTCTTCGGCATGCCGGCATGCCCGCGCTGCGGCGGCGCCGTGCTGGCGCCGACCGCGTCGGCGCTGGTGAACGGCGACGCCATCCATCATCAATGGTCCTGCGAGGACTGTGCCTGCGAGTTCTCGACCGTGATCGCTCTCGCATCGCACCCTGCCGGGAGCTTCGAGCAGGAGCCGCGCCGCGCCCGCAACGGCGAGGCGCTCTGCTGCGCGTGACGCGTCAGGTGCCGACCCGAAGCGGCGCCGAGAGCTTGCGCAGCGCCGCGACGACCGAGAGGGCGACGATCCGGCCCGTCTTGGGATTCTCCGACGGGACGTTCTCGATCGAGAGCGTGAAGCGCGCCGAATCGGCCTCGACCGCGATGGTGTGGCAGTTGCGAGTGACTGCCGGGTCGGCCCAGATCTCGATCCGGGTCCGGTCCGGCCCGATGCCGGCGAGCGCCAGCGCGGCGACCACGTTGACGTTGGCCGGGAAGCCGGCGGCGGCCTCGCGGGCGCTGCCCGCGAACACGCGCTTCGCCTCCGTGAGGCCCTCGACCGAGATGCCGTTCGCCGCGAGGTAGGGCGCGCCGGCGAGGCCGCGCGGCGGCTTGCGCGTCGTCATCTGCACGGAATAGATCTCGCCCTCGGCGGCCGCCGCGACGGCGTCGAGACCGAGCAGCGCGCCGGTCGGCACGATGATCCGCCCGCCGCGCGCCCGGGCGAGCTCCACCAGATCCGGCCGCGGCAGCAGCGCGCCGCAGCTCAGCACCATCACCTGCCTGCCGGCCTCGAGCATGGGCACGCAGATGCGGTCCAGGAGCGCGGCCGGCGCGCATTCCACCGCCAGGTCGGCATGGCGCGGCAGGTCCTCGAGCGCCACCACGGGACACGCGATTCCCTGGGAGGCGAGCCAGGCCTGCGCCTTGCCGGCGTCGCGCGCCGCGACCGCGCCGAGCGCAAGCCCCGGCAGCCCCTCGTGGAGCCGGCGCGCGAGCGTGCGCCCGATCGCGCCGAGGCCCGCAATGGCGATACGAAGGTCCGTCATGGGAGATCCGCTCCGGCTTGACGCCGGGATTCAGTTCGCGAACCAGTAGCGCGTCAAGTGGAAGAAGACCGGCGCCGCGAAGATCACCGAATCGAGGCGGTCGAGCATGCCGCCGTGCCCCTCGATCATGCGGCCCCAGTCCTTGACGCCGCGGTCGCGCTTGATCGCCGACATCACCAGGCCGCCGAAGAAGCCCATCAGGCAGATCACGAAGGCCATGGCCCCGGCCTGCGCGGGCGAGAACGGCGTGATCCACCAGAGCGCGGCGCCGATCAGGCTGGCGCTGGCGACGCCGCCCACCAGCCCCTCCCAGGTCTTGGAGGGCGAGAGCGCGGGGGCGACCTTGCGGCGGCCGAAGAGCTTGCCCCAGACATATTGCAGCACGTCGCTGCCCTGCACGACCAGCACCAGGAAGGCGATGAGCAGGAGGTTGCGCCCTTCGTAGCCCGTGATGTCCAGCGTGAGCAGCGCCGGCACGTGCGAGGCGCAGAACACCGCGATCATCAGGCCCCATTGCACCTCCGCGACCCGCTCGAGGAAGCGGGTGGTGTCGCCGCGCAGCGCCGCCGCGATCGGCAGCAGCAGGAAGGCGTAGACCGGGATGAAGATCGCATAGAGCCCGTACCACTCGATCCAGATCAGCCAGTACTGGGCGGGCAGCACCAGGAAGAAGCTCGCGAGCAGCGCCCAGTGGTCGCCGCGGCGCGTATGGGTCAGGGTCACGAACTCGCGCAGCGCCGCGAAGGAGGCGATCGCGAACAGCCCGATCACGCCCGGCTTGCCGGCGACGAAGGCGGCGGCGATCAGCGCCACCATCACCCACCAGGCCTTGATGCGGGCATTGAGGTTCTCGATCACGGGCGACGGGCCGCTGCGCCGTTGCAGCAGGAAGCCGACCGCGGAGGCGAGCACCAGCACGGCCGCGACGCCGCCGAACAGGAGCAGGGTCTGCTGCTGGGCCGTCATGCGGTCTCCTCCCGCGCCGGCGCGAGCGCCAGCAGGGCCGCGCGGGCGCGCGCCAGGAAGGTGTCGCGCGGCTCACCCTCGGCGAGATGCAGCGGCGCGCCGAAGGTGACCGAGCAGAGCAGCGGAATCGGCAGGAGCTCGCCCTTGGGCATCACGCGCGAGATGTTGTCGATCCACACCGGCACCAGCTCGACGCGCGGGCGCGCGCCGGCGAGCTGGTAGAGGCCGCCCTTGAAGGGCAGCAGCGGCGCCTCGCTGGTGTTGCGCGTGCCTTCGGGGAACAGGATCAGCGAGGCGCCGGCGTCGAGGGCCGCGGTCATCACGGCGATCGGGTCCTGGCGGCGGTTCTCGCGCTCGCGCTCGATCAGCACGGCATTGAACACGGAGGTGCCGATGAAGCGGCGGATCGCCCCCTTGCTCCAGTAGTCGGCGCCGGCCACCGGGCGCGTGAGGCTGCGCAGCGCCGGCGGCAGCACGGTCCAGATCAGCACGAAATCGCCGTGGCTCGCATGGTTGGCGTAATAGATGCGCTGGGTCGGCTGCGGCGGCGCGCCGCGCCATTCGGCGCGCACGCCCGTGATCAGGCGGGCGAAGGCCATCACCGCGGTGCCGGCGAGGCGGTCGAGCATCAGGGGCCGCGTCCCTGCAGCGCGGCGGCGACGAGCGCGCCGAGCACGAGCACGCCGATCTGGCCGGCGAGGCACAGTCCCTGCCGGCGCATGAGCCGCATGGCGCCGGCGAGGCGCTCCTCGAGCGGCCGCCCGGCCTTCTCGGACGCTATGAGGCCGAGGCGGACCAGGGCCGCGTCGAGGGCCGCGAGCTGCGGCCGGTGCGCGGTGTCGCGCAGCAGCGCCGCGTCGAAGCCGACCCGGATCGCCAGCCGGGTCTCGGCGAGGCCGAAGGCGACCGCGATCAGCGCGACCGGAACCGCGAGCGCCTTGGGGACGAGTCCGAAGGCCCCGGCGAACAGCAGGCCGACCGCGACGGCGGTGAGCAGGCGCGACAGGCCGTCGAGGACGCGGCCCTGCTCGAGCAGCGCCGCGCAGGCCCCGATCGTGCTGCGGTCTTCGGTGTCCGGCGACATCATCGGCCCTCCCCGGCAGCGGCGGCGATCGCCGCCAAATGGGCGTCGTCGAGCACGATGCGCGGCCGCGCCGCCCGGACCAGGCGCACGGCCGCCTCCGCGTCGGCGGCGCGTCCGGTGGCGAGCAGCCAGGTCGCGACCGTGGCGCTGCTGCGCGAGTAGCCCAGCGCGCAGGCGACCAGCACCGGGCCGTGGGCGCGCATCGCCTCGATGGCGGCGGCGCCGGCGCGCAGGGCGGCCGGCTCGGGCACCACCAGGTCGAGCATCGGGATGCTGCGCCAGGCGCGGCCGGCGCTGCGCATCGGCAGCTCGGCGCTCAGGTCGACCACCCCGGCATGTCCGTCGAGGTCGCGCGGGCGAGGCGCACGGCCGAGGGCGACGCCGTCGGCGACCGGGCTCGGCGCCGGGCTGCGCCAGGTCCAGGCCCGGGAGTTGATCCAGGCCGCAAGATGATAGGGCGCGAGCAGCACGCGGGCCGCGAGGCTCACGCGGCCGTCGGCATCCTTCTGGAACGCGGCCGGGGTGAGCGCCGCATAGATCAGCGCGACCAGGGCACAGGCGACCGTGCCCCAGAGCAGCCACAGCGCCGTGCCGCCGAACAGCACCGCGAGGCCCGCGCAGGCGAGCGCGCCGAGCGCGTAGAAGGTCGCGAGGCGCCGGCGCTTCGGATCGCAGGTCCAGGCCAGGCCCTCGAGGGGGCTCCGGCCGTGATCCGGCCACAGCCAGAGGCACAGGAAGCCGAGCAGCGCGCCGGTGGGAATGTCGATGAAATGGTGCTGGTAGGTGGTGAGCACCGACACCGTCACCAGGACCGCCCAGGCGTGCAGCACGGCGCGGCCCCAGGCCGGCAGGTGGCGCGCATAGAGCGCCCACAGGATCACGAGCAGCGCGATGTGCAGCGAGGGCGCCTGGTTGTAGGGCTGGTCGAAGCCGCCCAGCACCGCGAACAGGAAGCCGAACACGCCGTCGGTCTCCGGCTTCTCGAAGGTGAAGCGCAGCGGGAACAGCACGAAGCAGGTCACGGCGACGACCTGGGCCGTGAGCAGGCGCCGCGCATGGGTATCGAGCTCGGCGCGGCTCGCGCAGACGAACAGCGAGAGGCCGTAGAAGGCGTCGATCGACCAGTAGGGCACGATGGTCCAGGGCACGAACGGAATCTGCCGCTCCCAGGCGAACACCAGGTCCGGCACATGGGCGCGCAGCGAGGTCAGCCAGTTGGCGAGCCCGTAGCTCGCGAAGAAGAACGGCCCGAGCAGCACGAGCCACAGCAAGACGCGCTTCCAGAGCCCCTGCTCCCGGCGCCCGGAGATGGTGGCGGCGAGAGTTAGAGACACACCACGCGGCGCGTAGGGTGCAATAGGTGCGAAGCACCGTATTGCACCGTCGGCGCATCCGGCCGCTCTGCCGGTGCAATACGCCGCTGCGCGGCTATTGCACCC
>PQAH01000048.1 GCA_003105195.1 Bradyrhizobiaceae bacterium
CCGCGAGCGCGAGCGCCGCGAGCGCCAGCGAACGCGCCCAGCCGCCGAGGCCGAGGGCTTCGAGCGGCAGGTTGGCGATGGTCCAGCCGATCAGGGTGCCGGAGACGAGCGCGATCGCGGCCGTGCCGAGCCATGCCGGCAGGCCGGGTGCATCGCCCTTGCGCCGGCGCGCCCCGGCGAGGGCGGCGGCGAAGACGAGAGCCGCGAAGGCAATTCCGCCGGCGGCCTGCCAGCGCCAGTGCGGATGGTTCGAGACCGGCGTGCCGAGAGTGAATTTCGGCGCCCGGCTGTCCGCATCGAGCAGTCCCCAATGGCCCCCGACCGTGCCCTCGAGGCTTCGCTTCCAGGGCTGGTCGAAGGCCTCGATCAGGTTGACCCGGTAGTTGCCGCGGTCTGCGCGAGCCAGCACGTCCTGCACGAAGCCCGCCTGCGCGGCCGGCGACGGCAGGGCGCCCTCGCGCATGCGCCCGGCGCTCGGCCAGCCGACCTCGCCGATCAGGATCTCCCGGCCCGGAAAGGCTTCGGCGACATGCCGGCGGATCGCGTCGACATGGGCGGGCGCCGCGTCGACCGCGATCGGGAAGTCCTCCCAATAGGGAAGGATATGGATGGTGATGAAATCGACCGCCCCCGCAAGGTCGCGGTTGCGCATCCAGAACTCCCAGACGTCCGCATAGGTGACCGGCACGGCCACTTGCGCCTTCACGGCGCGCAGATGGCTCGCGACGTCGGCGGCCGAGAGCTCGCCGCGCAGCAGCGTCTCGTTGCCGACCACGACGCCGCGGATCACGCCGGGGAAGCGCCTCGCGAGCTCCACGGCGGCGGCGATCTCGGTGCGGTTGCGCTCCGCCTCGCGCCCGAGCCAGACCCCGAGCAGGACCTCGAGGCCGTGGCGCTGGGCGATCTCGGGCACCTGGTCGAGGCCCTGGTTGGTCGCATAGGTGCGCACGCAGCGGGTGACCGGGGCGAGCCGTTTCAGATCCTCCTCGATCTGGGCGGCGGGCACGCGAAAGGCCTGGTCGAAGGGCGTCTGGCTGCCGCGGAACGGCGCATAGGAGACGCAAGGGTATTTCTGCCCGGCGAGCGGCGATGAAGGCAGCGCCACCGGCGCGCCCAGCCACCACCAGATCGCGGCGATCGCCACCGCCACAGGGAGGAACAGGCCGAGCGCTACTCGCATCCGAGATCCGGGGTTCGGGCGGGAGCGCCCGCCTTACAGGTCTCGTGCCCGGCTGCCAAGGCGGCTGGGTTCACCATGGCGCCGCGAAGCTGCGGCTGCTGCTGGACAAAGCGCGGAACTTCGGCCAATCACTTCGCCGGTTGTCCGGCCCGGCGTCGCATTGCGGTCCCATTCCGGTGATTGATGCGGTCGGGATTACGGCAACCCAGCGCGTGAAATAAATGTCCATGCCTTCTCGAGAATTGCGCTACGTCCGGCCTCTCGCCGGCGCTCTCCTTCTGGCTCTCGCAACGACCCCCGCCCTCGGCCAGGGGAGCGACCCCCGCGCCCAGGCGCAGCCGCCCGCGCAGCCGCAACAGAAGCAGGGCCAGGCGCAGCCCGAGCCACCCAAGGACAAGCCCTGGGTCGAGAAGTTCGCCGAGGCGAGCCGCACCCTCGGCGGCCCGGCCGCGAATCCGGAATGCCTCTGGCACGGCCAGCGGGTGGTCCGCTTTCTCTATGTCGACGACATGGACACGGCCTTCCGGCACATCGACATCTACGAGCGCTTCGGCTGCCCCTCCGGGCACATCCAGGCGAGCTTCCGGTGCGTGCTGCGGCAGGGCGACCTGGACCCGAAAGGCGAGCTGCTGCGGATGCGCGTGCACGGCTGCTGGATCAATCCCACCACCCCGACAAGCGAGGCGGCGGCCGCCGCTCCAGCCGCGAATCCCCCCACCGCCAAACAATGACCGCCGGGCGGAACCAGACGTCCGGCGCCGCGTTACGACCGATACGGGAGAGGGTCCAACCGGTAGCCGCGTTCGCACTTGCGAACTGCCGCGGGGGAGGTTTCATGCCTAAAAAAAGTCATTGATGGGAGATAGTTGGTAAAATACTCGGCGCGACTTATATTGCGCCGCAGCATCTCCTCCAGACGAGTCCAGGGGACGGACTCGGTCCTGGCTATCCCGCCCCAGCTGGGTCGCTCGAATGCGCCTCGTTGTCGCCGCCGTCGCGCTTGTTGCGTGCGCGCATGCCGGCATTTGGTCGTTGACCTCGCAACAGGCCGCGGCGCCGGACGTGCGCGGCCCGCTCGCCAGCGTTTCCTACGCACCTTTCGCGGCCTCCGCGCAGCCGGACACCAGCGACCGCGCCACGGAACGGCGCATCCGCGCCGAGCTCGCGCGCATCGCGCCTCATACCCGGGCGATCCGCACCTACGCCTCGACCGGCGGGACCGGGCTGGTGCCGGCGATCGCCGACGATTTCGGCCTGAAGGTCACGCTCGGCATCTGGATCGACAAGAACCAGGACCGGAACGCGCGCGAGGTCGAGGCCGCGATCGCGCTGGCGAAGCGCTACCGCAACGTGATCGGCATCGTGGTCGGCAACGAGACCCTCTACCGCGGCGACATCACGGTGGACGGGCTGATCGAGATCATCCAGCGCGTGAAGCGCGAGGTGAACGTGCCGGTGACCACCGGCGAGATCTGGAGCGAGTGGGCGCCGAAGGACAAGCTCGCGCCGGGCGAGAAGGGCGACGAGTACCTGCGGCTCGCCTCCGCGGTCGACTATATCGCGGCGCACATCCTGCCCTACTGGGAAGGCTTCTCGCACAAGGAGACGGTGGATCTCACCTTCCGCTTCTACGACCGGCTGCGGCAGATCCACCCGGGCAAGCGCATCGTGATCGCGGAGTTCGGCTGGCCGAGCGCCGGCTACAACCGCCGCGAGGCGCATCCCGGGCGCCTGGAGCAGGCGCAGGTGCTGCGCGATTTCGCGGCGCGCGCCGACGCCATGGGCATCGACTACAACATCATCGAGGCGATCGATCAGCCCTGGAAGACCTTCGAGGGCAGCGTCGGCATGTACTGGGGCGTGTTCGACCGGTCGCTGAACGCGAAGTTCCCCTGGACCGGGACGATCGTCGACGAGGACCACTGGAAGCTCGCCGGCATCGCCCTCCTGGTCGGCTTCCTGCTGTCGCTGCCGATGCTCGCGATGGCGGGCGTCACCTTCCCGCAGGCGCTGGTGCTCGGCGCGGCCGCGCAGATCGTCGGGGCCTGGGCCGCGACCGTGTTCGCCTACTGGGAAGGCCACTACTTCGTGACCGGCACCGCCGTCGCGCTCGTCTTCGGGTTGATGCTGCTGGTGCCGCTGGTCTTGATCGCGATGGCGCGCATCGAGGAGATCGCCGCGATCACGCTCGGCCGCAAGCCGCGGCGGCTGATCGCGGGGCCGCTGCCGGCGCCGGAAGGCTACGCGCCCAAGGTGTCGATCCACGTGCCGGCCTATCGCGAGCCGCCCGAGATGCTCAAGCAGACGCTCGATGCGATCGCGCGCCTGGAGTATCCGAACTACGAGTGCGTCGTGGTCATCAACAACACGCCGGAGCCGGAGTTCTGGCAGCCGATCGAGGACCATTGCCGCGCGCTCGGCGGGCGCTTCAAGTTCGTCAACGTGCCGAGGATCGAAGGCTTCAAGGCCGGCGCGCTGCGCCTCGCGCTCGAGCACACGGATCCGGACGCCGAGATCATCGGCGTGCTCGACGCCGACTACGTGGTGGCGCCCGACTGGCTCAAGGACCTGGTGCCGGCCTTCGCGGACCCGGCGGTCGGCATCGTGCAGGCGCCGCAGGACCACCGCGACGGCGCGCGCAGCGTGATGCACCGCGCGCTCAACGGCGAGTATGCGGGCTTCTTCGACATCGGCATGATCGAGCGCAACGAGGTCAACGCGATCGTCGTGCACGGCACCATGTGCCTGATCCGGCGCAGCGCCATGGCGGCGGCCGGCGGCTGGTCGAGCGACACGATCTGCGAGGATGCCGATCTCGGCCTCGCCATCATGGAAGGCGGCTGGCAGACCCACTACACCAACCGCCGCTACGGCCACGGCCTGCTGCCCGACACCTTCGAGCAGTTCAAGAAGCAGCGCCACCGCTGGGCCTATGGCGGCTTCCAGATCATCAAGAAGCACTGGCGCCGTTTTCTCGCCGAGGGCAGCCGGCTCACGCGCGAGCAGAAGCGCGAGTTCGCGCGCGGCTGGCTCAACTGGATGGGCGCGGACTCGATCGGCGTCGCGGTCGCGATCCTCAACCTGTTCTGGGTGCCGGTGGTGGCGTTCCTCGGCATCGCGGTGCCCGACAAGGTGCTGACCCTGCCGATCGTCGCAGCCTTCGTGGTGTCGGTGACGCATTTCCTGGTGCTCTACCGGCTCAAGGTGCCGCTCTCGGCCGGGCAGATGCTGGGCGCCATGCTGGCCGCCATGTCGGTGCAGTGGACGGTCGCGCGCGCGATCGGCGACGGCCTGATCAAGGACCACCTGCCCTTCGCGCGCACCGCCAAGGGCGGCAAGCCCGGCAAGCGCCGCGACTTCCCGGCCTTCTGGGAGGCCGTGATCGGCGGCCTGCTGATCGCCGGCGCGGCGGTGCTCTACGGCACCAACTGGGAGCAGGTGCGCGAGATCAACATCTTCGCGCTGGCGCTCGCGATCCAGAGCCTGCCGTTCCTGGCGGCGGTCGGCTTCGCGGCGCTGGAGGCGAGCCGGGCGAACGATCCGGACTTCTGGCGCGGCCTCGATGTGCGCCTCGCCGAGCGCCTCGTGCGGCGTCGCCGCGTCGCCAACGCCCCGGCCGAGAACCCGGTCAACATGAAGGTGCAGTAGCGGCGCTCGACCGGTGCCGTCCCGGCCGAGCGCGAAGTGCGAGCGCCGGGACGACCGCCGGCGGCGCCATCACCCCGGCAGCGCGGTCTCGACCAGGCGCACCCAGTAGGAGACGCCGACCGGGATCACGTCGTCGTTGAAGTCGTAGGCCGGGTGGTGCAGGCCGGCGGAGTCGCCGTTGCCGACGAAGATGAAGGCGCCCGGCCGCTTCTCCAGCATGAACGAGAAATCCTCGCCGCCCATCACGGGCGGCGTCTCGGTGTCGACCCGGCCGGGCCCCGCGACCGTGGCGGCGACCTCGGCCGCGAACACCGTCTTTTCGGCATTGTTGCGGGTCACCGGATAGTCGCGCCGGTAAGTGAGGCGGGCGGTCGCGCCATAGAGGCGCGCCGTGCCCTCGACCACCTCGCCGAGGCGACGCTCGATCAGGTCGCGCACCTCGGGCACCAGGCTGCGGGCGGTGCCGCGCAGGCTCACGGTCTGCGGGATCACGTTGTCGGCGTGCCCGCCGTGGAACTGGCAGATCGAGATCACGGCCGACTCGATCGGGTCGACATTGCGCGCCACGATCGACTGGATCTGGTTGATGATCTGGGCCGCGACCAGCACGGTGTCGATGCACTGGTGGGGCTTGGCCGCATGACCGCCGATCCCCTCCACGTCGATGTAGACGCGGTCGGCGGCCGCCATCATGGGGCCCGGGCGGATCGCGAACTGCCCGACCGGCAGGCCCGGATAGTTGTGCATGCCGTAGACCTCGTCGATGGCGAAGCGCTCCATCAGGCCCTCCTTCACCATCTCGCGCGCCCCGCCGCCGCCCTCCTCGGCCGGCTGGAAGATCACCACCGCGGTGCCCGCAAAATTGCGGGTCTCGGCGAGGTAGCGCGCGGCGCCGAGCAGCATGGCGGTGTGGCCGTCGTGGCCGCAGGCGTGCATCTTGCCGGAGGTGGTCGAGGCATAGGCGAGCCCGGTCTGCTCCTCGATCGGCAGCGCGTCCATGTCGGCGCGCAGGCCGAGCACCTTGGCGCCGCTGCCATTGGCGGGCTTGCGGCCGCGGATCACGCCGACCACCCCGGTGCGGCCGATTCCCGGAACCACCTCGTCGCAGCCGAAGGCTTTCAGCTTCTCGGCGACGCTCGCGGCGGTGCGGTGGACGTCGAAGAGCAGTTCCGGGTGGCGATGGAGATCGCGGCGCCACTCGGTGATGTCGGCCTGCATGTCGGCGACACGATTGATCACGGGCATGGGGGGTTCGCTCCGGAAGGGCGGCGCCTGGATGGGAAGGCGGCGAAGGGGGAGAGGTTGCATCTAACAAACCGGACTGCGGGGCGGCGGTCAACCGAGACCCGCACCGAATTGTGTGCAGTGCCTGGTCGCGGTCTGGTCATGGCTGCGCCCTTGCGCCGCGCCCAAACGGTTCCCCTGCCCGGAAAAAGGGATGCGGCCCGGCTAGACCCGGCCGGCCGTCCGTGGATAAGCTCCGCCCCCAGACCGCGACCGACGGTCGGGCGCAGGCCCGGCTGCGCACCATCCGGTCCAGATGAGGGGTAACGATGAAGATCAAGTCCGCGCTGTTCGCGCTGGCGCTCGGGCTCGCGTCCCTGACGCAGCCCGCCGACGCCGTCACCTTCCGTTTCGGCTTCCAGGGCGACCTGAAAGCCCTCGATCCCTACACGCTCAACGAGACCTTCACGCTCGGCGTGCTCGGCAACGTCTATGAGGGACTGACCAAGCGCGGGCCGAACCTCGAGATCATCCCCGGCCTCGCCGAGAAATGGGAGACCCCGGAGCCGACCCGCTGGCGCTTCCACCTGCGCAAGGGCGTCAAGTTCCACGACGGCTCGGACTTCACGGCCGACGACGTGGTGTTCTCGGCCGAGCGCGTGCGCGCCAACGGCTCGGACCTGAAGACCCGGCTCCCCGCCGACGCCAAGGTCGTCAAGGTCGACGACCACACGGTCGACTTCGTGCTGTCGAGCCCCAATCCCATTCTGCACTACGAGTGGGACACCTGGTACGTGATGTCGAAGAAGTGGGCGGAGAAGAACAACTCCGTCGTGCCGCAGCCGGCGACCGGCCAGCAGATGAACTACGCGGCGCTCAACGCCAACGGCACCGGCCCGTTCGTGATCGCCGAGCACCAGGCCGGCGTGCGCACGGTGTTCAAGCCGAACCCCAAGTGGTGGGACAAGCCGACGCACAATTTCGACGAGGTGATCTTCACCACGATCTCCAACGACGCGACCCGCGTCGCCGCCCTGCTCTCGGGCGAGGTCGACTGGATCGATCCCGTCCCGCTGCAGGACATCCCGCGCGTGAACGCCAACGCCAGCACCCAGGTGCTCTCGGGGCCGGAGCTGCGCACGATCTTCCTCGGCTTCGACCAGATGCGCGACGAGCTCAAGGGCTCGAACGTCAAGGGCAAGAACCCGTTCAAGGACGCGCGCGTGCGCAAGGCGTTCTACCAGGCGATCGACATCGAGGCGATCAAGTCGCGCGTGATGCGCGGGCTGGCGGCGCCCTCGTCCATCATGCTCTCGCCGCTGCTGTTCGCGCGCGCCGGCGAGTTCAAGCGGCACCCCTACGACCCGGAGGCCGCCAAGAAGCTGCTCGCCGAGGCCGGCTACCCGAACGGCTTCGAGGTGACGATGAACTGCCCGAACGACCGCTACGTCAACGACGAGGCGATCTGCCAGGCGTCGGTCGCCATGCTGGCGCGCATCGGCGTCAAGGTGAACCTGCTGTCGCAGCCGAAGGCCAAGTACTTCGCCAAGGTGCTGGCGACCGGCGGCTACGACACTTCGTTCTTCCTGCTCGGCTGGACGCCCGGCTCGTTCGACTCCTGGAACGTGCTCGCCAACATCATGGGCTGCCGCGACGAGAAGGGCAAAGGCGGCCCGTTCAATCTCGGCGGCTACTGCAACAAGCAGATCGACGAGCTCGCCAAGAAGATCCTGGTGGAGAACGACAAGCAGAAGCGCGACGAGATGATCGCGCAGGCCTTCAAGATCCATCACGACGAGGCCGGCCACATCCCGCTGCACCAGCAGGCCCTGGTCTGGGGCGTCTCCAAGAAGGTGAAGGTCGTGCAGCGCGCCGACAACCAGATCCTGTTCCACTGGTACACGAAGCAGCCGTGACGGGGTCGATCGGGGCCGGAGGGGAGCGAGAGCTCCCCTCCTTCGCCCCGATCCGGACCGGGCGCCAAGCAATGCGGGGCGCCAATGCAGCCTCGGCGTCATCCCGGCCGAGCGAAGCCAGAGCCGGGATCCATAACCTCAGCGGCACGAGTGTCGGTCACGGCATGGCTACGAGTCTGCGGTTTCCGTACGTCATCCTCTTCGCGACACCGGGGGTATGGATCCCGGCTCGCGCGAGCTTCGCTCGCTCGGCCGGGATGACGCGCGATATGCGCGGCGTCCACGCCTACCTGACGTAAGGTTCATGCTCGCGTTCATCATCCGCCGCCTGCTGCAGGCCACCCTGGTGATGGCCGTGGTGGCGCTGATCGCCTTCACCCTGTTCCGTTTCGTCGGCGACCCCATCAACCAGATGGTCGGCATCGAGACCTCGCTCGAGGAACGCGCCGCGCTGCGCGAGGCGCTCGGGCTCAACGACCCCGTGGCGGTGCAGTTCTTGCGCTTCATCTGGAACGCGGTGCAGCTCAATTTCGGCATCTCCTACCAGTTCAAGAAGCCGGTGCTGGACCTGATCGCCGAGCGCTTTCCCGCCACCATGGAGCTCGCGATCGTGTCGGCGATCTTCTCCATGCTGCTCGGCATCCCGATGGGCGTCTACACGGCGCTCCGGCGCGACGCCTGGCTCTCCAAGCTGTTCCTGACGCTCTCGCTGGTCGGCATCTCGCTGCCGACCTTCCTGATCGGCATCCTGCTGATCTTCCTGTTCGCCGTGACGCTCGGCGTGCTGCCCTCCTTCGGCCGCGGCGATACCGTGCGGCTCGGCCTCTGGGACACGGGGCTGCTCACCTGGTCGGGGCTGAAGGCGCTGGTGCTGCCGTCGATCACGCTCGGCCTGTTCCAGATGACGCTGATCATGCGGCTGGTGCGTTCGGAGATGCTCGAGGTGCTGCGCACGGACTACGTCAAGTTCGCGCGCGCCCGCGGGCTCACCAACCGGGCGGTCCACTTCGGCCACGCGCTCAAGAACACCATGGTGCCGGTGATCACCATCGCGGGCCTGCAGCTCGGCTCGATCATCGCCTTCGCGATCATCACCGAGACCGTGTTCCAGTGGCCCGGCATGGGCCTGATGTTCCTGCGCGCCGTGCAGAACGTCGACATCCCGATCATGTCGGCCTACCTGCTGCTGGTCGCCTTCATCTTCGTCACGGTCAATCTCATCGTCGACCTGCTCTACGTGGTGGTCGATCCGCGCATCCGCATCGACGCGCGGGGCGCCTGACCGTGCCGGTCGAGACCAACGAGACGGTCGCGGCCCGGGTCGGCGTCGCCCCCCGGATCGGCGTCGCCGGCCGGCTCGGCGCCGTTTTCGACAGCGACCTCCTGCACTCGTTCCTTCGCTCCAAGGTGACGGTGCTCGCCGCCGTGGTCACGCTGGTGATCATGGCCGGCGCCCTGCTCGCGCCCCTGATCGCGCCGCACGATCCGTTCGACGTCGCCAGCCTGCAGCTGCTCGATTCCAACCTTCCGCCCGCCTGGATGGAGGGTGGCGATCCGCGCTTCCTGCTCGGCACCGACGACCAGGGACGCGACATCTTCTCGACCATCCTTTACGGCTCGCGGCTCTCGCTCAGCGTCGGCTTCCTCTCGGTCGTCTTCGCGGCGGTGCTCGGCATCGCGCTCGGGCTGGTCGCGGGCTATGCGGGCGGCTCGACCGACTCGGTGATCATGCGCATCGCCGACATCCAGCTCACCTTCCCGGCGATCCTGATCGCGCTCCTGATCGACGGCACCGCGCGGGCCCTGTTCGGCGAGCAGCGCAACGAGCAGTTGGTGTTCTGGGTGCTGGTGCTCTCGATCGGCCTGTCGTTCTGGGTCCAGTACGCCCGCACGGTCCGGGGCTCGACCCTGGTCGAGAAGAACAAGGACTATGTGCTGGCGGCCCGGCTGATCGGCATCCACCCGGTCAAGATCCTGTTCCGCCACGTGCTCCCCAACGTCATGGGGCCGGTGCTGGTGATCGCCACCATCAACCTGGTGCTGGCGATCATCCTGGAGGCGACGCTCTCCTTCCTGGGCGTCGGCCTGCCGCCGACCCAGCCCTCCCTCGGCACCCTGATCCAGATCGGCAACCGCTACCTGTTCTCCGGGGAATGGTGGATCGCGATCTTTCCGGGCATCACGCTCGCCTCCCTGGCGCTCGCCATCAACCTCCTGGGCGACTGGCTGCGCGACGCCCTCAATCCGAAGCTGCGATGACCGAACCCGTTCTCAGCGTCCGCAACCTCAAGGTGGAGTTCCCGACCCGCCGCGGCCGGCTCACCGCGATCGACGACATCTCCTTCGACCTGATGCCCGGCGAGGTGCTCGGCGTGGTCGGCGAGTCGGGCGCCGGCAAGTCGATCACCGGCACCGCGATCATCGGCCTGATCGAGCCGCCCGGCCGCATCGCGGGCGGCGAGATCCTGCTCAAGGGCCGGCGCATCGACAACCTGCCGCCGGACGCCATGCGCAAGATCCGCGGCAAGCGCATCGGCATGGTGTTCCAGGATCCGCTGACCAGCCTCAATCCGCTCTACCGGATCGGCGACCAGCTCATCGAGACGGTCCAGACCCACACCGACCTCTCCGCCGCGGCGGCGCGCAACCGCGCGCTGGCGCTGCTCACCGAGGTCGGGATCCCGGCACCAGCCTCGCGCATCGACAACTACCCGCACCAGTTCTCGGGCGGCATGCGCCAGCGCGTGGTGCTGGCGCTCGCGCTCGCGGCCGAGCCGGAGCTCGTCATCGCGGACGAGCCCACCACCGCCCTCGACGTCTCGGTGCAGGCGCAGATCATCGCGCTGATCAAGCGGCTCTGCCGCCAGCACGGGGCGGCCGTGATGCTGATCACCCACGACATGGGCGTGATCGCCGAGACCGCCGACCGTGTCGCCGTGATGTATGCGGGCCGCATCGTCGAGATCGGGCCGGTGCGTGACGTGGTGAAGCAGCCGCATCATCCCTACACCAAGGGCCTGATGGGCTCGATTCCGACGATCGCGACCGAGTCCGACCGGCTCCTGCAGATCCCGGGCTCGATGCCGCGCTTGACCGCGATTCCGAAGGGCTGCGCCTTCCATCCGCGCTGCCCGGCGCGCTTCGCGCCGTGCGACCAGGTTCGTCCCGAGCTCGCCGGCCGCGACCGATCGCAGGTGGCCTGCTGGCTCTACCACGACGTGCCGGCGCCGGCGGAGCTGCAGCCATGACCGAGACGCTGGTCGGGACCGCGGCCGCAGCCGGGCCGGCGCGCCCGCTGGTGCAGGTGGAGAATCTCGGCCGCGTGTTCGACGTCTCCCCGCCCTGGCTCAACCGGGTGATCGAGCGGCTGCCGCAGCGGCTGCTGCGCGCGGTCGCCGGCGTCAACTTCACGATCGACCGGTGCGAGACCTTCGCCCTGGTGGGCGAGTCCGGCTCGGGCAAGTCGACGGTCGCCAAGATGGTGGTCGGCCTGATCCCGCCCACCACCGGGCAGGTGATCATCGACGGCGTGTCGATGACCAATCCGGCCCATGACGGGCAGCGCCGGGCGCTGCGGCGCCGCATCCAGATGGTGTTCCAGGACCCCTATGCGAGCCTCAATCCGCGCTGGCGCGCCTTCGACATCATCGCCGAGCCGATCCGCGCCTTCTCGCTCGCCGACTCGCGCCAGGAGATCGCGGCACGGGTCGGCGAGCTGCTCACGCTGGTCGGCCTCGATCCGGCCGACGGCGCGAAATATCCGCACGAGTTCTCGGGCGGCCAGCGCCAGCGCATCGCGATCGCGCGCGCGCTCGCCTCGGAGCCGGAGTTCATCGTCTGCGACGAGCCGACCTCGGCGCTCGACGTCTCGGTGCAGGCGCAGATCCTCAACCTGATGCGCGACCTGCAGGACCGGCTCGGCCTCACCTACCTGTTCATCAGCCACAACCTCGCGGTGGTGCGCCACATGGCGAACCGCATCGGCGTGATGTATCTCGGGCGCCTGGTCGAGGTCGCCCCGTCGCGCGACCTGTTCCGCGCGCCGCGCCATCCCTACACGCGCATGCTGCTCGACGCAGTCCCGGATCTCGAGATGACGGGCCGGCAGCGCAAGGCCGTGGAGGGCGAGATCCCGAACCCGATCGACCCGCCGGCGGGCTGCGCCTTCCACCCGCGCTGCCCCTTCGCCAACGATCGCTGCCGCGCCGAGCGCCCCGAGCCGGTCGCCGCCGGCGCCGGCGAGGTCGCCTGCCACGCGGTCGCGGAGGGCCGGATCTAGCGCGAGGGCCCCACGACGCTTTCAGGCGGGTCGAGCGCGCCGCCTATTGACCGCGTCCGAAGCCCCTCCTACACACCCCCTGACCCCCTCGCGAGCGCGTAGCTCAGTCGGTAGAGCATCTGACTTTTAATCAGAGGGTCCTGGGTTCGAGTCCCAGCGCGCTCACCAAAACTTCCCCGCATATTCAATAACTTAATGACTGCCGGCACGAACCTTTGCCCGGCCTGAATCGCGGTCGTGGCCGTCTCGGTCGTCGTATCACGCGCGGGAGCATCATGGCCCTGATTGCACGCGCGGGCGCGCATCCTCCATGAGATCGAGACCGGGGGCCGCGACGGCGCGCTTGCGCTCGCCCGCTCGACGAAGGGCTGCCGCGCAGTCGAAAGCATTCTCCAGAGTCGTCCCGGCCATGCGCGGGCGTGACGCGGCGCGCGCCGCGCACGCGGTCATGCCGCCACCGGCATGACGACGCGTGTGCGGCCGTGCCTTTCGCGCCTCACACGGCGGCGAGCGCCTGGTCGAGATCGGCGATGATGTCGTCGATGTGCTCGATGCCGATCGACAGCCGCACGTAGCCGTCGGTGACGCCGGTCTTGAGCTGCTCCTCCGGGGTGAGCTGCGAGTGGGTGGTGGTGGCGGGATGAATCGCCAGCGAGCGCGCGTCGCCGATATTCGCGACGTGATAGAACATCTTCAGGGCCTCGATGAACTTCTGCCCCGCGGCGCGGCCGCCCTTGAGCTCGAAGCCGAGCAGTCCGCCGTAGCCGCCCTTCAGGTAGGCGTCGGCGCGGCGCCTGGCTTCCCCGGTCATCACGGAGGGGAAGATCACCTTGGCGACCTTGGCGTGCGTCTTGAGATAGTCGGCCACGGCGATGGCATTGGCGCAGTGCTGGCGCATGCGCAGCGACACGGTCTCCAGCCCCTGGATGAACATGAAGGCGTTGAACGGCGACATCGCGGCGCCGATGTCGCGCAGCAGCGTCACCCGCGCCTTGATGATGTAGGCGATCGGCCCGAGCGGCTTGACCGCCTGCGTCCACACCGCGCCGTGATAGCTCGGATCCGGCGTGTTCAGCATCGGGAAGCGGTCGGCGTGCTTCTCCCAGTCGAAATTGCCGCCGTCGACGATGATCCCGCCGATCGAGGTGCCGTGTCCGCCGATGTACTTGGTGGTCGAATGCATGGTGATGGCGGCGCCGTGCTTGATCGGCTGGCACAGCACCGGGCACGCGGTGTTGTCCATGATCAGCGGCACGCCGAGCTCGCGCCCGATCTTGGCGACCTCGGCGATCGGGAACACCGCCAGCTTCGGGTTGGGCAGCGTCTCGCCGTAGTAGCAGCGCGTCCGGGCGTCGGTGGCGCGGCGGAAGTTCTCCGGGTCGGCCGGATCGACGAAGCGACACTCGATGCCCATGGTCTTCATGGTGTTCTGGAACAGGTTCCAGGTGCCGCCGTAGATGTCCGTCGAACAGACGAAGTTGTCGCCGGCGTGGCAGATGTTCTGGACCGCGAACAGCGACGCCGCCTGGCCCGATGCCAGGCCGAGGGCGGCGACGCCGCCCTCGAGGGCCGCCACGCGCTCCTCGAACACGGCCTGCGTCGGGTTCATGATCCGGGTGTAGATGTTGCCGAGCTCCTTGAGCGCGAACAGGTTGCCGGCGTGCTCGGTCGAATGGAACTGGTACGAGGTCGTCTGGTAGATTGGCACGGCGACCGCCGTGGTGGCCGGGTCGGCGCGGTAGCTTCCGGCGTGGAGCGCGATCGTTTCGGGATGTTGGCTGTTGGTCGGCATGCTTTCCCCCCTGTTGCGGCAGCACGAAACACATTTTTTCATATCATCGATTTTGGTCCGGGAACACGCAGCCGTTCGACCGACGTCCGGCGCGGCGTCCGCATCCGGGCAACTACCTATCCGACACCTCCGCGGCGTGGGGACGGCCCGCCCGGAAAGGGTCCGACGCGCGCCGGCACGGTTGTCCGCGGCCGCCCGGTCATCGACAATGCCCGCGCCAATGGCGAGATGAACCCGGAGGGACGGATGGCGAGGTTCGCGAACATCCTGGAGACGGTCGGCAACACGCCGGTGGTGAAGATCAACCGGCTGGCGCCGGCCGGCGTGAACCTCTACGTCAAGGTCGAGGCCTTCAATCCGCTCGGCTCGGTCAAGGACCGCCTGGCGCTCGGCGTCATCGAGGCGGCCGAGCGCGCGGGCGAGCTCAAGCCGGGGCAGACCGTGATCGAGGCCACCAGCGGCAACACCGGGATCGGGCTCGCCATGGTGTGCGCCGCCAAGGGCTATCCGCTGGTCGTCACCATGGCGGAGCAGTTCAGCGTCGAGCGGCGCAAGCTGATGCGCTTCCTCGGCGCCCAGGTGGTGCTCACCCCGGCGGCCGGACGCGCGGTCGGCATGGTGGTCAAGGCGGTCGAGCTCGCCAAGGCGCACGGCTGGTTCCTCACGCGCCAGTTCGAGAACGAGGCCAATCCCGACATCCATTCCCGCACCACGGCGCGTGAGATCGTCGTGGATTTCAAGGGCGAGAGGCTCGATTACTGGGTGACCGGCTATGGCACCGGCGGCACGCTCAGAGGGGTCGCGCGGGTGCTGGCCCAGGAGATGCCGGACACCCGCATCGTGGTGTGCGAGCCGCAGGACGCGCCGCTCCTGGGCAGCGGCCTCGCGCAGGCGCGCCATGCCGACGGCACGCCGGCGGCGCCGCACCCCGCCTTCAAGCCACACCCGATGCAGGGCTGGACGCCCGACTTCATCCCGAAGATCACCGCCGACGCGGTCGCGAGCGGCGTCATCGAGCGCGTCCTTTCGATCCCCGGCGCCGAGGCCATGCACTACAGCCAGGAGCTGGCGCGCAAGGAGGGCATCTTCGTCGGTATCACGGCGGGCGCGACCTTCGCGGGCGCGCTGCGCGTCTGCGCCGGGGCGGCGAAGGGCGCCAACGTGCTCTGCATGCTGCCCGACACCGGCGAGCGCTATCTTTCGACGCCGCTGTTCGCCGACGTGCCGGCGGACATGACGGAGGCGGAGCTCGCAATCTCGCGCTCGACCCCGAGCGGGCAGTTCCCCGCCTGACCGGCCGGCGCCGACGGCTCAGGTCCGCGGCGTGAAGCTGCTGATCTTGCCGTTCGCGTCCAGCGTGAACGTGCCGAACCAGGTCTTGATCTGCCCGCCACGGGCGTCGACGACGTCGGGGTTCTTCACGCCTCGCTCCCACTTCATGCCGCCGCTGACGGATTCGAGCTCCGCGCCGGAGAGCTCGCGCGCGACGGGATCGGTCGAACAGGTCATGATGCTGCCTCGTGTTGAAGGCAGCGCCGCCCGCTGCCTGGCGATGCGCAGGGTAGCGGGCTCGCGGCACGACGCTGTGACCGGCGTCACGGTTGCGCGCGGTCGCCGCGACGGTCTCTTCTGCGCACACGCAGGACTGGTGTACTGAGGAGAACCGCCCAACGCGCTCTCAGGGAGGCTGCCGTTTCGACCGACCAGAACGTCCCGCTTCGCGGTTCGGCCTTCTCGCCCTTGCGGAACGAGACGTTCCGGGCCGTGTGGGTGGCGAACCTGATCTCGAACTTCGGCGGGCTCATCCAGTCCGTGGGCGCCGCATGGCTGATGACGTCGCTCACGACCTCGGCGGCGCTGGTCGCCCTGGTCCAGGCCTCGATCACCCTTCCGATCATGCTGTTCTCGCTCGCGGCCGGCGCCGTCGCGGACAACTACGACAAGCGCCGCGTGATGCTCGCGGCGCAAGTCTTGATGACGGTCGTGGCAGCCCTGCTGACGTGGTGCGCCTGGGTCGGATGGATCGCCCCCTGGAGCCTGCTCGTCTTCACCTTCCTGCTCGGCTGCGGCCTGGCGCTCAACAACCCGGCCTGGCAGTCGTCGGTCCGGGACATGGTGCCGCGGCAGGACCTGCCGCAGGCGATCGCGCTCAACAGCGTCGGCATGAACATTGCGCGCAGCGTCGGTCCTGCCGTCGGCGGGATGATCGTCGCGGCGGCCGGGGCGGCCGCGGCCTTCGCGGTGAACGCGCTCAGCTATCTCGCCCTCATCGTCGTCCTGCTGCGCTGGCGCCCGGCGCGCCCGGCGCGGCTGCTGCCGCCCGAGCTCCTCGGCGCCGCCATGGGGGCCGGCCTGCGCTTCGTGGCCATGTCGCCGGCGATCCGGACCGTGATGGCGCGCGCCCTGGCGTTCGGACTCGCCGGCAGCGCGGTGACGGCCCTGTTGCCGCTCGTGGCCCGCGACCTCGTCGGAGGCGGCCCGGTGACCTTCGGCCTCTTGCTCGGCGCGTTCGGGATCGGCGCCATCGCCGGCGCCCTGCTCACCAGCCGCATGCGGCAGGGACTGGGCCCCGAGGGAGTGGTCCGCCTCTCATTCGTCGGCTTTGCGGCCTGCGCGGCCGCGATCGCTTTCAGCGCCAGCATGCCGGCGACCATGCTCGCCTTGGCGGTCGGCGGCGCCTGCTGGGTGCTGGCACTGTCGTCCTTCAACGTCGCCGTGCAGGTCTCGTCGCCTCGTTGGGTGGTGGGACGCACGCTCGCGCTGTACCAGACGGCGGCGTTCGGCGGCATGGCGCTCGGCAGCTGGACCTGGGGGCTGCTGGCCGAGCGGTTCAGCGTCCGCGACGTGCTGGCACTGTCCGCCGTCGCCCATCTGGTCGTGCTGGCCGCCGGCCTGCGCCGGCGGTTGCCTGATGACGCCGAGATCAACCTGGAGCCGCTCGACCGCTGGAGGGAGCCGAGCCTCGGCCTGGAGATCCGTCCGCGCAGCGGGCCGATCGTCGTCACGATCGAGTACCGCATCCGGGAGGAGGACGTGCGGGAGTTCCTGGCCCTGATGGCCGAGCGGCGCCGGATCCGCCGGCGCGATGGGGCGCGCCATTGGCACCTGCTCCGGGATCTGGCCGAGCCCGAGCTCTGGACGGAGCGCTACGACACGCCCACGTGGCTCGACTATGTGCGGATGTCGCAGCGGATCACCCAGGCGGATGCCCGGATCGTCGACCGGCTCCGCGCACTCCACCGCGGACCCGAGCCGCCGCGGGTCCGCCGCAGGATCGAGCGGCAGCCGGTCGCGACCGCCCTCGAAGCCGGATCCGGCGAAGCCGACCACTACCCGACCGATCCCGCGCAAGGACCCGGATAGCCAGCGCGCCGTCACGTGCGCGCGACGAACCGGTCGCTTATCAGGCCGTGCGCCAGGACGGTCCATCGCTTCGGCGCGTGGGTTTCACGCGGTTCGCGGGCTCTCCACGCACACATAGACCGTGTCGATCCGCTCGCGCTCCGCGATCAGCTCGGCGTCGCTGATCATGACCTCGAGGTGCGACTCGAACTCGTTGGGCGGGAGGCTGCGGTCGGCCGTGACGACGAAGCTCTCGCCGTCCCGGCTGAGACCGCTTTCGTCGCCGCTCGTGACCACGACATATTTCCGGTCCCGAGGTATCTCCTTCAACGACTCGATCCGTCGAACATTCGCCATGAGCCACCTTCCTGCTGGTTCCGACGACAATGTGCGGGCGGCGGGCGGGTTCCGGTCGGGTGCGGTCCGGTCGCCGTTTCCGGCGAGGAAAGCGAGGAACCAGGTTCCCTCACCGGGGTTCCCATTTGGATGGCCCGCATCGGTCAAGTTCTCGACTGGCTCCGCGCGCGTCTCTGGCTCATTCCGGCCGGGATCAGCGCGCTCGCCCTCGCGCTCGCCGTTGCCGTCTTGCGCTCGCGTTGGAATCTCGCGGGGGACGGCGACGTCTGGTGGCTGTTCAGCGGGGACGCCGGGACCGCCCGCGACCTGCTGTCGACCCTGCTCTCCGGCATGATCACCATGACGTCGCTCGTCGTGTCGATCACGATCGTGGTCCTGTCGCTCGCGGCCGGACAGCTCGGCCCGCGACTGATCTGGAACTTCATCGGCGACCGGCAGATCCAGGCCGTGATCGGCCTGTTCCTCGGCACCATCCTCTACATCCTGGTGATCCTGCGCAGCATCAACGAGGGGCTCGGTGCCGGGCACGTCCCGCACCTCGCGATCACGCTTGCCAGCCTGCTGGTGCTCGCCTGCCTGTTCGCCCTGCTCTTTCACGTGAACAAGCTCGCCCGGTCGATCGTCTCCGACACCATGGTGGACCAGGTGGCCGGTCACCTCGACGCGGCCATTGCCCGGCTGCCCGCGGCCGATGGCGCGGACCGCGAGGTCGCGCCGGCCGAGGCGCTGGTGCACGGTCATGCGCTCGAACTGAAGGGAAACGGCTACGTGCAGATGATCGACTATGCGGGACTCTGCCGGGTCGCGGCGAAGCACGACCTGGTCGTGGCGGTGGACCTTCGGCCCGGTGACTTCGTCCTGGAGGGGGTCCGCTGCCTGCGCATCCGCGCGGCCGGTGCGTTCGACGAGCTCACCGCGCAAGCGGTCCGCGGCACGCTGGTGCTGGGCGCGGAGCGGACGCCGACGCAGGATCTGGAATTCCTCACCCGGCAGCTCGTCGAGGTCGCCGTGCGGGCCCTCTCGCCGAGCCTCAATGATCCCTTCACGGCACTCGCCGTGGTCAACCGGCTCGCGGCCGCCCTGGGATGCCTGTCGCGAAAGAGTGTCGGGCCGACGATCCTGCGCGACGAAAAGGGCATCCTGCGCGTGGTCGCCTCGCGCAGCGACTTCGTGGACTTCGTCGACGTCGCCTTTCATCCGATCCGGCAGGCCGCGAGCCGCAACGTGCAGGTGCTCGCCGCGCTGGCGCGCCGGCTGGCGGAGCTCGTCCGCATCGTCGATGACGGGCGGCGCGCGCCGCTCCTGCGGCATCTGCGCATCCTCGAGCATTGCGTCGCGTCGCTCGCCGAGCCGGATGACCGGCGCGCACTCGCGGCGATCATCGAGCCGGCGATGGCACGCTTCGCGCCGGACGGCGATTGAATTTCGCAGACTTTTCGGCGGGGCGGGACTGATCGTCTCCGAGGCGGGGTGCTACAGGCCTGGCGCGTTGGCCGGCCTGCGCCAGTGTCTCGATCGTTCAGACGATGCCGATCAGCCAGAGGACGATGACCACGCTGAGGGGCACACCCAAGAGCCAGAGAATGAGGGGCATGGAGATTACTCCCGGTTGGAAAGTGAGCAGCCGCCGCGCCGGCGGTCGATCGTGTCGGGAGTATCGAACCCCACGACGGACTAAGAAGTCCTCGGCCGGCCGCGAAGTTCCATGCCGAGGGCGCGGCGAACCCGTGTGAATTGCGTTGCGCGCACGGAACCCTTTTCACGGATGGCCGTTTGAGTGCCATCCACGGAGGTACTTCTCGATGCTCAAATTCACCGGACTCGCCGCCCTCGCAGCCGTGCTGATGGTTGCCGCCGGGCAGCCGGCGAGCGCGCGCTTCTTCGACCCGGTCATGCAGGCGGTGCCGAGCGCGGCCGAGGCGGTCGCGTGCCGGACGGTGCGCGAGCGCGTCGTGCGCCCGGACGGACGGGTGATCCATCGCAGCAAGCGCATCTGCGACCGCAGCGACCGCCGCGACCGCGGCGCCAGGCTGGGGATCGGCGGTGTGGAAGTCCGCATCGGCCGCGACCGCGACTGCCGCACCATCCGCGAGCGCGTCGTGCGCCCGAACGGCAGCGTGGTCTATCGCTCGGTGCGCCGCTGCAGGTGATCGGCGCTCCGACTTCGACCTGAGGCCCGGCTCGCGCGCATGTCCTCCGGACGGCGCGCGAGCGTCCGCATCTGCGCGAGTGCCAGCGCGACGCGCGGAACGTCGCGGTCGTCGACCTCGATTCTGCAGCTTGTCATCCGGCGCCTGCACAAGGGCACGGAGCGACTCCCATGCGCCGGCGGCTCATCGAGAGCTGTCGATAGCGTTCACAACGGCCGGTTCGGACTCGACCGGCCCGGCCAGCCGCAGGCAGACTCCGGCCCAACACGTAGCGCGGCTCATCGCGTCGCGGCGCCCGAATGTGCGCGTCGCGGGGCAAGGGGCGGCGGCAACAGATCGGGCCGGAAGTGGAGGTCGACTCGAAGAATATCAAGAACTTGGCCGAACGGCCGTTGGCGTCGCGGCGAGCCGCCCGGAACGTCTTCCGCCGAAGGCGGCACCGGTTCGGCGCAAGAAGATGCAACGTCACTAAGCTAGAGCGCCTGGGTCCCGGCCGTGATCGTGATGGTGATCTTGCGGATCTGCACCACCTCCCCCTTGTCGTTCTTGACCTCGAGGGTGACCGCGTCGGTGCCCGAGAAGTCCGGCTTCGGCCGGTAGAACGCGACATAGGCCGGCACCTCGGCGGCGAGGCAGCTCTTGTAGTTGGTGATCCGCATCTTCGCCTGGCGGATCGTGACGGTGCCGCCGGCCGGCGGCTCGGCGAGGCGGATGGTCGGCAGCGGGCCGGCGGAGCAGTCCGCCTTGACGTTGGCGAAGACCGCGATACGGGTCGTCTTGCCGGGCTCGGCCTTGACCTTCTGATCGACGCGGCGGGGCTCGCGCTGCTGCGCCTGGGCGGGGATCGCCACGACCGGCAGCGTGGCCAGGAGGGCGGCGGAAAGGAGCAGCATCGACAGGCGGCGTCTGGTCATCGGCGCCATCTTAGCAGGATCGCGATGCCAAGTCCGAACACGGCGTGCGCGATCACCTGCGGGATCATGCGGGCGAGGTTCCAGCCGGCCGCCATCGGCTGGCCGCGCAGGGGAAAGACGACGAACCAGAGCACCAGCACCGGCAGCACGGCGCCGAACAGGATCGCCGCAACGTAGTAGAGGAGGCCGCCCGGGAAGCGCTTCTCGATCAGCCCGAAGACGAGGCCCCAAATGCCGCCCCAGAAGGCGCCCGACCAGACCTGCGGCACGCCGAAAGGCGTGGTGGCGCGATAGGAGAAAGGTTGGACCGGCGTGTAGCCCAGCGCGTGCGTGATCGCGGTGGCGCCGGCCAGGAACACCAGGGCGGAGATGAACCCGGCCGCGAACAAGGTGATCGGATTGTACCGGAACAAGCCTGCCGCCGGCGCGCCGCGTGCCATGCGAGTGCCCTCCCTTGCCGATTCGGATCCTAGCGACCGGGCTTTGCCCGCGCGAGCCGGTTCATGCAAGCGCGGGCATGTCGCCGCGGCTCCAACCCTCGCGAGTCGCATCGCGGAACGCCGCGAAACCGCCGGCCGCGATGGCGGCGCGGATGCCCTGCATCAGCTCCTGGTAGTAGGCGATGTTGATCTCCGAGAGCAGCATGGCGCCGAGCATCTCGTTCGCCTTGACGAGGTGGTGCAGGTAGGCGCGCGAATAGGTGCGCGCCGCCGCGCAGGCGCTCTGCGGATCGAGCGGGCGCGGATCGTCGGCGTGCCGGGCATTGCGCAGGCTGACGCTGCCGAAGCGCGTGAAGGCGAGGCCATGGCGGCCGTTGCGGGTCGGCATCACGCAGTCGAACATGTCGATGCCGCGCGCGACGCCTTCGAGGATGTCCTCGGGCGTGCCGACGCCCATCAGGTAGCGCGGCCGGTCGGCCGGCAGCGCCGGCACGACCGCTTCGATCATGGCCAGCATCACGGCCTGCGGCTCGCCCACCGCGAGGCCGCCGATGGCGTAGCCCGGAAAGCCGATGTCGACGAGCGCGCGGGCGCTCTCGAGGCGCAGCGCCACGTCGTCGCCGCCCTGCACGATGCCGAACAGGGCCCGGCCCGGCCCGGCGCCCTCGAAGGCGCGCTTGCAGCGCTCCGCCCAGCGCAGCGAGAGGCCCATGGCGCGCGCGATCTCGTCGCGGCCGGCGGGCAGCTTCAGGCACTCGTCGAGCTGCATCACGATGTCGGAGCCGAGCAGGTTCTGGATCTCGATCGCCCGCTCCGGCGTGAGCGCCACCATGGCGCCGTCGAGATGCGAGCGGAACGTGACGCCGTTCTCGTCGAGCCGGCGCAGGGCGGACAACGACATCACCTGGAAGCCGCCCGAGTCGGTGAGGATCGGCAGCGGCCAGTTCATGAAGGCGTGGAGCCCGCCGAGCCGGGCGATGCGCTCGGCGCCGGGACGCAGCATCAGGTGGTAGGTGTTGGCGAGCACGATGTCGGCGCCGGCCGCGCGCACATCCTCGGGATGCACCGCCTTGATGGTGGCCTGGGTGCCGACCGGCATGAAGGCGGGCGTGCGCACGCGCCCATGGGCGGTCGCGACTTCGCCGAGGCGCGCCCGGCCGTCGGTCGCCACGAGGCGAAACGAGAAGGGCTCGGACATCGGCGGCGGGCGGCTCCGGGATTGCGGCGGGAGAGCGCGCCTCTATACCTAGCGGGTCGGACCCTGTCACGCAGCGCCACCGGGAGGCTTCTGGAATGTCGGACCTGCTCACCTACCGCGGAACAGTCTACCCGTGGCACTGCGATCACGTCGGGCACATGAACGTCATGTGGTATGTCGGCAAGTTCGACGAGGCCACATGGAGCCTGCTCCTGCAGATCGGCCTGACGCCGACCTATCTGCGCGAGCAGCAGCGCGGCATGGCGGCCGTGCAGCAGAACATCAGCTACAAGCGCGAGCTGCACGCGGGCGACGTGGTCGAGGTCCGGAGCCGGCTGATCGAGATCCGCGAAAAGGGCGTCCGCTTCGTCCACGAGATGCGCAACGTCGAGCGCGACGAGGTCGCGGCCACCTGCGAGCTCACGGGAATCCACATGGATCGCGTCGCGCGCAAGGCCTGTCCGCTTCCTCCGGCCATTCGCGCGGCGGCGGAGCGCCTGGTCACGGCGGAGGCGTGACGACGCTTTGAGCGGCGGCGTCGGCGCGGAACAGTAGCGAGGCGTCGCCGTAGGAGTAGAAACGATAGCCGGCCGCGACGGCGTGCGCATAGGCGCGCTTGATGCGGTCGAGCCCCGCGAAGGCGGCGGCCAGCATGAACAGGGTCGAGCGCGGCAAGTGGAAATTGGTCATCAGCACGTCCACGGCACGGAAGCGATAGCCGGGCGTTATGAAGATCGCGGTTTCGCCCGCGAAGGGCTCGAGCTCGCCCGCGGCGGCGGCGCTCTCGAGCAGGCGCAGCGAGGTGGAGCCGACCGCGACGATCCGGCCGCCCCGACGCCGCGCCTCGTTCAGGGCGGCGGCGGTCGCCGCGTCGAGCTCGCCCCATTCGGCATGCATGCGGTGCGCGTCCGTGTCCTCCGCCTTGACGGGCAGGAAGGTGCCGGCGCCGACATGCAGGGTGACCCGGTGCAGCCCGATCTCCCGCGCGGCGAGGCGCGCGAGCAGGGATTCGGTGAAATGCAGGCCGGCCGTGGGCGCCGCGACCGAGCCCTCGGCGCGGGCGAAGACCGTCTGGTAGTCGCTGCGGTCCTGCGCGTCGGCGGGCCGCCTACCCGCGATATAGGGCGGCAGGGGCATCTCGCCGCGCTCCGCCACGGCCTGGTCGAGCACCGGGCCGTGGAACGCGAAGGCGAGCGTCACCTCGCCGCCCTCGCCCTTCTCCTCCACGGTGGCGTCGAGCTGGCCGAGGAAGCACACCCGGCCCTCGTCGCCGAAGCGCAGCGTGTCGCCGGGCGCGAGGCGCTTGGCGGGCTTGACGAAGGCCCGCCAGCGTGCGCCGTCGAGGCGGCGGTGCAGCGTCGCCTCGATGCGCGGCTCGGCGCCGCGGCCGATGCGGCGCCCGACGAGCCGCGCCGGGATCACCTTGGTCTCGTTGACCACGAGCTGGTCGCCCGGCCGCAGCAGGTCCGGCAGGTCGGCGACCATGCGGTCCTCGAGCTCCGGCGCCGCCCCCGGCCGGACCACCAGCATCCGCGCGGCGTCGCGCGGGCTCACGGGCCGGAGCGCGATGCGCTCGGGCGGCAGCTCGAAGTCGAAGAGGTCGGTCCGCATGGGTTTCCGGCGATTGGCTCTCCGGGGCGGTTCGCATACAAGAGGCCGCGTGGCAACCTCCCTCACCTCCACCGCCGTCATCCAGGTCAAGCAGGGTATCGGCGACGTCATCTGGCACCTGCCCTTCATCCGCGCCATCGCGGCGGCATCGCCCGGCGGGCGGGTGACTTTCCTGACGCTGCCGTCGAGCCGGGGGCGCGAGCTGCTCCAGGGCGAGGCCTGCGTCGCCGAGACGCTCTATTTCGAGCACCAGGGGAACGAGCTGCAGCGCGGGCTGCATCTCGCGCGCCTGGTGGCGATTCTGCGGCGCGCGCGCTTCGAGACGGTCTGGATCCTCGACCGCACGATGCGCCCGGCGCTCGCGGCCTGGCTCGCGCGCGTGCCGCGGCGGATCGGCGTCGGCTTCGGGGCCCAGCGCCTCTTCCTCTCCAACCAGGGGATCGACCCGCGCCTCCATCACGCACTGCCGGTCGAATGGCTGCGCGCGCTGATGGCCGACATGCAGGTGCCGCTCGCCACCACCGAGCCGGGCCTGCAGCTGCCGGAGGAGCCGGTCGCGCGCGTCGCCGCACGGTTCGCCGGACTGCCGCGCCCCTGGACCGTCGTCGCCTTCGGCGGCTCGCATCCCGCGAAGGACTGGCCGGAGGCGCACTGGACCACGTTGATCTCGGGGCTGCGCGCACGGCGGGCCGGGACCCTGTTGATGATCGGCGGCACGGACTTCGCCACCCGCGCCGATGCGATGATCGCGGCCACCGCGGGCGGACCTGCCGTGAATGCCTGCGCGCTCGCGCTGATCGAGGCCGCGGCCCTGCTGAAGCAGGCCGACCTGTTCATCGGGCCGGATTCCGGCCCCATGAACATCGCGGCGGCGGTCGGCACGCCGGCGATCGTGCTGTTCGGGGCGACGCCGGTGCAGGACTACTCGCGCCACATCCATCCGGTGCTGCCGGACGACGGCGTGCAGGACATGACCGGCATGCAGCGCATCTCGCCCGCGCGCGTGCTGGCGGAGGCGGAGGCGCGACTCGCGCCGCGATGAACCGCTACGAATCCGCCTTCATCCGCGCCGTGACGATGCTGTCGGGGTTGTTGACGGGCTCGCCGCGCTTGATCTTGTCGACGTTCTCCATGCCCTCGACCACGCGGCCCCAGACCGTGTACTGGCCGTCGAGCCAGGGCGAGTCCTCGAAGCAGATGAAGAACTGGCTGTCGCCCGAATCCGGATGCTGCGCGCGCGCCATCGAGACGGTGCCGCGCAGGTGCTTCTCGGGGGAGAACTCGGCCTTGAGCTTCTGGCCCGAACCGCCCGACCCGGTGCCGGTCGGGTCGCCGGTCTGCGCCATGAAGCCGTCGATCACGCGATGGAACACGACGCCGTCGTAGAAGCCTTCGCGCGCCAGCTCCTTGATGCGCGCGACGTGCTTCGGCGCGAGGTCGGGGCGCATCGCGACGACGACGCGGCCCTGGGTGGTCTCGAGGATGAGGGTGTTCTCGTCGGTCATGGTGTGGCTCCGGCGCCGCGTTGGTTGCGTGTGTCGATGAAACGAATGGAGATCGGGCGCCCGGCGAGCGCCCCGCCGAGCCCGTCCGTGAAGGGCAGCGGCGTGCACAGGTTGAGCGCCGCCGCCACGGCGCGTTGGTAGGTGGCGCGATGCGCGGACGAGGTCCCGGGCGTCACGAAGGTGAATCGCGGCTCGCCCATGATCTCGCCCGACCGCGTGAAGCTCAGGCGGACCGAGATTTCCATGCCGGGGCGCGCCTCGGCGGCCGGCGGCGGCGTCCAGCAGCCGCGCAGGGCCGCGAAGACATCCTCGATGGTGTTCAGCGGCCGCTCCGGCTTGCGGCCCTGGCGGTCCGCGCCGCGGCCCTGCACGGTGAGCCGCAGGTCCTGGCCGATCGGGTGCCCGTATTCGGGCCGGCACGGCTCGGAATCGAACACGCTGCAGACGCTCGGCGCGCAGGGACGGCCGTCGAGCATGCTGCACGTGGTGTGCGCGGAGGCCGGCGCGCCGAGACACGCGATCGCGACCACGAGCGCGGCCGCGCGCATCTCACCGGGCGTCCGCCGCGACCTGCATGCGGGTGATGCGGTCGGGGTCGGTGACGCGGCCGTTCTGCGCCTCGGCGCCCTTCTTGATCTTGTCGACCGCCGCCATGCCGTCGACCACCTCGCCGATCACGGTGTACTGGCCGTTCAGGCCCGGCGCGCTGCCGTACATGATGAAGAACTGGCTGTTGGCCGTGTTCACGCTGTCGCCGCGCCGCGCCATGCCGACGATGCCGCGCGTGAAGGGGACGTTGGAGAACTCCGCCGGCAGGTTCGGGTACTTGGAGCCGCCGGTGCCGTCGCCGCGCTGGCCGTCGCCGGTCTGTGCCATGAAGCCCGCGATCACGCGGTGGAACGGCACGTTGTCGTAGAACTTCTCGCGCGCCAGCGTCTTGATGCGCTCGGCGTGCTTCGGGGCCAGGTCGTTGCGCAGCTTGATGACGATACGCCCGTGCGTCGTGTCGAGCAGGATGGTGTTCTGCGGATCGAGGCCGGGGGGTAGGGCCTGGGCGAAGGCCGGAGCCGAAAAGGCGAGCCAGAATGCGAGAGCGAGAAAGCGGATCATGGCGTCTCCGAAGGTCAGGCCTTGGCGAATCGTGACTTGAGCCGCGCCGCGACCGTCGCCGGAACGAAGGCCGAGACGTCGCCGCCCATGCCGGCAATCTGGCGCACCAAAGTGGCCGTGATCGGGCGCACCGCCGGCGAGGCGGGCAGGAACACGGTCTGGATGGCGGGCGCCATGGTGCCGTTCATGCCCGCCATCTGCATCTCGTAGTCGAGGTCGGTGCCGTCGCGCAGGCCGCGGATCAGGAGCGTCGCGCCTTCGCGCCCAGCGGCGCTGACGACGAGATCCGCGAAAGTGATGACGGCGACCTCGGCACCGGCCGACTTCGCGAGCGGCACGCAGGTGTCGAGCAGCATGGCGCGCCGGTCCTCGACGCTGAACAGCGGGGTCTTGCCGGGATGCACGCCGATCGCCAGCAGCAGCCGGTCGGCCAGCCGGACCGCCTGGCGAACCACATCGAGATGGCCGTTGGTCACCGGGTCGAACGATCCGGCGTAGAGCGCGGTGCGCGGCATGGGCGCGGTCTAGCCCGGGCGCGGCCGGGTCGCAAGACCGCTTGGAAGCGAACCGCGCCGGTAATCGACCGAGCTGTGACCCGGGTCACATCGGTCCGGGCCGTCGCCTGCCAATCTTTTCCGCTCGAGAAGGCCGGGAGACACCCGGCCACGCACACGGCCGAGGACCATGAAACGCCTGGCATTCGGACTGCTCGCCACCACCATCACGGCCTCGCTGCTGTTCGCCTGGCCGCGCGCGTCCACCGAGGTGCAGGCCGGCAGCACCGCCGTGCCCGAGCCGGCGATCCGCGTGATCGAGACGAGCCGCGAGGACTGCGGCGCCTGGCCCTATTACAGGCGCAGCTGCCTGGTTCGCGCCCCGGCCGTCGCGGCGAATCCCGAGCCGGCCCCGGCGACCGCGGCGACCCCGGCGGTCCAGGCCGTCGCGGCGGCGCAGCCGGCCGAGGCGCCCGGCATTCCGGCCGCGCTTGCCGCCCAGGTCGGGCTGATCGGCGAGGCGGCGCCCATCCTCCCGGATCCGGCTCCTGCCCGTGCCGCTGTCTCCACGCCTGTCCCCGCCGCGCCCACGCCGGCCGAGACCCCGGCCATCGCGACCGCCGAAGCCCCGGCGCCCCCGGCCCCGACCGCGGAGACGGGCCCGGCCGCCGAGGCGACGCCGGTGGTCAAGCGGAGCCTCCAGCGCCGGGCCGCACCGGTGGCGCGACCGGTCGAGCGCCGCAAGATGCGGGTCCGGTCCGCCCATGTGGGCCTCTATGACGACGACCTGCCCCCCTTCGGCTACGGCCGCGGCTACTACGGCCACCACGGCCACGGCCATTGGGGCCACCGCGGGCACTGGGGCGGCCGCCGTCACTGAGCTCGGCCGGGGCGGGTTCCCGCGCCGGTGTCCGATCCTTGTCGGACGCCGTGAACCCATTTCGTCCTCGCTGCGACCAATGGGTAGTGGGCCTTGGCGCCGGGGACGGACGCGAGGCAAGGGAGGCGGACATGCTGAAGATCCTGAGCGCCATCGTCGCCGCGGCCGCCGTCGCGGGCGTGCTCGTCGTCGTTCCGGGCCTGAGCCCGGACGTGGCCGCCAGCACCCAGATCCACGAGGTGAACCAGGGCGCCAAGACGGACCGGCTGCAGATCCGGGACGTGACCGCTGCGACCTGCTCGGAGCGCGCCTGGCCCTACTACGACCGCAACTGCGTGCGCGACAGCAACGAGCCGCGCAGGGTGCGCGTGATCGCCCCCGAGCTGCGCAGCGTCGTCCGCTGAGATCCGATCACGCCGGCCGCCGCGACAGCGACAGCCAGATCCCGCCGCCGATCAGCGCCACGCCGGACATCCGCGCCAGCAGCTTGGCGCGCGCGTTCTTCAGGAACCAGCTTCGTCCGAGCCCGGCCGCGACCGCCCAGCCGCAGTCGGTGACGGCAGCCATTCCGACCGACACCGCGCACATCACGGCGAGCTGGAATTCGGCCGGCAGCTTCGGATCGACGAACTGCGGCAGGAAGGCCGTGAAGAAGGCCATGGTCTTGGGATTGGACAGGGCGACGCCGAAGCCGCGCCAGAAATGCACGCGGTGGCTCGGCGACGCGATCTCTCCCACCGCCCCCGCGCTGCGCCAGGCCTGGATGCCGAGCCAGATCAGATAGGCGGCGCCGACCCAGCGGATCGCCTCGAACAGAACCATCGAGCTCTTCAGGATCCAGGTCAGGCCGAAGGCGATGGCGCCGACCAGGATGCCGTTGCCGAGCACGGTCCCGGCCACCGTGGCGAGGCCCGCGCGCACCCCCTGGGTGGCGCCGGTCGCGATCACCAAAGTGACGATCGGGCCGGGCGTGATGATCAGGACGATGGTGATGAGCAGGAAGGCGAGGAAGAGCTCGGGATTCATGGGACCCTCGCGGTTCGGACGGCAAGCGTAACGGGACTCCGCGCCCGCCGCCAGCTCTCGCGCCGGGAGCCGTGATGGCCGTGCTCGCCTATGCGCCGTTGCCCTCGGCCTCGCCTTCTTCGCTGAGGCGCTCCACCGAGACCACGCGCTCGTCCTCGGCGGTGTCGAAGACGATGACGCCCTGGGTGGCGCGGCCCGCGATGCGGATGTCGTGGACGTGGGTGCGGATCAGCTGCCCGCGGTCGGTGACCAGCATGATCTGGTCCTGCTCCTCGACCGGGAAGGAGGCGACGATGCGGCCGTTGCGCTCGGTCACCGCCATGGCGGCGATGCCTTTGCCGCCGCGGCCGGTGGTGCGGTACTCGTAGGACGAGGTGCGCTTGCCGTAGCCGTGCTCCGAGACCGTGAGCACGAACTGCTCGGCGGCCGACATCTCGACATAGCGCCGCTCGCCGAGCTCGATGGCGCTCGTGCCCTCCTCGGCCTCGGCCGCGGCCTCCTCGACCCCCTCGCCGCGCCGCACTGCGCTCGCGCGCTTGAGATAGGCGGCACGCTCCTCGGCGGTGACCTCGAGGTGGCGCAGGATCGAGAGCGAGATCATGCGGTCGCCGCTCTCGAGCGAGATGCCGCGCACCCCCATGGAGGTGCGGCCCTGGAACACGCGCACGTCGGTGACCGGGAAGCGGATGCACTGGCCGTCCGCGCTGGTGAGCAGCACGTCGTCCCTCTCGGTGCAGATCTGCACGTCGACGATGGAGTCTCCCTCGTCGAGCTTCATGGCTATGATGCCCGAGCGACGCACGTCGACGAAGTCGGAGAGCTTGTTGCGCCGCACGGTGCCGCGGGTGGTCGCGAACATCACGTCGAGCGTCTCCCAGGTCTTCTCGTCCTCGGGCAGCGGCATGATGGTGGTGATGCTCTCGCCCTGCTCGAGCGGGAGGATGTTGATGAAGGCCTTGCCGCGCGCCTGCGGGGCCGCCTGCGGCAGGCGCCAGACCTTCTCCTTGTAGACGCGGCCACGCGAGGAGAAGAACAGCACCGGCGTGTGGGTCGAGGCGACGAACAGCCGCGTGACGAAATCCTCCTCGCGGGTCTGCATGCCGGCGCGACCCTTGCCGCCGCGGCGCTGCGCCCGGTAGGTCGAGAGCGGCACGCGCTTGACGTAACCCAGGTGCGACACGGTGACGACCATGTCCTCGCGCTGGATCAGGTCCTCGTCCTCCATCTCGCCTTCCTGATCGACGATCACGGTGCGGCGCGGGGTCGCGAACTCGTCCTTCACGGCCTGCAGCTCGTCGCGCACGATCGCCAGCACGCGCGCGCGCGAGCGGAGGATCTCGAGATAGTCGGCGATCTCGACCGCGAGCTTGTCGAGCTCCTCGGCGATCTCGTCGCGGCCGAGCGCGGTCAGGCGCTGCAGGCGCAGGTCGAGAATCGCCTTGGCCTGCTCGGCGGAGAGCCGGTAGGTGCCCTCGGCGGTGATGCGGTGGCGCGGATCGTCGATCAGCGCGATCAGCGGCGCCATGTCGCGCGCCGGCCAGTCGCGGCCCATCAGGGCCTCGCGCGCCTCGTTGGCGTCGCGCGAGGCGCGGATCAGCCGGATCACCTCGTCGATATTGGCGACCGCGATGGCGAGGCCAACCAATACGTGGGCGCGGTCGCGCGCCTTGCCGAGCAGATACTTGGTGCGCCGGGAGATCACCTCCTCGCGGAACGAGAGGAAGGAGGTCAGCAGGTCCTTCAGGTTCATCACCTGCGGACGGCCGGCGTCGAGCGCCACCATGTTGGCGCCGAAGGTCGATTGCAGCGGCGTGAACTTGTAGAGCTGGTTCAGCACGACGTCGGGCATGGCGTCGCGCTTGAGCTCGACCACCACGCGATAGCCGTCGCGATCGGACTCGTCGCGCAGCGCCGCGATGCCCTCGACCTTCTTCTCGCGCCAGAGCTCGGCGATCCGCTCCACCATCGAGGCCTTGTTGACCTGGTAGGGGATCTCGCTGATGACGATCGCCTCGCGCTCGCCGCGCAGGGTCTGGAACTCGACCTTGCCGCGCATCACGATGGAGCCGCGGCCGAGGTGGTAGGCGGAGCGGATGCCCTGGCGGCCGAGGATGATGCCGCCGGTCGGGAAGTCGGGCCCCGGCACGATGCCGATGAGATCGTCGATCGACAGCGCCGGATTGGCGATCAGCGCGATGCAGGCGTCGATCACCTCGCCGAGATTGTGCGGCGGGATGTTGGTCGCCATGCCGACCGCGATGCCGCCCGCGCCGTTGACGAGCAGGTTCGGGAAGCGCGCCGGCAGGACCACCGGCTCCTTCTCCTGCCCGTCGTAGTTCGGCTGGAAATCGACCGTGTCCTTGTCGATGTCGTCGAGCAGCGACATTGCGGGCTCGGCGAGGCGGCACTCGGTGTAGCGCATGGCCGCGGGCGGATCGCCGTCGACCGAGCCGAAATTGCCCTGCCCGTCGACCAGCGGCAGGCGCATGGAGAAGTCCTGCGCCATGCGCACCAGCGCGTCGTAGATCGCCTGGTCGCCGTGCGGGTGATACTTGCCCATGACGTCGCCGACCACGCGCGCCGACTTCACGTACTTCTTGTCGGGCAGATACCCGTTCTCGTGCATCGAATAGAGGATGCGGCGATGCACGGGCTTGAGGCCGTCGCGCGCATCGGGCAGCGCACGCGCCACGATCACGCTCATGGCGTAGTCGAGGTAGGAGCGCTTCATCTCCTCCGTGATAGACACGGGGCGAATGTCGGAGGGCTCGCCGCCCTCCGGCGGGGTGTTCTCGGCGTCGGACAAGGGATCGAATCCAGCGAATGCGTAAGGTGTTGCCTCATAGCCGATTCAGGTGGCCACAACTAGGCGAAAGTGTCGTTTCGGCGACGTTTTTTTCTCTGCGATTTCAAGACGCTAGATTGGAATCGGCGGGGTCCGCCACAGGCCCCTCCCCGGGGGCGGTCGAAAGCCGATCCGGGCCGAGTCCGGGCTGGCGCCGAGGCCGGGAAACCGCCACTCTGCGGCGCCCGTCCGCAGAGTGGCTCCATGGCCTTCCCGCTCGACTACGCAATCTCGGCGCTGGTCACGCTGGCCGTGGTCGTGGACCCGGTGGGGTTGGCGCCGGCCTTCCTGGCCGTGACGGCGGGACTGCCGCCGCCCGCGCGCCGCCAGGTCGCGGTGCGCGCCACCCTGATCGCGGCTGCGATCCTGACCGGCGCCGCAGTGATCGGCGACTGGCTGCTGCGCACCCTCGCCATCTCGCTGCCGGCCTTCCGGATCGCGGGCGGGCTGCTGCTGTTGTGGATCGCGACCGAGATGGTCTTCGGCACACGCACGGAGCGCAAGTCCCGCACCCTCGACGACGCGGTCGAGGAGCACGTGCAGAACATCGCGGCCTTCCCGCTCGCCATCCCGCTGATGGCGGGCCCGGGCGCGATCACGGCGACCGTGCTGCTCGCCGGCCAGGCAAGGCCCGACCCGGTGCGCCTCGTCGTGCTGGTCGGCGCCATCGTGCTCGTCTGCGCGGCCTGCTTCGTGGTGTTCCTGGCCGCGACCCGCATCGCCCGGCTGCTCGGCATCACGGGCAATGTCGTGCTCTCGCGCCTGCTCGGCGTGCTGCTCGCCGCGCTCGCGGTGCAGTTCGTGATCGACGGCGTGCGGGCCGCGATCGGATGAGGCGTCACGGCCCGGTCAGCAGCCCCTCGAGGTCGCGCCGGAAGAACTCGGTCAGGCCCGTGCGATTGAGGTGGTCCGTATCGAAATAGTAGCGCGGCTCGCCGAGGCGCTGGGAGAGGTCGTGGAACGCCACCCCCTCGGCGGCGAGGAGGCGCGTGACCGCGGCGTCGAAATCGGCCTCCCCGGGAAGGCGGCCGCGGAATTGCGCCGGGAGCGGCATCTTCACCACCACGATGCGGGTGCCGTGGCTCCGCGCCAGGGCGATCAGCGCCGCGAACGCATCGAGGTAGCGCGCGAGCGCGGTCGCGTCCGGCGGCTTCGGATAAAGATAGGCGATGCGCTTGCTCACCGCGGTCGACGACGGCCGGTAGACCCGCTCGAACTGGGTCTCTCCTTCCCAGATGTCGGGCGCGAAGCGCTCGCGGTTGTTGATCTTGGAGAAGCCGGTCAGGTAGTCGAGCAACGCACGGGCGTCGACCCCCTCCTCGCGCACGTAGCGCGCGAGGCGCCGGGCGATCGCGGAATCGAACGGGGTACGGCGCAGCAGCTTCGCGTCGGCGAAGCGCTCCTCGTTCCAGGCCGCCGAATAGAATGCGAAGGAGTCGAGCACGTAGAGGACGGCGCCGGTGCGCCGCTTGGTGAGGAACTGCTCGAGAACGAAGCGGTTGTAGATCGGCCCGGTGCCGGGCGAGGCCAAATTGAGAATCTTCAGCCCGGTCTCGCGCTCCATGGTGGCGTTGAAGTCGGCGAAGTCCAGCGTCATGGCGTGGGAGGCGCCGAGGATCACCCAGTCGAAGCGTTCGTGCGCCGCGGTCGCGATCTTGAAGAAGGGATTGCTGCGCCCGGTGGTGTACAGCAGTCGCTCCGACGCAAAGACGAGGCCGCCATAGATCCCGAGCCCGATCAGGACGAACAGGAGTGCTGCGCGACCGGGGCGGCGCGACGCGGATACGGCTGGGATCTCGACGGTCATGGCTCAGAACTGCATGTAGATGAACTCCTTCGCCTGCCAGCGGCCGAGCAGCAGCAGGGCGAAGATCACGAGATAGAAGACGGCCCAGCGCAGCCAGGCCGGCGCCGCCGCGAGACGCTGCAGCACCGGCCGGCGCTCGTCCAGGATCTCCACCGCGACCAGCAGGCCGATCAGGGCGAAGCCGAGGGCGTGCTCGGCGGTGAACGGGTAGCGCGGGATCAGGCCCGGCAGCTCGGTCAGGCGGCTGCCGATCTTCTGCAGGATCAGGAGCGCCTCGTTCACCGACTTGGCGCGGAAGAACACCCAGGCAATCGCGATCAGGTGGAAGGTGAGGAGCACGCGCAGGACATGCAGCGGCAGGCCGTCGCGAACGCGCGGCAACAGTGCGCCGGCGCGGCGCCAGAAGGAGCGCGTCGCCAGGCCCACCCACTGGTAGACTCCGTTCAGCGCGCCCCACACCAGGAAGGTCCAGCCGACGCCGTAGCCGAGGCCCGCGTGCCAGAGGCCGCTCGCCAGGAAGACGATCATGAGATTGCCGGCGCGGCGCAAGGTGCCGGCCCGGCTGCCGCCGAGCGGGATGTAGAGGTAGTCGCGGAACCAGCGGCCGAGCGAGACGTGCCAGCGTGCGGCCCAGAACTCCGCGGTGCTGCGCGAGAGATAGGGCCGGCGGAAGTTCTCCATCAGCCGGACGCCGAACAGGAGCGAGACGCCGAGCGCGATGTCGGTATAGCCGGAGAAGTCGCAATAGATCTGGAACGCGAAGAAATAGACGCTGATCAGAAGCTCCATCGGGGCCGCGAAGGCCGCGATGGCGAAGTTGCGGTCGACCAGCGGCGCCAGGTTGTCGGCGATCACCACCTTCTTGAACAGGCCCCAGCCGATCAGCTGCAGGCCGAGCAGCAGCCGGTCGGGGTCGCTGCGCAGGCCCTTCCAGGCCTGCGGCAGGAAGGTCGTGGCGCGCTCGATCGGGCCGGCGAAGATCTTCGGAAAGTAGGCGACGTAGAGCGCCAGGTGCCCGGCATCCGTCCGTTCCGGCACCTCGCGGCGGTAGGCATCGACCAGGTAGCTCGCCGCCGAGAAGGCGTAGAAGGAGAAGCCGGCCGGCGCCGTGACGCCGATGCGCGGAAGCGCGCCCGCCGCGAGGCCGGCAAGACGCTCGACCTCGCCGGCGAGAAAATCATGGAACTTGAAGGCGACCAGCGCACCGAGCACGGCGATGAGCCCGGCCACCAGGGCGGTCCTGCGACCACGGCCCTCTCCGCGCATCGCGCGCCCGCAAGCGATGACGACCAGCGTCACCGCGCCGAGGAAAATCAGGTTGGACGGCTGCCAGATGCCGTAGAAGAGCCAGCTCGCCAGCAGCAGCCAGACCCAACGCACGCCGACCGGGAGAAGCGCGAAGACCAGCAGCGCCAGCGGCAGGAACACGAAGAACTCGAGCGACGTGAACAGCATGCGTTCCGCCTCTCAGCGCCGGACGCTTCCGCCCGCCTCGCCCTCGCGGTCAGTACGACGCGCCGCCGGCGCGCAGATCCACCGGCACCTGGTCGATCGGAATGCCGGCATTGAGCACCAGATAGCTCGCCAGCGCCTCGCGCTCCCGGGGCGTGAGCTTGATCTCGACATGGCTCGGCTTGTTCATGGTGCCGAGCCAGTGCTCCCTGGACCGGTCCTGGGTGATCGTGACCGTGATGATGTGGCAGGACTGGCAGTACTCGAGCGCGAGGTCGCGCCCGTCGCGCGGCAGCAGCGTCTTCCAGTCGGCCCTGGCCAGGTCGGCCGGGATCCTCGCGGTGGGCAACGGCATGTTGAAGGCGAGGTAGTCGGCGAGCGTCAGGAGCTCGCGCTCCTCCAGCGCCTGCAGCGCCGGGATCGCCTTGGCGCGAGCCTTCAACTCCTCGACCCATTGATCGCGGCTGTGTCTCGCGCTCAGCAGGGCGCGGACATCGGCCGCGGGCGGCTTGCCCTCGAGAACCTGGGCCAGCAGCGAGCGGCCGCCGAGCGGAATGAAATCGAAGATCGGATCGTATTCGGCGCGCAGCGGTCCGACCAGCGTCGGGACCGCGATCAGCGCGAGGGCGAAGAGATGGCGCAAACGCATGGCTCTGGTCCTTTGCTGCGGCCGGCTTCCGGGTCAGAAGCGCAGCTCCGGCGGGACGTCCTCGGTCTTCATCGGCATGTTGATGGCCGAGTAGCGGGCGAACTCCTCGCGCTCTCGTACCGTCATCTTCATCTCGCGATGGAAGGGAGACTGGAACATGTTGAGCCAGGCCCGCACGTCGCGATCCTGGGTCAGGTGGCTCGTGAACAGGGAGTGGCAGAACTGGCACTCGTTCCAGGCGAGGTCGCGACCGTCGCGCGGCAGGACATTCGCGGCATCAGCCGGCGAGCGGACTGCGGCGAGGGCGGCCGCCGGCACCGGCGCGTTGACCGCCAGGTAGGCGACCAGCGTGCGCCGCTCCTTCTCGCCGAGCGCCGCCAGGCGCGGGCCGAGAAGCTCGCCCCACTCCGCCTCGCTGCCTTTCGCGGTCGCGATCCGGCGCAGCTCCGCGAGGTCGTCGCCGACCAGCTCGAGCAACAGGGTCTTGCCGCCCTTCGGCATGAAGCGCTCGTCGTTCTGCGTCTGGGCGGGCGCCGCTGCGAGCAGCGTGAGGCCGATGGCCGCGGCGAGCGACCGAGGCGCGATCATGACCCCCTCGGGACCAGGCGGTCGTCGAAGGAGAAGACCGGGACGTTGATTTCGCGGCGCGCCCGCTCGGCCGGAAAGCCGTCGCCGCGCATGAGGTCGAGCACCGTGACGGTTGCGTCGTCGAAGTAGCGCTCGTGGCAGGTCTCGCAGACGAGCGCCGGAATGTCCTCGATGACGACCAGCCGGTCGTCGTCCCAGAAGGCGGTCCGCACGCGCGCGGCGTGGATTCTCGTGCTGCCGCAGTTCTCGCAACGGGCGGCCGCGTCCTCGCCCGCCTCGATCTCGACTTCCACGACTGTCTTGACTTCCATTGAGGGCGCTCCCGTTCCGCTCGGTGTGGTCGAGGCCGCGGGCGGCGACTCCGCCCGCGGCCGGCACGATCTTGTCAGCCGACCAGCTTCTTGGCGGCGGCGACGATGTGGTCCGCATTCGGACGCATCCACAGGAACATCTCGGGTGCGGCCGGCGGCGGGGCGTCCGGGAAGGCGACGCGCTTGAAGCGGGCGCCGTCCACGTTCTCGGCGGCGCGGGCGATCACCTCGGCGCCCGGGCACAGGGTGTAGTAGGACTGGTCGACCGTGAGCAGGCGCTTGGTCTTGCGCACCGAGTTCACGATGGTCGCGGTGTCGATCGGCTTGAGGCTGCGCAGATCGATGGTTTCGACCTTCATGCCCTGGCTCTTGAGCAGCTCGGTTGCCTTGAGCACCTCCGGCATGCCGCCGCCCGAGCCCACGATGGTGATGTCGCTGCCCTCGGAGCGGATCGCCGCCTTGTCGAGCGGGGTCGTATACGGCTCGTCGGGCACATCCTCGATCAGGTCGCGCAGCCCGGCCGGATAGAGGAAGGCCACCGGGTTGCGGTCGCGCAGCGCCGACACCATCATGCCCTTGGCATCGGTCGGATTGGACGGCACCACCGTCTTCAGACCCGGGATGTGGGCATAGTAGGTGTCGATCTCGTAGTCCGAGTGCTGTCCCGCGAAGCCGGGCGTCTGGCCGGTCATCTCGAGGATGAAGACCACGGGCATCTCGGCGTCGCCACCCGTCATGCTGCGCAGCTTGCCGGCATGGTTCTGCAGCATCTGGAAGCACATGCAGTTGCCTTGATAGGGGATGTAGGTCGCGGCCCGCGAGCCGGCGAGACCGGCGCCGAGCACGCAGCCCGCCATCCAGTTCTCGTCGATGCCGGTGTTGACCACCCGCTTGCGGCCGAACTCGCGCTCCAGATTGATCACCGGCCGCCCCGGCGTGGAGGCCACCGGCGCGGTCAGCTCGAAGATCCAGATCATGTTGGGATCCTGGCGCATCTCGTGCTGAACCGCCTCCAGGACCGAGTACATGAAGCTCTTGCGTGCCATGGTCGTTCTCCAATTCGTGCCAAGCGTGACGTTGTGGGAGACGCGGCGGTCAGCCGAACTGGCGTGCCGCGACCTCGCCCTCGACGAAGACGTGCTTCAGGCCGTCCTCCGGCTTGGCGGTCGGCTGCTTGTCGGCCCAGGCGAAGGCGTCGATCATCTCCTGCTTCGCCGCCGCCTCGATGGCGTCGGCCTTCGCGCGGTCGAAGACCTTCCAGGCGATGAGCGTGCTGCGGCTGATGTCGACCGGATCGCGCGACATCCAGGCGCGCAGCTCGCGTTCCGGCCGGAACGAGGTGATGGCCAGCGGATCGTAGCCGAACGCGCCGAGCTCGCCGGGCTTGGCGCCGGGCGCGCCCCAATGATTGTAGTAGCGGTAGGTCTTGGCCTCGATCAGCGTCGGCCCCTCGCCGGCCCGCGCCCGCTCCACGGCTTCCTTGGCCGCGTTGTAGACCTGCACGACGTCCTGGCCGTCCACCACCACGCCGGGGATGCCGTAGGTCTTGGCGGCGACGGCGATGTCCTTCATCGGGCAGGAATAGGAGTAGTGCGCGTACTGGTGATAGAGGTTGTTCTCCAGCACGTAGATGAAGGGCAGCTTGAGCAGCGCCGCATTGTTGAGCGTGCTGTGGAAGTGCGGCGTCGCATAGGTGCCGTCGCCGCCGTAGTTCACCACCACCTGCTTGCTGCCGCGGGCGCGGATCGCGAAGGCCGATCCGGTGGCGATCACCGGCCCGGGCCCGATCATGCCGTCGGCGCCCATGAAGCCGACCGACTTGTCGGCGATGTGCATCTCGCCCGCATAGCCCTTGTTCAGACCCGTCGCCTTGAACTCGTATTCGGCGGCCATCTTGCGCACGTCGACGCCCTTGGCGATGGCATGGCCGGACGGCCGGTGGGTGCTGTAGACGAGGTCGGCCTCCATGATGCCGCCGGTGTTCTTCAGCGCGGCCGAGACGCCGGCCGCAACGGCCTCCTGGCCGACATAGAAATGGTTGTAGCCGCGATAGTTCGGCTCGGTGAGCATCTTGTCGGCGCAGGTGCGCTCGAACCAGCGGATGCGCTGGATCGTCGTGTACATGTGGATCAGCTGATCGGGCCCAAGATCCTTGGCCCAGAAGCCGATCTCGCCGTCGGCCCAGGCGGCCTGGCTGCCGAGCGAGACCGCCGCTCCTGCGCCGGCGATGCCGCGCAGGAACGTTCGCCGCGTCGCGGCCGGCTCGCGCCGGTCCCGCGAATCCTTCTCGAGTACGTCGTGTCGTGCAGTCATTGCAGACCTCCCTTCGAAGCGAATGGTCCATTGCCGGGCGATCGCCCGGATACGCGGTACTGCGTCCTCATCGCCGCGCCCTGCGTCGGCCGCACCCCCGGGGAGTGTCACGCGGGGTGGCCGACGGGCTGAGCAAAGGTCACGATCTGGTCGACGCGCAGCCCCATCCGTTGCGGCAGGCCGGCGCGGTCGATGCTGCCGAGAATGACGGTGGCGAGCCCGGCCGAAGCGCAGAACAGATAGACATTCTCGCCGATAATGGCGGCGTCGACATGGGCATTGAGCACCTGGTCCTCGCGCGGCGCCTTCGCCATGCGCGCGAGATCGGCCGCATAGACGAGCACCACCGGCGCGGTGGCCGCGAAGGTCATGCTGCTGGTCCGGGCCCGGATGTCGGTGTCGAGAACGGGCGCGAGCGCATGCGCCTTCGGCTCGTAGACGAAGACGCCTTCGGCCGTGCAGGCATATACGTCGGTCTCGATGGAATGCCGCCAGGACGGCGCGGTGCGGTCGGCGGTCTCGGGCCGGTTGATGCCGAAGGCCGCCCACAACAGGTCGGACATCGTCTGCGGATCGAGCGGCCGCGTCGCGAAGCTGCGCGTGGAACGACGCCGCATCAGCGCCTGCATGACGGGCAATCCGCCGTCGGTCCGCGGCGGCGGTAGCGCCACGCGCTGAAGGGCGGCTCGTGCCTGCGGGGCGCTCGCCACCCCGGCGGCCGCGACGGCGGACACGCCGACGATCACGTCACGCCGATTCCAACCCCTCCGCATGGCCGCCTCCCCTGCATTCACCCGTAGACATATGAGGCGGCAACTGGCCACGATCCGCGTTGCGAAATATCAATAAGAACGGCTTAGCCATGCGCACGCGTCGGAACAGCTCCGACAGGTCAAGAGCGCTGTCCGAGTTGTCGCAAAGGCGACACGTTTGCGGTGACGGGCCGCGCTATTTCGCAGCGCGCTCGCGGGCGGCCTTGAAGCCGGTGACGAATTTCTCCAGCGTCCTGGAGGTGACGCCGCGCGGCAGCATCACCTCGACCAGGGAGAACGCGCCGCGACGCGCGACCGCGGCTTCCAATGCCTCGGCGAGCTCGCGGCGGGTCGCCACGCGCGTGCCGTGGCCGCCGAGCGACGGCGCAATGGCGGCGAAATTCCAGTCGTCGAGGTCGTTGAACTTCGATTCGGCCTGGAACACGCGCAGCATCTCCCAGCTCCGGTTGTTGAACAGCACGACGATGGGATCGAGGCCGTAGCGCCGGCAATTGCCGAGCTCCCAGCCGGTCATCTGGAAGGCGCCGTCGCCGACCAGGATCATGGGGCGCTGGCGCATGGAGGCCGCGATGCCGAGGCCGGCCGGGACGCCGAAGCCCATGCCGGCATAGTAGCCGGGCGCGACCAGCGCGGTGTTCTCGAGCTCCATGGCGGTGAACAGGCAGTCGCCCATGTCGGCCGCCATCGGCATGGGACCGTGGCGGTCGAACAGGTCGTTGATCGCGCAGGCGATGTCCGAGGGCATGATCGGCCGGGTGTCGGCCACGAGGCCGCGCGGATAGGGGCTCGGCCGGCGCGGCGGGCGCTTGGGTGCCGCGCGCCGCGGCTTCGCCTGGGCGAGCAAGGCGTCGACCAGGTCCTCGAGCGGAATGCCGGGATAGACGTGGTGGCCGATGCGCACGTCGCGGTCGATCGCGAGCACGGTGCGGCGCGGATCGAAGCGGCGGCGCGAGAGCGCGAAATTGGTGTCCGACATGATCACGCCGAGGAGCAGCAGCAGGTCGGCATTCTCGACCAGGGCCGTGATCGCGGCATCGCCGGCCGCACCCATATAGGTGCCGCGCACCACCTCGGGCGCCTCCGCGAGCAGACCGCGCCCCATGAAGGTGGTGACCACCGGCACGCCGAGCCGGCGCGCCAGCGCGGCGACGCGCGCCTCCACGTCGAAGCGGCGCACCTCGACATCGACCACGATCACGGGCGACTTCGCCTTGGCAAGACGTGCCAGGATCTCCTCGGCGCATTCGGCGAGCGCGTCCGCGGCCGCCGGACGGCGCGGCAGCTCCGGCACGCGCGCCGACTTGGCGGCGACCATGTCGCGTGGGAGCTCGATATAGACCGGCAGCGAGCGTTCGCGGGCGCTGCGCAGCACGCGGGCGATCTCATCCGGCGCGGTCGCGGGATCGGTCAGCACGGCCTGGTCGCAGGTGATCTCGCGGAAGACCGCGAGCTGGGTGTCGATCGAGCGCGCCTGGTGGTGCAGCAGGAAGCCGCTCGCGCGCTCGCCCGCGCCGGGCGCGCCCGCCACCACGACCACGGGGGAGCGCTCCGCATAGGCACCGGCGATCGGGTTCACGAGATTGAAAGCCCCTGCCCCGTAGGTCACCACGGCGACGCCGAGGCCGCAGTTGAAGCGCGCCGCCGCGTCGGCCGCGAAGCCGACCGCGGGCTCGTGGCTGAGCGTGTAGTACGGGAGGATCCGGCTCTCCTCGACGACCTTGAAGAAGGGCAGCACGAAATCGCCCGGAATCCCGAAGATCTCCCGGGCGCCGTGGTCCTTCAGGCCTTGCAGCAGTGCGGTCGCGAGCGTGGGCATGGGCCGCGTATAGCATGCCGCGCGCAGCGGTTCAGCAGTCCGCTCGGCGCAGGGCCTTCCCACGCGCCAAGAAAAAGGCTGCTTGCTGTGGCGGTGTGCCCTCGCCCGGATCGCACCGACGCGCGATCCAGTGCGTCGCCTGGAGCGAATGCAATGGCCGGCAAGACACGCAGGACCCCGGCGCAGGCCGCCAGGCGGGACGCCCCGAAGCCGACCCTGCTCGCCGGCGGCAATCCGCAGATCGCCAAGGGCGCCGGCGACGCTCCCGTGCAGGCCTACATCAAGGCCATGCCGGGCTGGAAACGAGATGTCGGGCGCCGCCTCGACGCGCTCATCGTGCGGTCCGTCCCGGGCGTGCGCAAGGCCGTCAAGTGGAACTCGCCCTTCTATGGCATCGACGGCCAGGGCTGGTTCCTGAGCTTTCACTGCTTCACGCGGTACGTCAAAGTGGCATTCTTCCGCGGCACCTCGCTGCGTCCGCTCCCTCCCGGCGAGTCCAGGCACAAGGAGGTGCGCTACCTCGACATCCACGAAAACGACGAGATCGATGAGGCGCAGCTCGCCGACTGGGTGACACAGGCGAGCCGATTGCCCGGCGAGCGCATGTGAGCGACAACAGCCATGAAGAAAGCGACGACCAAGAAGACGAGCGGCGCGAACGACAGCAAGGGAACAGGCTCTCCTTCTCGATTGATCGATGCGAGGATCGCCCAGCTAGGCGATTGGCGGGGCGAGACGCTCGGCCGGATCCGAGCTCTCATCAAGCAGGCCGACCCCGATGTGGTCGAGGAGTGGAAGTGGCGAGGCGTCCCGGTGTGGTCGCACGCCGGAATCATCTGCACGGGCGAGACCTACAAGGACGTGGTGAAGATGACCTTCGCCAAGGGCGCCTCGCTGGAGGACCCTTCGGGCCTCTTCAACGCCAGCCTCGAAGGCAACACCAGGCGCGCCATCGATATCCGCGAGGGCGACTGGATCGACGAGGAGGCGCTGAAGGCGCTGATCCGCGCCGCCGTCGCGCTGAACATGTCGCGCACGACGACGCGCCCCGCCCGCGCCGGGAAGGGATCCAAATCCGCTCGCGAGCCGTGATGACTCCGGTCCCGTCGCCCTTGCTTCCAAAGGAACATTTCACTCCAGTCCTTTGACATATCGGCATATCATTGATATGTTTTGACATATGAGCGATCGAACGACCGTGCGGCTTCCGGAAGACCTGCTGAAGCGCGCCAAGAGAAAGGCCGCCGCGGAAGGCCGGACCCTCACGTCGCTGATAGAGGATGGCTTGCGGATCGTGGTGGCGGAACCTCGATCCACGCGTGCGAAGCGGATCTTGCCACGGGTCAGCAAAGCGACGGGCGGATCGCTCCCCGGCATCGATGTCGGCGATCCGTCGGCGCTGCAGGAGGCCGAGGACTTGGAGTATGTCGGCCGCATGAAGCGCCGTCGATGATCCTGCCAGACGTCAATGTCCTGATTTACGCGTTCCGGCGGGACATGCCGCAGCACGACCTCTGCCGATCGTGGCTCATCGGCGTGGTCTCGGGCGATGCGCAGTTCGGGCTATCCCCCATGACGCTGGGCGCACTGGTGAGGATCACGACAAATCCGCGCGTCTTCAAGATGCCGAGCACCCCCGACGAGGCGTTCGGGTTCTGCGACGATCTTCTCGGCCAGCCACATTGTCGTCTGGTGGAGCCGGGCGAGCGGCATTGGCGCATTTTCCATCAACTCTGCAGGGAGCATGACGTTCGCGGATCGCGCGTCACCGATGCCTGGTACGCGGCGCTCGCCATCGAGTGGGGATGCGACTGGATCACCCTCGATCGCGACTACGCACGTTTCACGAAGCTGAAGTGGCGCGTGCCAGGGGCGACGTGAGACTCACATGCTGCAGCGTCTCAGCGCGTAGGGGTGCAAATAGGCTGTAGCCGACCCGGGCATGGTCAATGTGCACGTCGGCAACAGCCGACTTGCATGCGCCGTATGGCACCGTCGCCGTATCGGGAAGCTTGGCCGGTGCAATACGCCGCTGACGCGGCTATTGCACCCTACGCGTTGAGCGCTCACTGAACCTGAAGAAACTCCCGCACCAGGGCGATCTGGTCGGGCACGTTGAGCGCGGGCGCGTGGCCGCAGCCCGCGATGGTGGCGACGCGGCAGAGCGGGCCGCGGCGGCTCATGGCGTCGGCGGTCTCGACGAGCAGCAGGTCGGACTGGGCGCCGCGCAGGCACAGCACCTCGCAGGCGAGCGAGTCCCATTGGGTCCATTGATCGTAGTCGCGGGGGTGGCGCTCGAACTGCAGGACCATCCGGGGATCGTAGTGGGGCGTGATGCCGCCGTCGGGCAGGCGCCGCACGGAGGTCTCGGTCAGCCGGCGCCACTGGGCATCCGTGAGATAGCCGAAGGGCTGGTAGACCTGGCGGAAATAGGCCTCCAGCTCGGAGACGCGGGCGAAGCGCGGCGGCGCGCCCGCATAGGTGCGGATGCGCTCGACCGCGGCGCGCGTGATCTCGGGGCCGATGTCGTTGAGCACCAGGCGGCGGATGCGGCCGCGCAGCGGGCCGGCGGCGGCGCGGATCGCGATGGCGCCGCCCATGGAGGTGCCGAGCCAATCGACCTCGCTGAGCTCCAGCTCGTCGAGCAGCGCGGTCGCGAGCCGGGCGTAGAAGTCGTTGCAGTATTCCTGCTCGGGAGCCGGGCTCCACTGGCTCAGGCCGCGGCCGATGGTGTCGGGCACGATCACGTGGCGGTCGGCTGCGAACTCCGCCGCGATGTCATCGAAGTCGCGGCCGGTGCGGGCGAGACCGTGCCACATCACGAGCGGCGGCCGCCCGGGCTCGCCCCATTCCATGAAATGGATCTCGCGATCGAGCACCGTGAGATAGCGCGACTTCGGGACCTTCATTTGCCCCCTCCCCTGAGCTTGCCGACGATACCGGCCGGGAAGAAATAGACGCAGGCGATGAACAGCACGCCGAGCCAGAGCAGCCAGCGGTCGGGATGGAACAGGGCCGGCAGCAGCGGCAGGCCGCCGTCGGCGGCCGTCGCGGAGGCCCAGCCCATCAGCGCCTGCAGGTAGTTCTGCGCCAGGATGAACAGGGTCGCGCCGAGGATCGCGCCGTACATGGTGCCCATGCCGCCGATCACGACGATCAGCAGAATGTCGAGCATGATCGCGAAGCTGAGCGAGGTGTCGGGCCCGGTATAGCGCAGCCAGAGCGCGTTGAGCGCGCCGGCGGCGGCCGCGACCGCCGCCGCGAGGCAGTTCGCAAGCGTGCGATGCACGACGATGCGGTAGCCGAGCGCCTCGGCGCGGAAGGGATTCTCGCGGATCGCCTGCAGCACGCGGCCGAAGGGCGAGTTGACGACCCGCAGCAGCAGCAGGAACAGCGCCGCGCAGCAGGCGAAGACCAGGTAGTAGGTGAGCGTGCGGCCCGTCACGGCGATGCCGAGCAGGTCCTGGGGGACGAGCGTGAAGCCGGGCCGCAGCAGCTCGGGCACGCGGAAGCTGCGCCCGTCCTCGCCGCCCGTGAGCCAGGAGAGCTGCGAGGCGAGCACCGCGAAGGCGGAAGCGACCGCCAGCGTGATCATGGCGAAGAAGATCGCCTGCACGCGCAGCGAGAACAGGCCGATCACCAGGGCGAGCGCCGCCGCGAGCGGCAGCGCCACGGTGACGCCGAGCAGCACCGCGTCCCAGCGCGGCCCGAGCCCGTAGAGCGCGATCGCGATCCCGTAGCTGCCGATGCCGTAGAACATCGTGTGGGCGAAGGAGACGATGCCGGTGTAGCCGAGCAGCAGGTCGTAGGAGGCGGCGAGCGCGATGAAGATGCAGATCTTGGCGGCCACGTTGAGCGGCTTCGCGCCGGGAAACAGGAACGGCGCGAACATGAGCGCCAGCACGATGCCGGCGAGGCCGAGCGCGAGCAGCCGGCTGCGGGGCGGATCGCCGGAGAGCGGCATCATCGGCTGGTCACCGCATAGAGGCCGCGCGGGCGCCACAGCAGCACCGCGACCATCAGCAGGATGTCGGAGACGAGCGCGAGCTTGGGCACGAGGAAGCCCGTGTAGTTGGTGAGCAGCGCGACCAGCAGCGCGCCGATGAAGCAGCCGGTGACCGAGCCGAGGCCGCCGATGATCACCACGATGAAAACCAGCACCATCAGCTCGGCGCCCATCGCGGCGTGCACCTGCTCGCGGTAGAGCCCCCACATCACGCCGCCGAGGCCGGCGAGCGCCGACCCCGCCATGAACACGCCGACGAACAGCCGCGTGATGCGGTAGCCGAGCGCCTCGACCATCTCGCCGTTCTCGACGCCGGCGCGGATCAGGAGGCCGATCTTGGTGCGGTTGAGGATCACGAGCATGGCCAGGAAGACGACCAGCCCGATCGCCACCGCCAGCAGCCGGTACTTCTCGATCGCCGCGCCGCCGATCAGCACCGAGCCGCGCAGGCTCGCGGGCAGCGGCAGCGGGATCTGCTGCGGCCCGTAGAGGGCGTAGAGCACCTGCTCGGCCACGATCAGGCCGCCCATGGTGATCAGGATCTGCTTGAGATGCTGGCCGTAGACCGGGACGATCAGCACCCGCTCGAAGGCGAGGCCGAGCGCGGCGGTGACCGCCATGGCGAACAGCACGGCGGCCGCGATGGCGGCGCCGTTGAGCCAGATCGACTCGGCCTGCATCCAGGGCGCCAGCGGGCCGAGCACCAGGACCGCCAGGTAGGCGCCGATCGCGATGAAGGCGCCGTGGCCGAAATTGAGCACGTCCATCAGGCCGAAGATCAGGGTCAGTCCCGAGGCCATGATGAAGATCATCATGCCCATGGCGAGCCCGGCGATCGTCAGCGTCAGCCAGGTGGACGGCGAGCCGACGAAGGGCAGCGCGGCGAGCGCGAGCGCCGCGGGAAGCAGCAGGGGCACCAGGTCGGCGCGCGCCTTGGGAAGGGCCGCGCCGGTGTCGAGCGCGCTCATGCGTGAGTCTCCAGGCTCAGGCCCAGCAGTCGGTGCTGCAGCGCCTCGTCGCCGGCGAGCTCGGCCATGGTGCCGGCATGGACGATGCGGCCATTGTCCATCACGGCGACGGTGTCGCCGATCTCCCGGGCGACGCGGAAGTTCTGCTCCACCAGCAGGATCGTGGTGCCGAGGCGCTTGAGCTCGGCGAGGCAGGCGATCAGCGCGTCGACGATCGCGGGCGCGAGGCCCTTGGTGGGCTCGTCGATCAGCAGGAGGCGGCGCGGCTCGGCGACGGCGCGGGCGATCGAGAGCATCTGCTTCTGGCCGCCCGAGAGCGTGCCGGCGCGCGAGAGCCAGAAGCGCTGCAGCGCCGGGAAGAAGCCGAAGATCCATTCCAGGCGCGCCGCGTCGAGCGGCGCGTCGCGCGCGGCCAGCTCCAGGTTCTCGCGCACCGTGAGGTCGGAGAAGATCGCCATGTTCTCGGGCACGTAGCCGATGCCGGCGCGGGCGATGTCGGGCGTGACCAGCGCCTCGATGCGGCGGCCGCCGAAGCGGATCTCGCCCTCGGAGGCGCGCCAGAGGCCCATGACGGTGCGCAGCGTCGTGGTCTTGCCGGCGCCGTTGCGGCCGAGCAGCATGGTGGTGCGGCCCTCGGGCACGTCCAGGTCGACGCCCTGGAGGATGTGATAGCGCCCGATATGGGTCTGCACGCCGGTGAGCAGGAGGAGCGCGCTCATGCGGGACCCGCCCGCGCGCCGGTGCCCAGATAGGCCTCCTGCACGACCGGCGAGGCCATCACCTCGGCCGGCTCGCCGTCGGCGACCAGGCGGCCGTTGTGCAGCACGACGATGCGGTCCGCGAGGGTGCGCACCACGTCCATCTTGTGCTCGACCAGGAGGATGATCTTGGAACGGTCCTGCTTGAGCTGCTCGATCAGCGCCAGCACCACCGGCACCTCGTCGACGCTCATGCCGGCGGTCGGCTCGTCGAACATGAAGATCGCGGGCTCGAGCGCGATCATCAGCGCGACCTCGAGCTTGCGCTGGTCGCCGTGGGAGAGCGCCGAGGCGAGCGCATGGCGCCGGCCGGCGAGCGCGACGCGCTCGAGCACCGCCTCGGCGCGCGCCGTGAGCTCGCCGTGGCGCATCCACGGGCGCAGCATGTCGTAGTGCACGCCGGCCGCGGACTGCACGGCGAGCCGCACGTTCTCGACGACGGTCAGGCCCGGGAACAGGTTGGTGAGCTGGAAGGCGCGGCCGATGCCGGCGCGGGTGCGCGCCGGCGCCGAGAGGCGCGTGAGGTCCCGCCCGTCGAGCAGGACCTCGCCCGCGGTGGCGGCGAGCTGGCCCGAGATGAGGTTGAAATAGGTGGTCTTGCCGGCGCCGTTCGGCCCGACGATGGCGGTGAGCTCGCCCGGACGGAAACGGGAGCTCACGCGATCGACGGCCACGTGGCCGCCGAACCGGATGGTGAGCTCCCGCGTCTCGAGCTCGCGCGTCATCGCATGGCACGAACCGGCCGCGAAAATCGTCAGCGCCTGTTCTTGATCGGCACGGGCATGTCCTCGATCTTGAGCTCGCGCACCAGCTCGGGAATGCCCCAGGCGACGTTCGGGTCCACCTTGATCTTGAAGTGGTACATGCTCTGCAGCGCCTGATGGTCCTCCTTGCGGAACACCATCTTTCCCTTGGGCGTGTCGAACTCGAGGCCTTCCATGGCCGCGATCAGCTTCTCGCTGTCGGTCGACTTCGCCTTGCGGATCGCCGCGACCGCCGACATGGCGGCCGCGAAGCCGCCGGCCGTGAAGAAGTCGGGCGGCGCGTTGAAGCGCTTCTTGTGCTCGGCGACCAGCCAGTCGTTCACGGGATTCCTGGGAATCTCGTAGTAGTAATAGGTGGCGCCTTCCATCCCGGGCAGGGTCTTGTAGCCCGCCATGGCGGGCAGGATGTTGCCGCCGGTCGAGAGCTCGATGCCGAGGCGGCCCGGGTTCATGTCCTGGAGCTTGGTCATGGGCGAGGGACCGGCCCAGATCACCCAGATGACCTTGCGGCCCGGCTTGTCCTTGAGCGCGTCGAACAGGCGTTGGGCGGGCGCCGTGAAGTCGGCGGTGTTGAAGGGCGCGTATTCCTCGTGCACCAGGGTGGCGCCGGTCTTGGCGATCGCGTCCTTGAAGGCGGCGACGCCGTCGCGGCCGAAGGCATAGTCCTGGGCGAGCGTCGCGATGCTCACGCCCGGCTTGCCGATCGCCACCGCGTTGGAGATCGCGTCCTGGGAGGAGTTGCGCGCGGTGCGGAAGATGTAGCGGTTCCACTTCTCGCCGGTGATCTGGTCGGCGACCGCCGGCTCGACGATCAGCACCTTCTTGTGCTCCTCGGCGACCGGGAGCATGGCGAGCGCGACGGCCGACGAGGTGCTCCCGATGGCGAGATCCACCTTGTCGTCCTCGTAGGCCTCGGCGAGCAGCGACTTGCCGACATCGGGCTTGCCCTGGTCGTCCTTGGCGATGACGACGATCTTGCGGCCGTCGAGCGTCATGGTGCCCTTGGTCGCGTACTCGAAGCCGAGCTGCAGGCCGACCTCGGTCTGCTTGGCATAGGCCTCGAGCGGTCCGGTCTTGGAATAGATCAGCGCGATCTTGAGATCCTGGGCGGCGGCCGGAGCCGCGAGCAGGCCTGCCCCGAGGGCAACCGCAATGAACCCCTTGCGCACGTTCACCTCCGTTGTCGTTGCGTGACCATAGCAAGCCGCGGCACAAAGACAACGGCGCCCGCGCCGGTATCGCGAGGCTGCGGCGGCGCGCCGACATCCGGGGGCGCGGGAATGCAAGGCGATCCGGCGCGGCAAGGCGAGCGGATTCGTGACCGCTCGAAGATTGGCGCGAAAAGGAGCACGGCGCGATCATGCTCATCTCGGTGGTGATCCCGGCCTGCGCGGCCCAGGCGACCATCGGCCGGGCCGTGCGCAGCCTGATCGCGCAGACCTGGCGCGACTGGGAAGGCATCGTGGTCGCCGACGACGGCTTCGACTACGCGGCGCTCGCGCGCGCGGAGGATTGGCTCGATCCGCGGCTGCGCTTCGCCTCGACCGGGCAGGTGCGCTCCGGCTGCCACAATGCGCGCAATGTCGGCTTGGCGGCGGTACGCGGCGAGCTGGTCGCGGCGCTCGACGCGGACGACCTGTTCCGGCCGGAGCGGCTCGCGGCCCTCGCGCCGCTCGCGCTCCGCCACGGCGCGGCGGTGGACAATCCGCTGGTGGTCTCGGAGACCTCGGGCGAAAGCCTGTACCGCGCGCTCGGCGGAATCGCGACACCGTGCCGGCTCGCCCTCGCGGAATTCCTCGAGCTGAACGTGCCGCTGTTTCCGCTGGTGCGGCGCGAGCACGCCGCGCCGCGGCTCGCCGGCATCGAGCATGGCGAGGACGTGGTCGCCAATGTGCGGCTGATCGACCGGATCGGCGGCCTCCCGGCCCTGCCCGACTCGCTGTCGGAATACCGGGTGGTGTCCGGCTCGGTCTGCCATTCGGACGAGTCCGCGGACGTGTTCGACCGCGCCTATGCGGCGATCCTCGCGCGGCTCGCGAGCGGCGACGGCCTCGGCCTGACGGCCGAAAACCGCGCGGTCGCGGCGGCCGGCTTCGCCCGCAAGCGCGCGCTCAACCGCGCCTTCGCGGACGCGCGGCGGGACGATCCGGGCCTCGACTTCCAGACCTTCTGCGCGCGCAGCCGGGCGAAAGGCGCGGTTACGCCGTGAGCAGCGGCATGATCGTGCGTGACCGTCGCGAAACGACCTATGAGAGCTTGAGGAGGGCACCGAGCACGGCAATGCCCGCCGCCATCAGGGCGCCCATGCGTACGGTGAGCCGGAGCGTCTGGGTATCCATTGCCTGCTCGAGCCGGGAACGCGTCGTCGCGATCGTCTGCTCGAGCTGGACGCGGGTGGCATCCAGATCCGACTTGGCCGCACCGATGGCCTGCTCGAGATGGGCACGGGTGGCGGCGAGGTCCGACTTGGTCGCGGCGATCGATTGCTCGAGGTGGGCGTGGGCTCCGGCGAGGTCCGACTTGGTCGCGGCGATCGATTGCTCGAGATGGGCGTGGGCTCCGGCGAGGCCCGACTTGGTCGCGGCGATGGCCTGCTCGATCTGGGCGGCCAGGCCGGACCTGGTCGCGGCGATGGCCTGCTCGAGATAGTCGCGGGTGGCGGCGAGGTCCGACTTCGTGACGAGCTCGGCCATGATGAAGTCCCGGGCAGCCTCCGCGTGCGCTTCGGCCTGCTCCTGGGCGACACCGGCGGCGCGCAGCCGCTGCGCATAGCCGAGCGTATCAAACGCGAACACCACGGTCATCCCTCCCCGCGGCGCGAGGGCCGCGGCTCCACCTTCCCGAGGACGGCCGCACCGAGCCGGCAGGGACCGGCCGCTCGGCGCGTCAGAACGGGATCTCGTCGTCCATGTCGTGGCGCCCGCCGGCGCCGGCGGTCGCGGGCTGGCGCGGGCGCGAGCTGGTCGGGCCGGCATTGCCGAAGTCGTTGCCGGTGTCGTAGCCGGCCTCGCCGCCACCGCCGCCGCCGCGGCCGTCCAGCATGGTGAGCTGCGAATTGAACCCCTGCAGCACCACCTCGGTGGAATAGCGCTCCTGGCCCTGCTGGTCGGTCCACTTGCGGGTCTGCAGCGCGCCCTCGAGATAGACCTTCGAGCCCTTCTTCAGGTACTGCTCGGCGATCCGGCACAGGCCCTCGTTGAAGATCACGACCCGGTGCCACTCGGTCTTCTCCTTGCGCTCGCCGGTGGCCTTGTCGCGCCAGGATTCCGAGGTCGCGACCCGCAGATTGGCGACCGGCCGCCCATCCTGGGTGCGGCGGATCTCCGGGTCCGCACCGAGATTGCCGATCAGGATCACCTTGTTGACGCTGCCCGCCATGACGCTCTCCATATCCTTTCCGGCCGGCCTCTCGCCGGCGCTTCCGTGTCACATCCGCATGACGAAGCAAGCCGCTGCTTCGTGGCGCCACCCTAGAGCCGCCGGCGCGGCCCGCAAGCCCGGCCGCCGCTTTCCCACAGCCCTCCGCACGGCTCGCAGGCGGTCGGCAATGTTCGCTGTTTGTTCCTATCACGCCCCGCCGGGTCTGGCAAGGCGCAAGAGGGCCCGGCGTTTCAAGTCCAGTGCACCATCGGCAGTCCGGCGACCGGGGCGCGGAAGCAGGGAATCCGCGTCGCCCGCAAGCTGCCGATGTAGACGGTCTTCAGGTCCGGGCCGCCGAAGGTGACGCTCGCGAACCACGGCGCGATGCTGCCGCCGCAGGCGAGCATCAGCTCGGGCGTCGCGGCATCGCGCGCGAAGGCCTCCATGAGGGCGCGGCCGGCCGCGCTGTCGCGGTCGTCGTCGAGCAGGATGCGCAGGTCACCCTCGGGCGTGATCGCGAAGATGCGGTCGGTCATCACATGGGTGCCCCAGAGATTGCCCCAGGCATCGAAGGCGATGCCGTCGATGAAGGCGCCGTGATCGGACGGCCCGAACACCTCGCGGTCGGTGAGGCTGCCGTCGGCGTGGGCGCGGAAGCGCGTGATCCGGCGGCCGCAGGTCTCGACCGCATAGAGCCACTCCTCGCGCGCGTCGAAGCGGATCTCGTTGGTGAAGTGCAGCCCGTCGGCGACGATGCGCAGGCGGCCCTGGTCGTAGAGGGCGATGAAGCCGTCGACGATGCCGGGGCTCACGGCGCGCATCCAGTTCTTCACGCGGGTCGAGATGGTGAGCCAGAGCCGGTCGCGCCGGTCGCGCAGCACGAAATTCACCTTGCCGATCGGCGCGCCGTCGATCGAGTCGACCAGCACGCGGGTCTCGCCCGTGCGGGTCATGACCTCGAGGCGGTCGGTGCCGAAGTTGGAGATGACGATGTCGCCGTTGCGCGCGAAGGCGAGGCCGTTCGGCAGCGTGCCGGTGACGAAGCGCGTGGCGTCGTCGGGCGCGTCGCCGAAGCTGGTCGCGGCACGCTGGGCGATCAGCTGCTGGCTGCCGTCGGGCCGGATGTGCACGACCCCGCCGCGGGCATCGGCCGACCAGAGCGAGCCGTCGGGCTCGGCCAGGATGCATTCGGGCCGCTGCAGATCGTGACCCACATAGGCGATGGTCGCCGGGTCGACCGTGAAGCCGTCGATGGGATTGGGGCGGCGATTCATCGAAGTGTCCCTGGGCGAGTGTGGTCGGTGCACGGGTTTCCGGCGCGACGCCCACGGAGTCAACCGGGCGCCATTTCCCTGCGTGCCGGGCTGGTCTAAAGGTGGCGCTGTCTCAATCCGGCCACGCCAGCGTGACGCGTCAACCCCCACGTCCACGTCCGCCCTCCGCGGAGGAGCAGTTCAAAGCCGCGGTCGCGGCCCACCAGCAGGGACGGCTGGCGGAAGCCGAAGGGCTCTACCGCCGCCTGCTGCGGGCGGAACCGGAGCATGCCGGTGCCCTGCACTATCTCGGCGTGGTCGCGCTGCAGCGCGGCGAGGCCGCGCAGGCCGCCGACCTGATCGGGCGCTCGCTCGCGCGCCGCGAACGCAATGCGGAAGGCCACTACCACCTGGGGCTCGCCTTGGCGGCGCTCGGCCGCTTCGCCGAGACGCTGGCCCACAACGAGCGCGCCGTGGCGCTGCAGCCGGGCTATGCCGAGGCGCACATGAACCGCGGCAATGCGCTCAAGGCGCTGGGCCGGCTCGCCGAGGCGGAGGCCGCCTATGCGCGCACGATCGCGCTCGCCCCGGCATTCGCCGAGGCGCACTTCAACCTCGGCAACGTGCTGGGCGATCTCGGCCGCCTCGACGAGGCGCTCGCCGCCTATCAGCGCGCGCTGCAGGTGCGGCCCGCCTATCCGGAGGCGCTGAACAATTCCGCCGCCGCGCTGCTGATGCGGGGACGGACCGCCGAGGCGCTCGCGCGCTACCGGCAGGCGCTCGGCCTGCGCCCGGACCTCACCGAGGCCATGGTCGGCCAGGCCCTGGCGCTGCTCGCCGCCGAGGATCATTTCGGCGCCCTGGCGCTGGTCACGCGGGCGCTCGCGATCCGGCCGAGCGACGAGGCCCGGCACGTGTTCCTCGGGCTCGCGCGCGTGCTCAATGCCTGCCCGGACATCCCGCGGCTGCGCGAGGTGCTCGCCACGGCCATCGCCGAGGCCTGGGCGCGGCCGCGGCTGTTCGCGCGCTTCGCCGGCGTGGTGCTGGGCGCGAGCGGACCGCTGGCGGACCTCGTGAATCGCGCGCAGGACGAGATTCTCACGCCGGCCGCGCTCGAGGCGCTGGCGTCGGATCCGCTGCTGCGCGCGCTCATGGATGCGACGTCGGTCGCCGACCTGCGGCTCGAGCGCATGCTGACCGCGGCACGGCGCCGCCTGCTGGTACTGCGCGACGATGGGGACACGGAGCAGGTGCTCGACTTCGCCTGCGCGCTGGCGCGGCAGTGCTTCATCAACGAGTACGTCTTCGCGGAGACGGACGAAGAGAGCGCGGAAGTCGCGGCACTCAGCGAGGCGCTCGCCGCGGCGTGCGGCGCGGACGCCCCGGTCGCGCCGCTGCGGATCGCGCTGGTCGCGGCCTACCGGCCGCTGGCCGGGATCCCGGACAGCGCGCGCCTGGTCGCGCGCGCCTGGCCCGATCCGGTGGACCGGCTGCTGACCCAGCAGGTCCGCGAGCCGCTCGCCGAAGCGCGCCTGCGCGAGAGCATTCCGCGGCTCACCGGCATCGCGGACGCGGTCTCGGTGGCGGTCCGGCGCCAGTACGAGGAGAACCCCTATCCGCGCTGGCTGCGGGCGACGCAAGGCTACCGGCCGGTTCCGATCGACCTGCACCTGCGGCGGCAA
>PQAH01000049.1 GCA_003105195.1 Bradyrhizobiaceae bacterium
GCGCGGCGGCCGGCTTCGCGGCGCTCCACGCGGCCTCCTTCGCCCGCGGCTGGAGCGAGCAGGAATTCGAGCGCCTCCTCGCCGACCGCGCCGTGGTGGCGGACCGCGCCGCGCTCGGGCGCGGGACCGTGGGCTTCATCGTCTCGCGCATCGCGGCAGACGAGGCCGAGATCCTCTCGATCGCGGTCGCCCGCGCGTGCCGCGGCCGCGGGCTCGGGCGCGACCTGCTCATGCGCAACCTGCAGCGCCTCGCCGGCCTCGGCGTGCGCTCCGTGTTTCTCGAGGTCGACGCCGGCAATGCGCCGGCGCGGGCGCTCTATGCGCGCGCCGGCTTCCGCGAGGTGGGGCGCCGCGAGGGCTACTATCCCTCGAAGGACGGCGCGCCGGCGGCCGCGCTGGTGCTGCGCCGCGACCTGCGTTGACGCATGGACGGCGCCGCGGCCGGACTCTATATTGGGGCTTCGCCCGGGACACATTGGGAACAAGCGACGGACCGTGGTCTTGACCGCGCCTCAGGCCAACATCATCGAAGCGCAGTGCGTCGCCAAGGGCATGCGCATGACCGAGCAGCGCCGCGTGATCGCGCGCGTGCTCGCCGGCTCGGACGATCATCCCGATGTCGAGGAATTGTACCGGCGCTGCGCCGAGATCGACCCGAACATCTCGATCTCCACGGTCTACCGCACCGTGAAGCTGTTCGAGGATTCGGGCATCATCGAGCGCCACGATTTCCGCGAAGGCCGCGCGCGCTACGAGCAGATCCCGGACTCGCACCACGATCACCTGATCAACTTGCGCACCGGCGAGGTGATCGAGTTCCAGTCCGAGGAGATCGAGCGCCTGCAGGCCGAGATCGCGCGCCGGCTCGGCTACCGGCTGGTCGACCACCGGCTCGAGCTCTACGCCGTGCCCCTCGACGACGAGGCTGCGAAATCCTGATGCTGCGCGCCGCCTATGTCCTCACCGCGGTGGTCGTGCTCACCCTGCCGCTGATGCCCGTGCAGTGGCTCGCGGTGCGCTTCGGCCATCCGCTCCAGCGCCGCATCCCGGTCTTCTATCATCGCGCGATGCGCCGCGTCCTCGGCCTGCGCGTGCGCGTGGTCGGCGCGCCGGTCGGCGAGCATCCGCTGCTGATCGTCTCCAATCACTCCTCCTGGCTCGACATCGTGGTCATCACCTCGCTCGCCCCCGTGGTCTTCATCGCCAAGCGCGAGGTCGCGACCTGGCCCTTCTTCGGCTGGCTCGCCAAGCTGCAGCGCTCGGTCTTCGTCGACCGCGAGCGGCGCCACAAAACCGGCGACGTGAATGCCGAGATCGCGCAGCGTCTCGCGAGCGGCGACCCGGTGGTGCTGTTCGGCGAGGGCACCTCGAGCGACGGCAACCGCGTGTTGCCTTTCCGCAGCGCGCTGATCGGCGCCGCGCGCGACGCGCTCGCGGCGGCCGAGCATGCGCGCCACGTCTGGCTGCAGCCCCTCTCGGTCGCCTATGTGGGCCTGCACGGACTGCCGCTCGGACGCCAGATGCGCCCCGTGGCGGCCTGGTACGGCAAGACCGACCTCATTCCCCACTTGCTGCGCATCGCGCGCCTGGGCGCGATCGACGTGGTGGCGGTCTGGGGCGAGCCGGTCGCCTATGACGGAACCCGTGACCGCAAGTTGCTCGCCCGCGACCTGGAGGCGGCGGTGCGCGCCCCGACGGTCGCGCTGCTGCGCGGCCGCGAGCTCCCGGTCGCCGATGAACCCATTGTGGTGACTACAGAATCCGAAACGGATTCCCAATCCCTCCCGGTGCTGCCATATAGCGCCATGGAAGCGTCACCGGCGTCCGCCACTCTCGGGCGGCTGGCCGAGAGCGCATCGACCGGGCGCGAATGAGCGGAACGCGGAAGCTCCACGTCAAGTCCTACGGTTGCCAGATGAACGTCTACGATTCGCATCGTATGGCGGACCTGCTGGCGCGCGAGGGCTATGTCGAGACCGCGCAGGCCGAGGACGCCGACCTCCTGATCCTCAACACCTGTCACATCCGCGAGAAGGCCGCCGAGAAGATCTATTCCGAGCTCGGCCGCATCCGCGGCCTGAAGCAGCGCGCCGCGGCCGACGGCCGCCGCCTCACGGTCGCGGTCGCGGGTTGCGTCGCCCAGGCCGAGGGCGAGGAGATCGTCCGGCGCGCGCCCGTGGTCGATCTCGTCTTCGGACCGCAGAGCTATCATCGCCTGCCCGCGCTCATCGCCCGCGCCGCCGCCGAGGGCCGCGCGGTCGAGACCGAGTTTCCCGTTGAGGACAAGTTCGACTTCCTGCCGGCGCCCGCGCGCGCCGTCACGGCCAGCCGCGGCGTCGCGGCCTTCGTCACCGTGCAGGAAGGCTGCGACAAGTTCTGCACCTTCTGCGTCGTGCCTTACACGCGCGGCGCCGAGATCTCCCGCCCGGTCGCGAAGATCCTGGGCGAGGTCGCGGCGCTCGCGGAGGCCGGCGTGCGCGAGGTCACGCTCATCGGCCAGAACGTGAACGCCTTCCACGGCGCAGGTCCGGACGGCGAGCCCTGGGGGCTCGCCCGGCTCCTGCGCGCCGTCGCCGAGGTCCCGGGCATCCTGCGCCTGCGCTACACCACCAGCCATCCGCGCGACGTGTCGGACGATCTCGTCGCGGCGCATCGCGACCTGCCGAAGCTCGCGCCGCAGCTCCACCTGCCGGTCCAGTCCGGCTCCGACCGGATCCTCGCGGCCATGAATCGCCGTCACGGCCGCGACGACTATCTGCGGACCGTCGACCGGCTGCGCGCGGCCCGGCCCGACCTCGCCTTCTCGTCCGACTTCATCGTCGGCTTCCCGGGCGAGACCGAGGCGGATTTCGCCGACACGCTGCGCATCGTCGACGAGGTCGGCTTCGCCGGCGCCTTCTCGTTCAAGTACTCGCCGCGCCCGGGCACGCCCGCCGCGCGCGAGGATGCCCGGGTTCCGGAGCCCGAGAAGGCCGAGCGCCTGCAGCGCCTGCAGGAGGCGGTCGGCCGCCGGCAGGCCGCCTTCAATGCCCGCTGCCGCGGCCTCACCTTCGACGTGCTGCTGGAGAAGCCCGGCCGCCGCCCTGGCCAACTGGTCGGCCGGTCCCCATATCTCCAGCCGGTGCAGGTGATGGCGCCCGACCGCCTCGTCGGGGAGCTGGTCCCGGTCACCGTCACGGATCTCGGCACCAACAGCCTGTTCGGCGCGCTCGCAGGCGCCGGCGGCCCCGGGGTGCCGGCGAGCGCAGCAGGAGCCTGATCGTTTGCGAACGCTTCCGCCCCATGAGAGGTCCCTCGTGCCTGCGGGCAGCGAGGGCGGCGATGCCGCGGCGACCCAGATCGTGATGGCGTTCGACGACAACCGGCTCGCCTCCACGCTGTTCGGTCAATACGGCCAGAACCTCGCGCTGCTCGAGCGCCGTCTCGGCGTCGCCGTCGACTCGCGCGGCAACCAGGTCACGGTCGAGGGCACGCGCGAGGGCTGCGAGCAGGCGCGGCGCGTCCTCGAAGGCCTCTACGACCAGCTCAAGCGCGGCCAGGACGTGGCCCAGGGCGACGTCGAGGGCGCGATCCGCCTCGCGCTCGCCCAGGGCTCGCTGTTCGACTTCGATCCTGCCGGCGCGCGGTCGGGCTTCGAGGAGATCAACCTGCGCAAGCGCCCGGTGCGCGCGCGCACGCCCGGCCAGGATGCCTATCTGCGCGCGCTCAAGCGCCAGCCCCTGGTGTTCGGCATCGGCCCCGCCGGCACCGGCAAGACCTGGCTCGCGGTCGCCTATGCGGTCGCCCTGTTCGAGCGCAAGGAGGTCGACCGCATCATCCTGTCGCGTCCCGCCGTGGAGGCCGGCGAGCGGCTCGGCTTCCTGCCGGGCGACATGCGCGAGAAGGTCGATCCCTATCTGCGCCCGATCTACGACGCGCTGTTCGACATGATGGACGCGCGCATCGTCGAGCGCGCGCTGCAGTCGGGCGAGATCGAGATCGCGCCGCTCGCCTTCATGCGCGGCCGCACGCTCTCCAACGCGGTCGTGATCCTCGACGAAGCCCAGAACACCTCCTCGATGCAGATGAAGATGTTCCTCACCCGCCTCGGCGAGAACAGCCGCATGATCGTCACCGGCGATCCGAGCCAGATCGACCTGCCGTCCGGCCAGACCTCGGGCCTGAGCGAGGCGACGCGCCTGCTCGCCGGCGTGGAGGGCATCGCCCAGGTGACCTTCACGGCCGAGGACGTGGTGCGCCACGATCTCGTGGCGCGCATCGTCGAGGCCTATGACCGGCAGGCGCTCGCCAGCCTGCGCAAGCGCGAGGCCGGCGAATGAGCCTGCCGTCTCCCGGGATCGATCTGGTGGTCGACTCCGAGGCCTGGGCCGCGGTGCCGGAGGCCGCGGGAACGGTGCGGCGCGCCCTTGCGACCGCGGCCGCGGCGGTGCCCGGCCCCCCGGGCGAGGTCTGCGTCTTGCTCACCGACGACGCCGCGATCCGCGCCCTCAACCGCACCTGGCGCGGCCTCGACGAGCCGACCAATGTGCTGTCCTTCCCGGCCGCGCCCGGGGCGGGCGGGCGGGCGCCGCAGCCCCTCGGCGACCTCGTCATCGCCTACCAGACCCTGGCGCGCGAGGCCGAGGCCGACCGCAAGTTGTTCTCCCACCACCTTGCTCACCTTGCGGTGCATGGTTATCTGCATCTCTTGGGATACGATCACGAATCGGACGCCGAGGCGGAGGCGATGGAACAGCTCGAGCGCACGATCCTCTCGCGCCTCGACGTGCCCGATCCCTACGCGCCACGCGAGGTCTGACGCCGACCGCCATGCCCGATACCGACGCGCCTAGTCGCACCGATTTGGCCTTTGCTCCCGGCGAACGCGTGAATCTTCCCGTACCGGTCCCGCGGCCGAGCGAGATCGCCCGCGACGCCGGCGAGAGCTGGCTCGCGCGCGTGCTGCGCAGCGTGTTCGGCTGGAAGCCCGGCTCGATCCGCGCCGACCTGGAAGTGGTGCTCAAGGCGGGCGCGCCCGAGGAGACCGGCTTCTCGCCCGAGGAGCGCACCATGCTGAGGAACATCCTCGGCATGCGCGAGCGCCGCATCGACGACGTCATGGTGCCGCGCGCCGACATCGTGGCGGTCCAGAAGGACATCTCGATCGGCGAGCTGCTCAAGACCTTCGAGGGCGCCGGCCACTCGCGCCTGGTCGTCTATGACGACACCCTCGACGATCCGGTCGGCATGGTCCACATCCGCGACCTCATCGCCCACATGGTCAAGAAGGCGACCGTCGACCCGGACGCGAAGCCGCGCCGCAAGAAGCCGTTCCCGGCCGGCCTCGACCTGCGCGCCGTCGACCTCGCGGTGCCGCTCTCCGCCACCGGCATCGTGCGCGACATCCTGTTCGTGCCGCCCTCCATGCCGACCGGCGACCTGCTCACGAAGATGCAGGCGACGCGCGTGCATCTCGCGCTGGTGATCGACGAGTATGGCGGGACCGACGGCATCGTCTCGATCGAGGACCTGGTCGAGCAGATCGTCGGCGAGATCGAGGACGAGCACGACGAGGACGAGCTGCCGTCGGTGGTGCGCCAGCACGACGGCTCGTTCCTGGCCGACGCGCGCGCCAACCTCGAGGACGTGATCGCCACCGTCGGCACCGAGTTCGAGGTCGGCGACGTGGCCGACGAGGTCGACACCCTGGGCGGCTACCTGGTCACGCGGGTGGGGCGCCTGCCGGCCCGCGGCGAGGTCGTGCAGGGCCCGAACGGGTTCGAGATCGAGGTGCTCGACGCCGACCCGCGCCGCATCAAGCGCGTGCGGATCACGCACGGCAAGCCCGGCGAGAGCCGCCCGGAACGGATCCGGCGCCGCGACGGCCGCGCGGATGCGAGCCTCGGGCCCAATTCCGACCCGGGCGCGCCGTCGTCGTGAACCGACGCCCGTTCGCGGCGCTGACGCGCCTGTCCCATGCGATCGTGCTCTCGGACGGCTGGCGCCGGGCCGCGATCGCCTTCCTGGCCGGCGCCGTCTCGGTGCTGGGGCTCGCGCCCTTCAACGCCTGGCCGGTGCTGTTCCTGACCTTTCCGGTCGCGGTCTGGCTGCTCGACGGCGCGGCCGTCGGCGTGTTCGGCGGCATGACCTCGGCCGCCGCCATCGGCTGGTGGTTCGGCTTCGGCTATTTCCTCGCCGGGCTCTACTGGATCGGCTTCGCTTTCCTGGTGGATGCCAAGACCTTCGGCTGGCTCCTGCCCTTCGCGGTGGTCGCGCTGCCGGCGGGCCTCGCGATCTTCACCGGCCTCGGCTTCGCCCTCGCGCGGCTGTTGTGGGTGCGCGGGCCGCTGCGCATCGTCGCGCTGGCGGTCGCGCTCACCGCGACGGAATGGCTGCGCGGCCACGTGCTCACGGGCTTCCCCTGGAACGCCTTCGGCTACGCCCTGACGGGGCCGGCCGCGCTCGCGCAGGCCTCGGCCCTGGTCGGCCTCTGGGGGCTCACCTTCCTGGCCGTGCTCGTGTTCGCGAGCCCGGCGCTCCTCGCCGACGAGCGCAGCGACACGCCGCATCCGTTCCGCTGGCTGCTCGCCGGCCTCGCCGTGCTCGCCGGGCTCGGCCTCTACGGAACGCTGCGGCTCGCCCGCACGCCGGTCGCGTTCGTGCCCGAGGTGCGGCTGCGCATCATGCAGCCGAACCTCTCCCAGGACGCCAAGTTCAACTACGGCGCCAAGCAGGCCGTGATGCAGCGCTACCTGACGCTTTCGGATCGCGCCACCGGACCCAATGCGGCCGGCGTGCGCGACGTGACGCATCTGATCTGGCCCGAATCCGCCTTCCCGTTCTTCCTCGCCCGCGAGCCCGACGCGCTGGCGCAGATCGCGGCGCTGCTGCCGCCCGGCACCACCCTGATCACCGGCGGGGTGCGCGCCGCCGCGGCGCCGCGCAGCGACGGCGGCGTGCGCGCCTACAATTCGATCTATGTCATCGACCACGAGGGCTCGGTGCTCTCGGTCTACGACAAGGTGCACCTCGTGCCCTTCGGCGAGTTCCTGCCGTTCCAGGACTTCCTCGAGCGTCTCGGGCTGCGCCAGCTCACCAAGCTTCAGGGCGGCTTCATTCCGGGCGACCGCCGCCGGCCGATGACGGCGCCGCGTGCGCCCTCCTTCGTGCCGCTGATCTGCTACGAGATCGTGTTTCCGGGCGCCGCGATTCCGGAGGGCGAGCAGCCGGCCTGGATGCTCAACCTCACCAATGACGGCTGGTTCGGCAATTCCACCGGCCCCTACCAGCACTTCCAGCAGGCCCGCCTGCGCGCCGTCGAGGAGGGGGTGCCGGTGGTGCGCGCCGCCAATACGGGCATCTCGGCCGTGATCGACCCGCTCGGCCGCGTCGTCGCGGCCCTGCCGCTCGGCGCCGAGGGCGTGCTCGACGCGCGCCTGCCGCGCCGCATCGAGTCGCCGCTCTATGCCCGCACCGGCGACACCCCGGTCGGGGTGGCCCTGGCGGCCGCGCTGGTGCTGGTGCTGCGCCGCCGCCTGGCGCGGCGCTGACCGGGCAGTGCGGCCGCGCGCGGTCTTCGGATACCCGAGGCCGACAGCCGCTTACGCTTTCATAACCCTGCCGTCAGTCCGTCACCTTCCGTCAAGCCGCGGCCACACTCCTGTCCCAAGAGCACCGCGTGCCCTTTTGGGCCATGGGAGTTCGTGATGGCCACAAAGGCCCCCAATCCGATCGACAGGCATGTCGGCAGCCGGGTGCGCATGCGCCGCATGATGCTCGGCCTGAGCCAGGAGAAGCTCGGCGACGCCCTCGGCCTCACGTTCCAGCAGGTGCAGAAATACGAGAAGGGCACCAACCGCATCGGCGCGAGCCGGCTGCAGCAGATCTCCCTGATCCTGCAGGTCCCGGTCGCCTTCTTCTTCGAGGGCGCGCCCGCCGAGGCGGCGCCGGGCGGGGAGTTCGTCGAGGCGCCGTCGCCCGCCTACGTGACCGACTTCCTCGCGACCAGCGACGGCCTCGCCTTGACCAGGGCCTTCATGCGCATCGCGAGCCCGAAGCTGCGCCGCCGCATCGTCGACCTCGTCGAGGAGATCGCCGAGACCAAGCCCTGAGCGCTTCGTCCTTGCCGTCGCGCCCAAAAAAGCGACTGCCCAAGAGCGCCCACTCTTGCCCACATCTTGACCCCGCTGCGGGACACTGCAAGAAACGCCCTCGATCGCGTCATGGCCTTTCCCGTCGAGGAGTCCGCCCAGTGTCCCGCAAGAACTATCTCTTCACCAGCGAGTCCGTCTCCGAGGGCCATCCCGACAAGGTCTGCGACCAGATCTCGGACGCGATTCTCGACGCCTTCATCGAGAACGACCTCAAGCTCGGGATTGCGGACGAGAGCAAGGTGAACACGCGGCTCGGCTGCGAGACGCTCTGCACCACCAACAAGATCGTGATCGCGGGCGAAGGTCGCGGCCAGGCGCCCTTCTTCAAGAAGTACGGCAGCCAGGCGGTGGTCGACCGCGAGCTGATCACCCATATCGCGCGCAAGGTCGTCAAGGACATCGGCTACGACCAGGAGGGCTTCTCCTATCACGGCGCCGACGTCGAGGTGCTGCTCCACGGCCAGTCGCCCGACATCGCCATGGGCGTCGACGCCAAGAAGACCAAGGGCGGCGAGGAGGAGGGCGCGGGCGACCAGGGCATGATGTTCGGCTTCGCCTGCACCGAGAGCGAGGTCTACGAGAAGAACTCCTTCATGCCGGCGCCGATCTATTTCGCGCACAAGATCCTCAAGGTTCTCGCCGAGAAGCGCCATTCCGGCCAGCTCTACGACCTGCAGCCGGACTCCAAGAGCCAAGTGACCGTGCAGTATGTCGACGGCAAGCCGACCGGCTGCACCAAGGTCGTGGTCTCGACCCAGCACAACGCCCAGAGCCGCAACGGCAAGAAGTACACACCCGGCCTCGTCAAGGAGATGATCGCCGACGCCGTGACCTCGGCGCTGCCGGAAGGGTGGATGCCGAAAAAGGCGAGCGACTTCCTGGTCAACCCGACCGGCAATTTCGTGGTCGGCGGTCCCGATGGCGACTGCGGCCTGACGGGCCGCAAGATCATCGTCGACACCTATGGCGGCTACGCGCCCCACGGCGGCGGCGCCTTCTCGGGCAAGGACCCGACCAAGGTCGACCGCTCGGCCGCCTATGCGGCGCGCTATCTCGCCAAGAACGTGGTGGCGGCCGGCCTTGCCGAGCGCTGCACCATTCAGATCGCCTATGCGATCGGCGTCGCCGAGCCGATGTCGCTCCTGGTCGACACCCACGGCACCGGCAAGATCGACGAGCGCAAGCTCGAGAAAATGCTGCCCGAGATCTTCCGGCTCACGCCGACCAACATCCGCCGCAGCCTCAAGCTCAACCGCCCGATCTACCGCCGCACCGCGGCCTACGGCCATTTCGGCCGCGCCCCCGACAAGGACGGCGGCTTCTCCTGGGAGCGCACGGATCTCGCCGCCAGCCTCAGGAAGGCCTTGAGCTGAGCCACGCGGCCGGCTAGCTCCCGGGCGAACCGGGAGCCCCGATGAGCCACGAAGCCGAGCGGCGCGGCGCCTTCTTCGGCCGGCGCAAGGGAAAGCGCTTGCGCTCCGGGCAGGCGGACCGTCTCGACACGCTTCTGCCGCGTCTCGCCCTCGATCTCGCCCGCTTGGCGCCCGCGGACCCGCGGACGCTGTTTCCGGTTCGGGTCGACGCCGTGTGCCTCGAGATCGGCTTCGGCGGCGGCGAGCACCTGATCGCGCAGGCCGAGGCGAGCCCGCGTACCGGCTTCATCGGCTGCGAGCCCTTCGTCAACGGCATGGCCAAGGCGCTGGCCGCGATCGAGGCGCGCGGCCTCGTCAATGTCCGGCTTCACCAGGGCGACGCGACGGACCTGCTCGACTGGCTGCCCGCGGCCTCGCTCGAGCGTATCGACCTCATCTATCCGGACCCCTGGCCCAAGCGGCGCCACTGGAAGCGCCGCTTCGTCCAGGCCGAGAGCATCGCGGCGCTCGCCCGCGTGCTCGCGACCGGCGGCGAGTTCCACTTCGCCAGCGACTGGCCCGATTATGTGAGCTGGACCCTGCAGCGCGTCCTGCGCGCGCCGGCCTTTGCCTGGACCGCACGCCGCGCCGACGACTGGCGCAGCCCCTGGCCCGGCTTCGTGCGCACGCGCTACGAAGAGAAGGCGCTGCGCGAGGGCCGCGTACCTTGTTATCTGGTGTTTCGGCGGGAGTAGACTTTTTGCCTGGCGGATCTTCTCGTCGGCGAACCCGTGCCCACCTCCCCGGAACACGCGCTAGCCTTCGTCCTCCGTCTCGCCCTGGCGCGCCTGCCAGAAGCGCAGCACGCGCTGGGCGGTCGAGTAGGAGAGCCGCTCGAAATTGGTCTTGGCGGTGTCGAGCGTCCGCGGCGCGAGGCGCCGTCCGCCGGGTGAGGCCGTGATGATGGCGCGGGCGGTCGGCCAGCCGAAGCCCGCGGCCTTGCACAGGATCAGCGCCGGGTCGGGCCGCTCGCCGCTCAGCAGGCGGTCGATGATGTCGAGCGAGATGCCGCACAGCGCCGCCAGCGCCGCCACCGTGTGCTCGTACTGTCCGGCGCCCGCGAAGTTGACGAGGTCGGTCTCGCTCAGCTTGCCGTCCCGGTGGAGCGACAGCACGGTGCGCTGCGCGGCCGAGAAGTCGCGCTCGGGCGCGGCGAGCTCGCTGATCTCGCCCGATACCCGCGCCAGGATCTGCCGGATCTCGAAGCGCGTCTCGGGCTTGGCCGAGGCGAGCAGCCGCTTCTGCACGATGTCGGTCGCCTGCATCAGCAACTGGCGGAACATGTGCGGCGGCACGTCGGTGCGCCGCGCGACCTTCTCGGCGAGGTCGCCGTCGCGCGTTGCGCGCCGCACCAGCGCCGCGAGGCCCGCATGGGAGAACCTGGCGTCGCGGTTGTCGGCGACCTTGCGCACCGTCCTGGCGTCGCCGCGCTGCACGATCACGTCGGTCACGGCCTCGCTCACGCCGCGCCGGCCCGAGATCGCGCGCAGGTGATCCTGGCTCTTGCTCTTCGCGATCGCGACGAGGTCGGCATCGGCGAGGCGCCTGGCGTGGGTGAGCACCGGGCCCGCGACCGAGATGTCGTCGTTCTCGGCGAGCCGCCGCAGCAGCTTCGGCGGCCCGTTCTCCACGGCCGCGACGCGTCCCGACAGCTCGGCGAGCGCCCGCATCTCGATCTCGATCACGAGCTCGCTCAGCACGTCGTCGAACAGGGCGACGTGCTCGGACGAGTAGCGCTCGGCCCCGGCCAGGAACAGCTCGGTGATGCGCCGCAGGGTCTCGGCGCGCTTGGCGGACGAGGCGCCCTGCAGCAGGTCTTCGAGCTCGGGAATCAGGGACGCCAGGGCAGCCATTCCGGTAATCCAGGTGGGGCGCGGGGGTGCGGGCCCGGGCCGAGCCTAGGCCCGCGGGAGTGAACGAAGCGTTAGGAGAGCCGCCGCCTTCCGGCTTGCATCCGCCGCCCGAGCCGCTATATATGTGGGCGTCCAGTAGGACGTCTCATAACGGTCGGAGTGATCCGAGCGGCTATTGAGAGTGGGCCCCGCCCGGGACCCGCTCTTTTTTATTACCCCAGGCCGGCCGCCGGATCCGGTGAGGGTGATGATCGAAGCGGTCGACCAGGACGACGGAACCGAGCCTCGGCTCGTCGGCGAGCAGGGGGCCGCCGCGCGCGTCGCGGCGATCGCCGAGCCCGTGATCGCCGGTCTCGGCTACCGGCTGGTGCGCGTACGCGTGTCCGGCATGGGCGGAGGCACCGTGCAGATCATGGCCGAGCGGCCCGACGGGTCGATGGCGATCGAGGACTGCGAGGCCGTGTCGCGCGCGCTCTCGCCTGTGCTCGACGTGCAGGATCCGATCGAGGGTGCCTACCGCCTCGAGGTTTCCTCGCCGGGCATCGACCGGCCGCTGGTGCGCCGCTCGGACTTCGCGCGCTATGCGGGCCACGAGGTGAAGGTCGAGATGGCGGTCGCCCGCGAGGGCCGCCGCCGGTTCCGCGGCACCCTCCTGGGCGCCGATCCGGAGGCCGCCCGCATCCGCCTCGCGGACGCAGGCGAAGGACAGGAGCCCGAGATCCGGCTCGCCTTCGAGGACATCGCGGAGGCGAAGCTGGTGCTCACCGACGCGCTGATCGCCGAGGCCCTGCGCGCCGGCAAGAGCGGGCGCGCGGACGACGACGAGGAGGCGGGCGCGGCCCGCGGGAATGCACATCACGGGCGTCCGGTCGGCAAGCGCCGCCGGGGCCAGCAGAAGGGAGACTGAGCCATGGCCGCTGTCAGCGCCAATCGGCTGGAGCTGTTGCAGATTGCGGATGCGGTCGCGCGCGAGAAGGCGATCGACCGCGGCATCGTCATCGCCGCCATGGAGGACGCGATCGCCAAGGCGGCGCGCTCGCGCTACGGGAGCGAGACCGACGTCCACGCCGAGATCAATTCCAAGACCGGTGAGCTCCGTCTCTCGCGTCACCTGCTGGTGGTCGAGACCGTGGAGAACCCCTCGAACCAGATCAGCCTCGAGGACGCGCGCCGGCGCAATCCCGCCGCGCAGATCGGCGACACCATTGCGGACGCCCTGCCGCCGCTCGAGTACGGGCGCATCGCGGCCCAGTCCGCCAAGCAGGTGATCGTGCAGAAGGTGCGCGANNCGACCGACAGCCCGGCGACGCCCGCCCAGGGCGATCGGGTGAAGGTTTCCTCATCCTGAGGAGCCCGCGAAGCGGGCGTCTCGAAGGACGAGGAAACCTTCATTTCCGCCATCTGGAGCTTCCCCTCGTGCTTCGAGACGGCCCCTTCGGGGCCTCCTCAGCATGAGGGGAAGGACTGTGGTCCTTCACCCGATCGCCCTGGACGCCCTCCAGCTTTTCCTTGCTTTCGCCTCCTACCCCGGTGTATAAGCGCGCAGTTTCGATCTCATAACGATCATTCTCGGGTGATCGCGGCTTGAGAGTGGGGCCCGGCCGGGACCCGCTCTTTTTTGTTTGCATCGCCCTCGAGACCTCGAACATAAGGACAGACCGCTTGGCGAATACGCCCGCCGTCGGCGCCGATCAGGCGTCTTCCCCGCTCGACGAACCGCGTCTTTGCGGCGAGACGGGCGTGGCGGCGCGCATCGCCCACATCGCCGAGCCCGTGCTGGCGCAGCTCGGCTATCGGCTGGTGCGCGTAAAACTGCTCGCGCAGAACGGCGCGACTCTGCAGATCATGGCCGAACGGCCTGACGGAACCATGACGATCGAGGACTGCGAGGCGGCGAGCCAGGCGCTGTCGCCCGAGCTCGACGTCGAGGACCTCATCGCCCAGGCCTATCGGCTGGAACTGTCCTCGCCCGGCATCGATCGGCCGCTCGTGCGACTCTCGGATTTCCGCCGCGCCATCGGCCAAGAGGCGAGGATCGAGCTGACGCAGCCGCTCGGCTCGGGCCGCAAGCGCTTCCGCGGCAAGATCGTCGGCGTCGAGGGCGAGGGTCGCGACGCGACGCTCGTGCTGGCGAGAACCGATGCGCGGCCGGAGGAGGAAACGACCGTCCATCTGCCGCTGCGCGATCTCGACGACGGCAAGCTGATGCTGACCGACGATCTGATACGGGAGGCCCTGCGCGCCGGAAAGGCGCAGAGCACGGGCGCCGAGGAGGGCGGCGAAACCCCGCCGGACGCGGAGCGCCCGCGCCGCGGACCGGGCCGTTTCGCCGATCCGAAACGGAAAGCGAAGCGGCTGGTTCCAGCCGGCGTGCAAGCGGGATTCAAAAAGGGAAGCGGACCGGGCCGGCCGCGCGCCTGAAGGCGCTCGACCCCCGCGTCATCTCGAGGAGCAACAGGAATGGCCGTCAGCGCCAACAGGCTGGAAATCTTGCAGATCGCCGATGCCGTCGCGCGCGAGAAATCGATCGACCGCTCGATCGTCATCGCCTCCATGGAGGACGCGCTGCAAAAGGCCGCGCGCTCGCGCTATGGGCAAGAGACCGAGGTGCGCGCCGAGATCAATCCCAAGAGCGGCGAAGTGCGCTTCTCGCGCCTGCTGCTCGTCGTCGACCAGATCGAAAACGACGCGACGCAGATTTCGCTCGAGGACGCGCGCAAGCGCAATCCGGCCGCGCAGGCCGGCGATTGGATTTCCGAGACGCTGCCGCCGTTCGACTTCGGCCGCATCGCCGCGCAATCGGCCAAGCAGGTCATCGTGCAGAAGGTGCGCGAGGCCGAACGCGACCGGCAGTACCAGGAGTACAAGGACCGCATCGGCGACATCGTCAACGGCATCGTCAAGCGGGTCGAGTACGGCAACGTGATCGTCGACCTCGGCCGCGGCGAGGCGATCGTGCGGCGCGACGAGATGCTGCCGCGCGAGGTGTTCCGCAACGGCGACCGCATCCGCGCCTACATCTACGACGTCCGCCGCGAGGCGCGCGGTCCGCAGATCTTCCTCTCGCGCACCCACCCGCAGTTCATGGCCAAGCTGTTCGCGCAGGAGGTTCCCGAGATCTACGACGGCATCGTCGAGGTGAAGGCGGTCGCGCGCGACCCCGGCTCGCGCGCCAAGATCGCGGTGATCTCGCGCGACTCCTCGGTCGATCCGGTCGGCGCCTGCGTCGGCATGCGCGGCTCGCGCGTGCAGGCGGTGGTCAACGAGCTGCAGGGCGAGAAGATCGACATCATCCCGTGGTCGCACGACATCGCGACCTTCGTGGTCAACGCGCTCGCCCCGGCCGAGGTCGCCAAGGTGGTTCTCGACGAGGAGCGCGAGCGCATCGAGGTCGTGGTGCCCGACCAGCAGCTCTCGCTCGCCATCGGCCGGCGCGGCCAGAACGTCCGCCTCGCCTCGCAGCTCACCGGCTGGGACATCGACATCCTCACCGAGCAGGAGGAGTCGGAGCGCCGCCAGGCCGAGTTCGAGAAGCGCACCAACATGTTCATGGAGGCGCTCAATCTCGACGAGGTGGTCGGCCAGCTGCTGGCCTCGGAGGGCTTCACCACGGTGGAGGAGCTCGCCTACGTGGACCAGAAGGAGATCGCCTCGATCGAGGGCTTCGACGCGGAGACCGCCGAGGAACTGCAGTCGCGCGCGCGCGAATACCTCGCGCAGATCGAGGCCGAGTACGACGCCAGGCGCGTCGAGCTCGGCGTCGCCGACGAGGTCAAGGAGGTTCCCGGCGTCACCACCAGGATGCTGGTCGCCTTCGGCGAGAACGAGGTGAAGACCGTCGAGGATCTCGCGGGCTGCGCCACCGACGATCTCGCGGGCTGGACCGAGCGCAAGGACGGCGAGGCCGTGCGCAAGCCCGGCATCCTGGACGGCTTCGAGATCTCGCGTGACGAGTGCGAGGCCATGATCATGCAGGCGCGCCTCAAGGCCGGCTGGATCACCGAGGCCGACCTCGCGCCGCCCGTGGCCGAGCCGGTCGAGGCGGAAGCCGCCCCGCAGTAGCGCGAAGGAGACGGACGCACGGATGCTGGCGATCGCCGAGGATCACGCGACGGATGTCGGACCGCGCAGCACGGCTGCGGGAGCGGAGCGGCTTTGTGTCGCAACCCGCACGGTCCGGCCGGTCGCCGACATGATCCGCTTCGTGGTCGGCCCGGACGGAGCCGTGGTCCCGGATATCCGCCGCAGGCTGCCGGGACGCGGCGTCTGGGTGACGGCGACCCGGCAGGCCGTGGACGAGGCGATCCGGCGCAAGGCCTTCGCGCGCAGCTTCAAGCGCGAGGTGCGTTGCGCGGCAGACCTCGGCGCGATGGTCGAGGGCCTGCTCGAGCGCGCCGCGCTCGATGCCCTGTCCCTCGCCAACAAGGCCGGCCTGGTGGCGCCGGGCTTCGGCAAGGTCGAGGCGGCCCTGGCCGCCGCCGAGCTCGCCGGGCTCCTTCACGCGGCCGATGCGGGTTCCGACGGCGTGCGCAAGATCGCCGCGGCGGCCCGCCGCCGCTTCGGCGCGGAAGCCGGAAATATTCCCGTGGTGGCGGCGTTTACCTCGGTGCAATTGGATTTGGCATTGGGCAGGCCAAATGTGATACATGCTGCCCTGCTCGCTGGCCCGGCGAGCAAGGCGTTCCTTGCCCGAACCATGAGCCTCGAACGGTTTCGGAAAGTGGATCCGAACCATCGCGGCGGGCCGACGCACGACCGGAATTGATGGCCGGGATTGATGACCGTAATTCTTTCGCTTGCACGAGACGTGAAGGCTGGATCGAGAACGTATGACAGAGACCAAGAACCCCGGTGAGAAACTGAGCGTCAGTCCGACGAAGACGCTCACGCTGAAGCGTGGCGGGGTCGAGCAGGGCGTCGTGCGTCAGAGCTTCAGCCATGGCCGCACCAAGGCCGTGGTGGTCGAGAAGGTGAAGC
>PQAH01000050.1 GCA_003105195.1 Bradyrhizobiaceae bacterium
TCGAGGATGCTGAGCGTGAGCACCACCACGACCATCGCGATCCTGGGGGCCTCGGCGCTCGGCGGGCTGTCGGCGACGCATCCCGGGACGGGCGCGGTCACCGCGATGGCCACGCTCGCCGTCCTGGTGGGCGCGATCCTGCTGGTCGCGCGCCTCTTCCGGCTGGGGTTCGTGGCCAACTTCATCTCCGACCCCGTGCTCACCGGGTTCAAGGCCGGCATCGGGCTGGTGATCGTGGTGGACCAGGTGCCCAAGCTCCTCGGCATCCACATCCACAAGGAAGGGTTCTTCCGCGACGTCGTCTCGATCGCGGGCCACGCGCCCGATACCTCGCTCACGACGCTCGCGGTGGCCGTCGCGACCTTCGTCGTCATCGGCGTCTTCGAGAAGTTCATCCCGAAGGCCCCCGCGCCGCTCGTGGCGGTCGCGGGAGGCATCGCCGCCTCCGCCCTCCTCGGATTGAAGTCCCTGGGCGTGAGCATCGTCGGTGAAATTCCCGGCGGGTTTCCGGTGCTCACGATCCCGGACACCTCGCTCGTGCTGGCCCTGTGGCCGGCCGCCGCGGGCATCGCCCTCATGAGCTTCACCGAGACCATCGCGGCCGGAAAGGCGTTCGCGAGACCCGGGGACCCGCGCACAGACTCCAACCAGGAGCTCGTGGGCATCGGCGCGGCCAACGTGATCGGCGGGCTCTTCGGCGCCATGCCCTCCGGCGGCGGGACGTCGCAGACGGCGGTCAACATGAAGGCAGGCGCGCGCACGCAGGCCGCCGAGCTCGTCACCGCCGCCATGACGGTGGCCACGATGATCTTTCTCGCCCCGGTGATGGGGGCGATGCCCAATGCCACCCTCGCCGCCGTCGTGATCGCCTACTCCGTCGGGCTCATCAGCCTCGGGGAGCTAGAGGCCATCCGACGCTTCCGGCATTACGAGTTCCGCTGGGCGATGGCGGCCCTGCTCGGCGTGGTCGTGCTCGGGACGCTCAAGGGCATCCTCGTCGCGGTCATCGTCTCGATGGGGAGCCTGATGCACCAGGCGAACAACCCGCGCGTCGACGCGCTGGTCCGCAAGCGGGGCACCCACGTGTTCCGCCCCCGCAGCCTGGAGCATCCCGACGACGAGCCCATCCCCGGACTGCTGCTCCTGCGGCCCGAGGGGCGCCTCTATTTCGGGAACGCACAGGCGGTCGCCGAAAAGATGCGCGCGATCGCGGAGCAGGAGAAGCCCGCGGTCATCGTCATGGACCTGGGCGCCGTGCCGGGCATCGAGTTCACGGCCCTGCGCATGCTCGTGGAGGCCGAGGAGAAGTGGCGCGCTCGCGGCGTCGAGATCTGGCTCGCGGCCCTCAATCCCGAGGTGCTCGATCTCGTGCGCAGGTCCCCGCTCGCCGAGCGCCTGGGCCGCGAGCGCATGTTCTTCACCGTCGAGGATGCGGCGGCCGCGTTCGGGGCGCGCGCATCCGCCGGACGAAAGGAGCCCTCGTGAGCGAGGAGAAAGCCGTGCAGGGAAAGGCGCGCGAGCGCCTGCTGGGCCCCGTCGACCGCATCTCCGAGATGCTCTTCGGCCTGTTCATGGCGCTCACCTTCGTGGGCGCCGTGTCCGCGGCGACGGCCGGGAAGGACGAGATCCGCACGCTGTTCGTCACCGCCCTCGGCTGCAACCTCGCGTGGGGGCTCGTCGACGCGGTCATGTACCTGGTACGCACCATCACCGAGCGCGGGCGCAAGCTCACGCTCGCGCAGGCGGTGCGCGGCGCGCCCGACGCGGAGGCCGGACGCCGGCACGTCGAGAGCGCCCTCCCTGAGGCGGCCCGGAGCCTGCTGTCGGCCGCCGAGATCGAGGCGATCCGGGCACGCATCGTCGCGCTGCCCTCCGTGCCCGAGCGGCCGACGCTGGGGCGCCACGACGCGCTCGCCGCGGTGGCCATCTTCCTGATCGTGGTCGCCGCCACCTTCCCCGTGGTGATCCCGTTCATCGTGTTCAAGGACGTCGGCACCGCGATGGTCGCCTCGCGCGTCACCGCGCTGGCGATGCTCTTCGGGGGCGGCCTCGTTCTCGGGCGCTACGCGGGCTACGGCGGCCTCAGGACCGGGTTCGTCATGGCGGGGCTGGGTGCCGCGCTCGTGGTCGCGATCATCGCGCTCGGCGGATGAACACTGCCCGGCTTGGGATCGCCTCCCTCGCGGCCCTGGCGGCCGCGACGGCGTTCGCCCAGGACACCGGGTCCGGCGGACGCCGCGCTTCGCGCCCCGACAGGCCCGCCTGGGAATTCGCCGTCACCGCCTATCCGACGCAGGTCAGGAACGGCGACGACCTCACCTCCGCCATCGCCGCGGCCGACCGGGGCCCGCTGCACCTCGAGGCGAGGTACGGCTACGAGGCGAAGGATTCGCGTTCGGCCTTCGCGGGCTGGACCTTCTCCGGCGGCGACGCCGTGACGTGGGAGCTCACGCCCCTGCTGGGCGGCGCCTGGGGCCCCTTCCGGGCGTTCGTGCCGGGGCTCGAGGCGAGCCTCGCCTGGGGAAAGCTCGACTTCTACGTCGAAGCCGAATTCGTGCGCGATCGCGGCGAGAAGTCGGACAGCTACAACTACGCCTGGAGCGAGCTGGGCTACAGGCCGCTCGAGTGGCTACGGATCGGCGCCGTGGGCCAGCGCACCCGCGCCTACGGCGGCGAGCGCGAATTCCAGCGCGGGCCCTTCTTCCAGGTCACGCAGGGGCCGATCACCCTGGGTGCGTACTGGTTCAACCCGGGCTCCGACGACCAGGTCGCCGTCCTGTCCATCGGCCTGGGATTCTGACCGGATCCGTTCCTACTTCGCGGCCTTGCCGGGCGCCTGCTTCGTGAGCTCGCCGAAGCGGTCCTCGAGCCCCTTGAGCGCCGTGAGCAGCGCGCCGAAGTTGCTCCAGACCTCGTCCTCGGCGGGGGCCGACAGCCAGCTCGAGTAGCCGAGCCACGAGGAGTCGTACACGCGGACGCTCCTGAACCCGAGGTCGGCCAGGACCACCGCGGTCTGGGCCGCGCGGTTTCCGCTCTGGCAATAGACGTACGTCTCCTTCGCGGGATCGAGCCTGGCGTAGACCCTGGCGAGTTCCTCGCGAGGCTTGAGGGCCATGCCGGAGGAATCCTTCACCTCGCCGCGCTTCAGCTTGCCGCGGGCCTCGGGGTCGACCCAGTTCTGCTCGAAAGGCACGTTGACCGCGCCCGGGACGTGGCCGCCCCGGATGGCGCGGACGTCCTCGCCCTTGAATTCCTTCGGGGTGCGCACGTCGAGGATCTGCACGTCGGTGCGCTTGAGCGCCGCGACGACCTCCTTCGTCTCGACGAGGACGCCCGGCTTGGGCGCGAGCTTGAGCGCGACGGGCTTCGGCTTGGCCGGCGTGGTGGACACCGGCAGGCCCGCGGCCTTCCACGCGTCGATGCCGTCGTGGAACACCTTCGCGTTCGTCGCGCCGAAGTGGCGCAGGGTCACCTGGGCGAAGTAGGCCGAGGGCAGGCCGCGGCCCCCATACGCGATGATCTCGCGCGCCGGGTCGAGGCCGGCCGCGCCGAGCGCCTTCGCGATCTCCGCGACCGGCAGGTAGTCCTCCGTATAGGTGTTGCGCAGCGTGAAAGTCGGTTCGTCGATGTTCACGGCGCCGGGGATGTGACCCTTGGCGTAGTCGTCCTTGTCACGGGCATCCCAGAGGATCGCCCCGCGCGCGGCCGCCTCCCGGACGTAGGCGAGGTCCACGATCGCCTGCGCCGAGGCATAGGCGCAGCCCAGCATCAGCAACGTTCCGGCAATCCAGCGTTTCATGATCGTCTCCCGCAGGGTAATGGGAATGGCGCGACCGGCCGTGGAACATCTTTCCGCTCCCCGCCGGTCCAGCCTGGACTTCGATGTTCAACCCGTCGCTGGCCGCGGTTTCTGATCCCCGACAAGTCATCGCCTCGAAAGTGCGGCGGACCGACGGGCACATGACAATTCAAGACACCGGGCGACGCCCGAAATCCGGCATTGCGCCGCGGGAAGGGTTTTGCGCGGCCTGCCGGCGGCCGTATAATGCGTCCCACGCGCCGAATTTGAGCTCAGCTTGCGGGCGCGAAATAAATCCGGCTAAAGCGAGAGGCAGGTCTCCCGAAGAGAACCCGACCCCGCGACAGCCGGTCGGGTTTTTTCATTCTTGGGGTCGTGCAATGAGCGAGATTCCTGTCGGCTCCGTGGGCGAGGTCGCGCCGCA
>PQAH01000051.1:0-17701 GCA_003105195.1 Bradyrhizobiaceae bacterium
GCCGCTCTCGACCCCCGACGAGGCGCCCTTCGGCGGCTCGGCGCGCCTGGGCGCGCCGGTGCCCGATGCGCCGCTGCGGGGCGAGGACGGCAAGCGGTTCCTGGTGGAACGACTGCCCGGCGCCTTCACGGTGCTGACCGTGAAGAACGGCGCGCGGCCGCAGCCGGTACCGGGCGCACGCATGATCGTGATCGGCGAGGACGTGCACGACGACGCCGGGCTCTTCCGCGAGCGGTTCGACGCGACTCCGGGCGCGAGCTATGTGCTGCGGCCCGACCAGCATCTCACGGCACGATTCCGCAGCTTCTCGCCCGCGAGGATCGGGGCGGCGATTCGCCGGGCCGCGGGATGCTAGGCGGCCTCGGCCATGGGCAGCGTCTTGAGCAGGTCCGCGCAGGCAAGCGCGCAGGCCTCGCAGGCCTCCATGCAGATGCGGCAATGGGCATGGTGCTCGGCATGACGCGCGCATTCCAGGGCACAGGCGCGGCAGGCGAGCGCGCAGGCCGCCATCTGGGCCGCGATCACCGGCCGGGCGGGCTCGCTCCAGGTCGGCCGGCCGAGCACGCGCGCGGTGGCGCTGCAGATATCGGCGCAATCGAGGCACATACGGATGCAGCTCTTCAGGTCGGTCGGGTTCGGCTCGACCAGGCAGGCATCGGCGCAGATCGTGCAGGTCTCGGCACAGGTCGCGGCCCCGAGCACCGCGCGCGCGACCGCTTCGGTATCGTGCGGACGTTCGGCGTGCGACATCAGCATGGCGCGCAGCGGCATGGGTCTACTCCACGAACAACACCCCGCAGTCCCAACAGCCGGTCGCCGAATAAGTTCCCATACGGGGGAGCCTCATGCCGAAGCTGGTCACGTCCACGCAATTCCCGAACCCGGATGCCGCCTACCTGGCTCTGGTGGAAGCCCGCCGCGGGCTCGATGCCGCCGCGGCCGCCGCCCTCGACGCACGGCTGGTGCTGATCCTCGCCAATCACATCGGCGATCTCGCGGTGCTGGAGGAGGCGATCGCGCTCGCGAAGAGCGCGGAGCCTTCCGCAGCGCGCGCCTGACCCCCATATCTGCGCGGCAGCGCACGCTCGGCGAAATGGACAACGTTCGCCGGAAGGTCATGCGCCGAACGAGGTCGCCATGTTCGCCCGTCTCCCGAAGCTCCTCCTCGCCCTGCTCGCGCTCGGCGTGCTCGTCGCGCCGCCGGTCCGCGCCGCCGACGAGCCCGACCTGATCTTCAGGAAGTCCACCGTCTTCCACTGGATCTCGCCCAACGACAAGCTCGCGACCTACGCGGTCGATGACCCGCTGGTGGAGGGGGTCGCCTGCCACTTCACGGTTCCCGAGCGGGGCGGCTTCAAGGGCTGGCTCGGCGTAGCCGAGGAGGTGTCGGACATCTCGCTCGCCTGCCGCCAGATGGGGCCGATCCGCTTCAAGACCAAGTTCGAGCAGGGCGACGACATGTTCCGCCAGCGCCGCTCGCTGTTCTTCAAGAAGATGCAGATCGTGCGCGGCTGCGACACCAGGCGCAACGTGCTGGTCTACATGGTCTACTCGGACCGCCTGATCGAAGGCTCGCCCAAGAACTCCACCTCCACGGTGCCGATCATGCCCTGGGGCACCGGCGCGGAGGTGCAGAAATGCGGAGACTGGGTGACGAATTGACCGGGAGCTACAGCCATTTCCACCCGAATGGAATCGGCCATGACCGGTTCCGGGACCGGAAATGGCTGTCGATTCTCGCTCGGCGCGCGTTCTTGTCGGCGAACCGGCATCCACTTCGCCGGAACATGCGCTAGCGCCGGCACTCGATCGCGACGAAGCCGGCGCACACGCCGGCCTTGCAGCCGTCGTTCCTCGCCGGGATCGCCCCCGTGATCTCCTCGCGCGCGACCTTGCGGTAGGAGACCGCCTTGTCGAACTGCTGCGACTGGCAGTAGGCGGTGGCGACCGCCCGGCCGCAGCCTTCGCCACTGGCGAGGCAGCGGTCGACGCCGTATCCGTCCGCATTGTTGGCGATGATGAAGATCCGGGTCTCCGCCGCAGCGCCCGACCCGAGCATTCCGGCCGTTGCGAGGCCGGCAAGCATTGACCGCAACCGCATGGTGTCCCCCTACGTCGCGCTCCGGAACACGAGCCTACGAGGGAACCCGTTAGCGTAGTGTTAACCGTTTCACAGGCGGCAGGACGGCCCGATACCCGGGAATCGGATCGGCCGAGCCGTCGAACCTGGAAGAAGCGAGCAGAATCAACCCGATCGTTCGGGCGTCTCTACGGGACGCAACGGGCCGCCGCAAGCGGCGGGGCACTCACGCGCTTGAAAGCTAGTGGAGGATCCAGCCGCCGGTTCCGAACAGGGTCCACCCGTCGAGCGGACGTGACGCGCCGGGGAGCATGATCGGGTCCGAGGCCGCAAAGCCCGGGATGCCGAGGATCTCCTCGAGGGTGGGCAGGAGCACGAAGGCGCGCGCCCCGGGGCCCATCTCGGCGGGCGCCTCGACGGGGCGAAGCTCGGGGGCAGGGATCCAGCGCGGCGTGCTCATGAATCACTCTCGGACGGACCAGAGTGGACCATGCGGTCCCTTAAGCGGCCCCTAATTCGTCGCCCCAAAGCGACGCCTGGTTCAATGCCGAGAGTCCGCGGCTAAGCAGGCGTAATTTCGATGGGATCGGGACCTTCCGGGGCAAGTTGGCGGCAAAGTCGTGACATCCTGGCGCGCGATTTCGCGCTCCATGGTCTCGAAATGCTTGACGCAGGGCATGCGCCCCCCCATTCTCCGCCGCCATGAACGGCCCGTCACCGATCTGCGGCATTTGCCGGGAGATTATTCGCTAGCGTCCCGCTGGCTCGGCCGTCTTTTCTCGCCATCGAGACCGATAGACGCCCGGCCAGACGCCGAGGTGTCCGATGCAATTGAAGCTGTACGATACGCTCACCCGCGAGAAACGCCCGTTCGTGCCGCTCGATCCGGCCCATGTGCGCATGTATGTCTGCGGGCCGACGGTCTACGACTTCGCCCATATCGGCAATGCGCGTCCGGTGATCGTCTTCGACGTGCTGTTCCGGCTGCTGCGTCACTTCTACGGGCCCGACCACGTCACCTATGTGCGCAACATCACGGACGTGGACGACAAGATCAATGCGCGAGCCGCCGAGCGCGACATCTCGATTCGCGAGCTGACCGAGGTCACCTACCGCGACTTCAAGGAGGACGTCGAATCGCTCGGCTGCCTGCCGCCGACCGTCGAGCCGCGCGCGACCGAGCACATCGAGGAGATGAAGACGCTGATCGAGCGTCTCGTCGCGGCCGGGGCCGCCTATGTGGGCGAGGACCATGTGCTGTTCAGCGTCGCCGCCATGCCGGACTACGGCAAGCTGTCGAAGCGCTCGCTCGACGAGATGGTGGCGGGCGCCCGGGTCGACGTCGCGCCCTACAAGCGCAACCCCATGGACTTCGTGCTGTGGAAGCCTTCGCGGCCCGGCGAGCCCGCCTGGGATTCCCCCGCCGGCATCGCGGCGCCGGGGCGCCCCGGCTGGCACATCGAGTGCTCGGCCATGGCCTGGAAGCACCTCGGCGAGACCTTCGACATCCATGGCGGCGGCATCGACCTCGTCTTTCCCCATCACGAGAACGAGATCGCCCAGTCGCGCTGCGCCTTCCATCGGCCCGTGATGGCGAACTTCTGGCTGCACAACGGCTTCCTGCAGGTGGAAGGCGACAAGATGTCGAAGTCGGTCGGGAACATCATCAAGATCCGCGAGGCCCTCGCCGACTGGCCCGGCGAGGTGATCCGCCTGAACATGCTGCGCACCCACTACCGCCAGCCGACCGACTGGACCGTGCGCGGCCTCGAGGAGAGCTGGCGGATCCTCGACGAGTGGTACGCGACCGCCGCCGATGCGCCCGAGGACCGGATCTCCGGCCGCGTGCTCGAGGCGCTCGCCGACGACCTCAACACGCCGGAAGCGATCACGGCGCTGCACGCGCTCCGCAACCTCGCGCAGGGCGGCGACAAGTTCGCGCGCGACGAGCTCGCGACCTCGCTGCGCTTCCTCGGGCTCATGCGCGACACCGCCGTGATCTGGGAGGCGCGCAAGCAGGTCGCGCGCGGCATCGATCCGGCGCGGGTCGAAGCACTGATCGCGGAGCGCAATGCGGCACGCAAGGCGAAGGACTTCGCCGAGGCCGACCGGATCCGCGGCGAGCTCACCGCCATGGGTGTCGAGATCCGCGACTCCAAGGACGGCACCACCTGGGAGGTCGCGACGTGATGGCGCGCGCCCACCCGCTGCCGGCGCTGCGGCCGTTCCTGCCCGCCGACGCGCCGCTGCTCGGAGAGATCTTCCGCGCCAGCATCGCGGAACTGGCCGCTGACGACTACAGCGAGGCGCAGCGCGAGGCCTGGGCCGCCGCGGCCGACGACGAGGCCGACTTCGCGGCGCGCCTCGCCGGCCAGCTCACTCTGGTCGCCACCCTCGACGGCTCGCCGGTCGGCTTTGCGAGCCTCCAAGGAGCCGATCACCTGGACATGCTCTACGTACATCCGGCCGTCGCCGGGCAGGGGGTCGGCGCGCTGCTCTGCGAAGGGCTCGAGAAGCTCGCCGCGAAGCGCGGCGCCGCCAGGCTCGTCACCGAGGCGAGCGATACCGCGCGCGACTTCTTCGCCCGGCGCGGCTACGTGGCGCAGCGGCGCAACACGATCGAGCGCGGCGGCGAGTGGTTCGGCAACACGACGATGGAAAAGCGCCTGTCCAGCGAGCGATCATCATGAAGCGTCCCGACACGCCGTTCCCCCGCCACTGGCTCTACTACATCGCGGTCAAGATCGCGGTGATCGTCGCGGCCGTGCTGATCGCTCTTTATCTTTATGGTCTGATCTGAGGTCGCTCTCTTGTCCCGCGAACGTCTCTATCTCTTCGACACCACCCTGCGCGACGGCGCGCAGACCAACGGCGTCGATTTCACGCTGCACGACAAGCTGATCATCGCCGAATTGCTCGATGGGCTCGGCATCGATTATGTCGAGGGCGGCTATCCGGGCGCGAACCCGACCGACACCGAGCTGTTCGCCGCGGACCGCGGCCTCGGCGCGACCTTCACGGCCTTCGGCATGACGCGCAGGCCCGGCCGATCGGCCTCCAACGACCCCGGCCTCGCGGCCCTGCTCGAGGCGAAGGCCGACGCCATCTGCTTCGTCGCCAAGAGCTGGGACTACCACGTACGCGTCGCGCTCGAGACCACGCCCGAGGAGAACATCGCCTCGATCCGCGACTCGGTGCGGGCCGCCAAGGCGAGGGGCCGCGAGGTGCTGGTCGACTGCGAGCACTTCTTCGACGGCTACAAGGCGAATCCGGGTTTCGCGCTCGCCTGCGCCCGGGCGGCCCACGAGGAGGGCGCGCGCTGGGTGGTCCTGTGCGACACCAATGGCGGCACGCTGCCCCACGAGGTGGAACGCGTCGTCGGCGAGGTGTGCCGGGAGATTCCGGGCGACCACCTCGGCATCCACGCTCACAACGACACCGAGCAGGCGGTCGCGAACTCGCTCGCCGCCGTGCGCGCCGGCGCCCGCCAGATCCAGGGCACGCTCAACGGCCTCGGCGAGCGCTGCGGCAATGCCAACCTGGTCTCGATCATTCCGACGCTGAAGCTCAAGCCCGAGTTCGCCGATCGCTTCGAGATCGCGGTCACGCCCGAGAAGCTGAAGACGCTCGCGCAGACCTCGTATCGGCTCGACGAGATTCTCAACCGCGCGCCGAACCGCCACGCCCCCTATGTGGGCGAGAGCGCGTTCGCGACCAAGGCGGGCATTCATGCTTCGGCGATCCTGAAGGAGCCCGCGACCTACGAGCACGTGGCGCCCGAGGCCGTCGGCAACATCCGCAAGCTGCTCGTCTCCGACCAGGGCGGACGCTCGAACGTTCTCGCCGAGCTCGAACGCATCGGGCTGACCGTGGATCGCGGCGATCCGCGCGTCGTGCGCCTGCTCGACACCGTCAAGGAGCGCGAAGCCAAGGGCTACGCCTACGAGGCCGCGGACGCCTCCTTCGAGCTCCTCGCGCGTCGCACCCTCGGCACGGTGCCGGCCTATTTCGACGTGGTGCAGTTCGATGTCACGGTGGAGCAGCGCTACAACGCGCTCGGCGAGCGGGTCACGGTCGCGATGGCGGTCGTCAAGGTGAAGGTCGGCAACGAGACGCTGATCTCGGCCGCCGAAGGCAACGGCCCCGTCAATGCGCTCGACCTCGCCCTGCGCAAGGATCTCGGCAAGTACCAGCCCTATATCGAGGGCCTTTCCTTGAGCGACTACCGCGTGCGCATCCTCAACAGCGGCACCGGTGCCGTGACGCGCGTTCTGCTCGAGAGCAAGGACGAGGCCGGCGCGCGCTGGACCACCATCGGGGTCTCGGCAAACGTCATCGACGCTTCCTTCCAGGCGCTCATGGATTCGATCATCTACAAGCTCGTGAAGGCGGGCGCGCCCGCATGATCGACCACGTCTCCATCGCGGTGAGAGATCTTTCCCGCGCGCGTCGCTTCTACGAGGCGGTGCTCGGGGCGATCGGCTATTCGCGGCTCGAGGTGCGCCCCACGACCGTCGCCTTCGGCAAGCGCTACTCCGAGTTCTGGCTCAACCACCGCCCCAACATGGCGCCGATCGACCCCGAGGCCGGCATCCACATCTGCCTGCGCGCCGCCTCGAGGGCGGTGGTCGACGCCTTCCACGCCGCCGCGCTCGCGGCCGGCGGGACGTCCGACGGCGTGCCGGGCTTCCGACCCCAGCATGGCGAGGGCTACTACGCGGCCTTCATCCGCGACCCGGACGGCAACCGCATCGAGGCCGTGACCTTCGTGAAGGGGTGAGGTCGCCGTCGGGCCGGGCCTCGGCGACTTGGTCGGGGCTGTCCCGGCTTGACGCCATCGCGGCCGTCCCCGAAACAGGGGCGGGGGGCGCGCATGCTGTTCCAGTCGCAGGTCTATGTCCTGGGGTTCCTGCCGCTGGTCGTGCTGCTCTACTACGCGGCGGCGGGTTCCGAGCGATGGCGCCAGTGGCTCCTGATCCTCGCCTCGCTCGTCTTCTACGGGTGGTGGGATCCGCGCTTCATCCTCCTGGTGACCGGCCAGATCACGGCGACCTGGTGGCTGGCGCGCGCCCACGAGCGCACCGGCATGCGGGGCTTCCTGGTGGCGGGCGTGGTCCTCAACCTCGCGTCGCTCGCGACCTTCAAGTATCTCGACTTCCTTCTCGGCTCGGTCGAGGCCCTGATCGGCACCGCCCTGCCGCGCGCGCACCTGATCCTGCCGATCGGAATCAGCTTCTTCTCGTTCCAGCTGATCTCCTACCTGGTGGACCGCATGCGCGGCGAGGCGCCGGTCTACCCCTACCGGCCCTTCGCGCTGTTCGTGCTGGTGTTCCCGCACGTCATCGCCGGACCGATCGTGCGGCACAACGAGCTGGTGCCGCAGTTCGCGCTCCATCCCCTGCGTGAGGGGCTCTGGTCGCGCATCGGCATCGGGCTCGCGATCTTCACGGTCGGCTTCGCCAAGAAGGTGCTGATCGCCGATCCCCTCTCGCAAATGGTCGACCCGCTGTTCGCGCGCGCGGGCGCGCAGATGCTCGACTTCGGCCAGGCCTGGTCGGCGGCGCTCGGCTTCTCGTTCCAGCTCTTCCTCGACTTCTCGGCCTATACCGAGATGGCGATCGGCTCCGCCCTCCTGTTCGGCCTGACCCTGCCGGAGAACTTCCGCAGGCCCTATCTCGCGACCGATCTGCGGGATTTCTGGCGGCGCTGGCACATCTCGCTGTCCAATTTCCTGCGCGACTACCTCTACATTCCGCTCGGCGGCAGTCGTGCAGGGCCGGCGCGCTTCGTGTTCGCCACGATCCTCACCATGGGACTCTGCGGGCTCTGGCACGGTGCCGGTTGGACCTTCGTCGCCTGGGGCCTGTGGCACGGCCTCGGGCTGGTGGTCTGCCGCGGCTGGCAGCAGGTGGCGCGGCCGATGCCGGCGCCGGCCGCCTGGACGATCACCATGCTGTTCGTGCTGGCCGGCTGGGTGCTGTTCCGCAGCACCAGCTTCGGCGCCGCGGGCGACATGCTGATTTCGCTTGCCGGTTTCCACGGGTTCGGCGGCCTGCTGCAGGAGTGGAAGCTCCTGCTCGCGGCAGCGCTCGTGAGCGCGCTCGTGCCCTCGGCCCACGAGCTCAAGGACCGCCTGCTGCGGCCGCATCCGGGACTCGCCATGGGCGCCGCCGCGCTCGCGGTGGTCTGCGTGCTCGAGGTCGGCAAGGGCGCGCCGCAGAGCTTCATCTATTTCCAGTTCTAGCCCCCATGCTGTGGCGCAACGAGAACCTGAAGCTGACCGCCACCGTCACCTGGCGCCGCTTCGTCGCGCTCTTCCTCGGCGTCTTCTTCGGCGGCCTCGCCGGCCTCTATGCGTTCGTCCTGCTGGTCGATCCCTACGGCGTGGTCCCGTTCTCGCTGCCGGTCGAGCGGCGCATCGTCAGCATCAACCAGCGGCACATGTACCCGCAAATGGTGCAGAGCGGCCGCTTCGATTCGATCGTGCTCGGCACCTCCACATCACGCCTGCTCGATCCCGAGCAGCTCAATGGCCTGTTCGGCGCGCGCTTCTTCAACGCCGCCATGAACAGCGGGCGTGCCTGGGAGCAGAAGCTGATCTTCGACAAGTTCGTCGACAAGGTGCCGGCGCCGAAGGTGGTGATCGTCGGCCTCGACACGGTCTGGTGCCAGAGCAACGCGGCCAGCCATCGCTTCGGGTATCCGGATTTCCCGCACTGGATGTACGACGCGAACCCATGGAACGATTTGCTCCATCTTCTGAACGCGAAGACCGTGGAGCATGCCGGCCGGCTGGTCGCCACCTGGGTCGGGATCATTCGGGATCGGGTACGCGGCGACGGCTTCGAGGTCTTCGTGCCGCCCGAGGAGATCTATGATGCGGAGCGCGCGCGCCACAGGGTCTGGGACGAGGACGGGCGCCCGCGCCCCCGCGAGCTTGCCGGCCCGCCGGTCGCATGGTCTGCGGAGCGACGGCGCTCGCTCAGACTGCCGGCCCTGGCGTGGCTCGACGACATGCTGGCCCGATTGCCGCCGGCGACGCTGAAGGTCCTGGCTTACATGCCGGTTCATGTCGCGGTCCAGCCGCTTCCCGGCTCGTCCGGAGCCGAGGTCGAAGCGGAATGCAAGGACCGCATCGAAACGATCGCCCGCCGGCGCGACGCCCGCGTGGTCGACTGGCGGATCGCTTCGCGGCTTACCCGCGATGAGAGCAATTATTGGGACGCGCTGCACTTTCGGCTCCCGGTCGCCCGGCGAGTGGCACGCGATCTGGCCGCCGCCGTGCTCGAAGGCCGCGAGGCACCGGACGGCAGCTACCGGCTGACGCGCTGACTCACATCCGCTCGACGGTCTCGGCCTCGACCTTCCGCTCCTCGGCGTCCGGCGGGCGTGCGGCGGCCTGCAGCAGGGGGAGGACCTCCGCGACGTCGGTCGCGATCAGCAGGTTGAACGCGGACTGGGAATGAATGAAATCGAGGCCGCGCATGTGCTCGAGGAGGGCGCAGAGCGGGTCCCAGAAGCCCTTGATATTGGCGATCAGCACGGGCTTGCGATGCCGACCGAGCTGCGCCCAGGTCAGCTGCTCGATCAGCTCCTCCAGCGTGCCGATGCCGCCCGGCAGGGCTACGAAGGCGTCGGCGCGCTCGAACATCACGCGCTTGCGCTCGTGCATGTCGCGCGTGACGATCATCTCCTGGGCGCCGCGGAAAGCCACTTCCTTCTGGGTCAGGAATTCCGGGATGATGCCCGTGATCCGTCCGCCGTGGTCCGCGACCGCGCGGGCGACCGCCCCCATGAGGCCGGTCGACCCGCCGCCGTAGACGAGCCCGATCCGGTTTTCCGCCAGAATCTGGCCGAAACGCCGGGCCGTCTCGACGAAAGCGGGGTCGGTTCCGGGGCTGGAGCCGCAATAGACGCAGATCGACTGAATCGCAGTCATGGCGTTCGATGTGGCACCGCTCTCCCGGAGCGTCAAGCCGCGGCCTGCGCCGGAAAACCGCCCCTGTGGCAGGTGAAACCGTGGCGCGAACCGCCTATATCAGGCCGCATGACCGAATTCGCCCCGAGCGCCAAGCGCGTGTCCGCCGACCGCGGGGAGCTCGTCTCCACCCTCGTGCACCTGTGGCCCTATATCTGGCCGAGCGACCGGCGCGACCTGAAGGCACGCGTGGTCCTCGCCATGCTGCTGCTCGTCCTCGCCAAGCTCGCGACCATCGCGGTGCCCTTCACGTTCAAGTGGGCGGTGGACGCGCTGACCGGCGACAACCGGACCGAGGCGGGTCCGACCTGGATGCTTTGGGTGCTGGCCGCGCCGGTTGCGCTCACGGTCGCCTATGGCGGCACCCGCGTGCTGATGGCGCTGTTCACGCAGCTGCGCGACGGCCTGTTCGCCAAGGTTTCGATGCACGCGGTCCGGCGCCTCGCGATCCTCACCTTCGAGCACATGCACCGGCTCTCCCTGCGCTTCCACCTGGAGCGCAAGACCGGCGGGCTCACGCGCGTGCTCGAGCGCGGACGCAATAGCATCGAGATCATCGTCCGCATGGTGATCCTGCAGCTCGTTCCGACCATCGTCGAGCTGCTGCTGATCGTCGGCGTGCTCCTCTATGTCTTCGACTGGCGCTACGTGGTAGTGATCCTCGTCACGGTCGCCCTCTACATGGGGTTCACCTACCAGGCCACCGAGTGGCGCATCGGCATCCGCCGCAAGATGAACGACAGCGACACCGACGCCAACACCAAGGCCATAGACTCGCTGCTCAACTACGAGACCGTGAAATACTTCGTCGCCGAGGATCGCGAGACGCGACGTTACGACCGCTCCATGGAGCGCTACGAGGACGCGAGCGTGAAGGCCTATACCTCGCTCGCCGTGCTCAATGCCGGGCAGGCCGTGATCTTCACGCTCGGCCTCACCGCCGCGATGGCGATGGTGGTGCTCGGCATCCGCGCCGGCACCAACACGGTCGGCGATTTCGTGATGATCAATGCCATGATGATTCAGCTCTATCAGCCGTTGAACTTCATGGGCATGGTCTATCGCGAGATCAAGCAGGCGGTCACCGACATCGAGATCATGTTCTCGATCCTCGGGCGCGAGCCCGAGATCGAGGACCGGCCGGGCGCCGCGCCGATCGCGATCGGGAAGGGCGCCATCCGCTTCGAGAACGTCGAGTTCGCCTACGAGCCGGCGCGACCGATCCTCAAGGGTCTGAACTTCGAGGTGCCGGCCGGCCGTACCGTCGCGATCGTCGGCCCGTCCGGAGCCGGCAAGTCCACGCTCTCGCGCCTCCTGTTCCGTTTCTACGACGTGACCGGCGGCCGCATCCTGATCGACGGGCAGGACGTGCGCGACGTCACCCAGGGATCGCTGCGCACTGCGATCGGCATCGTTCCGCAGGATACGGTGTTGTTCAACGACACGATCCGCTACAACATCCGGTACGGGCGCTGGGACGCGAGCGACGCGGAGGTCGAGGAGGCGGCGCGGCTCGCCCAGATCGACGCCTTCATTCGCACGTCGCCCAAGGGCTACGAGACCGAGGTCGGCGAGCGCGGCCTCAAGCTCTCGGGCGGGGAGAAGCAGCGCGTCGCCATCGCCCGCACCATCCTGAAGGCGCCGCCGATCCTGGTGCTCGACGAGGCGACCTCCGCGCTCGACAGCCACACCGAGAAGGAGATCCAGGACGCCCTCGAGCGCGTGTCCAAGGACCGCACCACGCTGGTCATCGCGCACCGCCTGTCCACCATCGTCGGCGCTGACGAGATCATCGTGCTCGACCAGGGTGCCATCGCGGAGCGCGGCACGCACCACCAGCTGCTCCTGAAGAATGGCCTCTATGCCTCGATGTGGAACCGGCAGCGCGAAGCCGAGGAAGCGCGCGAGCGCCTCGCCCGCATGGAGGAGGCCGCCGCCGCGCCCAACCGCAATCCGCCGCCGGTCGACGACGCCCTGACGGCGCCGGCCCCGCCCGCGCTCCCGGCGGATGCCGCCGAATAGACCCGGAAACCTCCATGTCCATCATCGAGTCCATCCGCTCGCAATTCGTGCCGATCAATCGCGAGGGCTATCCCTTCATCGGCGCCTTCGCGCTCGCGAGCCTCGTCCTGTTCTGGCTCTGGTCTCCGCTCGGCTGGATCGGTTTCGCGCTCACGGTCTGGTGCATCTATTTCTTTCGCGACCCGCCGCGCGTGACCCCGATCGCCGACGGGCTCGTGGTCTCGCCCGCCGACGGGCGCGTGAGTCGCGTCACCTATGCGGTGCCGCCGGCGGGCCTCGAGCTCGGCGCGCGGCCGCTGCCGCGCGTCTCGATCTTCATGAGCGTGTTCGACTGCCATGTGAACCGCAGCCCCGCGAGCGGCCGCATCGAGCGGATCCTCTATACGGCCGGCAAGTTCATCAATGCGGACCTCGACAAGGCGAGCGAGGACAACGAGCGCAATGCGCTGGTGATCGCGACCCCGAACGGCCGTATCGGCGTGGTGCAGATCGCGGGCTTGATCGCGCGCCGCATCGTCTGCTGGGTCGAGACCGGCCGGACGATCGGAGCCGGCGAACGCTTCGGCATGATCCGCTTCGGCTCGCGCCTCGACGTCTACCTTCCCGAGGGCACCAAGCCGCTGGTCGCCGAGGGCCAGACCGCCCATGCGGGCGAGACCGTGATCGCCGACCTGCGCGCCCCGGACCGGGCGATGACCTATCGGGTGGATTGAGCGTCGCCATCGCCGGTCTCGCCGTGGCCGGGATTGTCCCGGCCTGTCCGCAGCTGGAATTCCCTGTCCGGGCGTGGAACCTTTCCGGCGGCGCTCCGTTGACAGGGCGTTCGCTTCGGCCGGCAGCCCCTTCCCCCCGTTCCCCTCGTGCCGGCTCAGGCGTATCGGCCCCGACCGTCCCAACGGTTGGGGCTTTTTTTTTGCGGCATCCGCGCCGTCACGACCGCAGCCGACGGAACAGGGGACGAACCACAACCCCTGCGTTCCGTTGGAACTTGGCTGCCCCGGACTTCGTTGACTCGCCATGGAGCGAGATGAGATCAAGTATCAGCTGACGGAGACGGAAGCTCGCATAAGACAAGGCGAGCAACATATCGCGCATGTGCGCACGTTGTTGGCAAAACTGCGGCGCGATGGACATGATCGCGCCGCGCAGAAAGCTCAAGCTCTATTGAACAATCTCCTCGAATTGCAGGCGGGACACGAGAAGGAATGCGCGAACCGGCAACGGGAGCCGGAGCAGCGCTGAGATGCTACGATCCTGGCCGGACCCCCAGCACCGTCAGGTGACGCGGCTCCCCGGCCGGCGTCTCCCAACCGATGGAAGCGCCCGTCGCCAAGCCGATCAATGCGGTGCCGACCGGCGTGAGCACGGAAATCCTGCCCTGCAGAATGTCTGCTTGGTCCGGATAGACGAGCGTCACGGTCTGGACCTTGCCGGTGCGCTCGTCGCGGAACTCCACTTCGCTGTTCATGCACACCGTATCCGTGGGCGTGGCGCCGTCGGTGAGCACGTCGGCGCGTCCCAGCTCGTCGGCAAGCTCGCCGGCGAGCTCCGGCATGTTGGTCATGGCAGCATTGGCGAGCGCCGTCAGGCGCTCATGGTCCGCGGCCGAGAGCGTGATGCGCGGCTTTGCGCGCGGGGCGCCTGCAGCGGCGCTGTTCATGGTCATGCCTTGTCTCCTGGAATTCGAATGCCGCCCCGGCTGCCTCCGGCGCGCCTGGAACCGCTGCTGTGATGAAGCTGGTACGCCTCGTTCAAGGCACGCGGGGCCGCGCAAGCGTTCCCTCGTCCTGATCCCGGGTTCGCGCGAGGCGACGCCGAACCCGGGCTAAGTGCCCGCGATCAAATTGCCCGCACGAGACAGGCCACGTTGAAAAGCCGCGAAGCGCAACATGACGACAAGCTATGCGTTCGGCGCCGAATGTCAAACGCCGACGATCGCCGGGGGCGGCGGGACGAACGGCAGTCTGGAACGACGCAAGGACATGCCGGGACGGCGACCATGAGGTCGCCGAGGCGCCCGGACCGGCCGAGGCGGCCGGAACTCCACGATCGCGGCAATGCTTCCTCAACCCTTCCGCCCACGGCCACAGGTGTTAACCCCTGCTAACCTGGTTCCATTGCTTCAATTAGCGGAATCCACTGCACGGCTCCTTAACCTCGCGGGCCAGGACAGGTCCGCGATGACGATCACGCTGCATTCCCTCGAAAGCCTCGCCCGCGAGCGCGGCACCGACAAGCGGGCCGCACTGCTGCAGTCGGTGGCCGACTGCTTTCTTCTCGGCGAGGGGCAGCATGCAGCCGTCGAGCTGTCGCTGTTCGACGAGATCATGCGCATGGTCATGGCCGAGGTCGGGCCCGGGCCGCGGGCGGAGCTCGCGGCCCGGCTCGCGCTCGCGCGGCACCCGCCGCCGGTCGTGCTGCTGCGGCTCGCCAATGACGAGATCCTGGTGGCAGAGCCGATCCTGGCCAATTCGCCGGCGCTCGCCGAGGACGAGCTCGAGCGGCTCGCCCGCGAGCTCTCCCAGGAGCATCTCGCCGCGATTGCGGGGCGCGCGCGGCTCGGCGAGCGGGTCACCGATGTCCTGGTCGTGCGCGGCGACGACCGGGTGGCGATCCGGGTGGCCGGCAATGACGGGGCTCGCTTCTCGCCGACGGGTTTCGTGAAGCTCGCCGACCGCGCGGAAGTGAACACGATCCTGCGCGACCGGCTGGCCGCGCGTGCCGACCTTCCGGAGACGATCGTGGAGCGCCTGATCCCGATGATCGGCGGCCCGATGATTGCGCGCATCGCCGAGGGGCTCGACGCGGCGCCCGACAGCCTGCTGCCGGCCGTGCCCGGGCGTCCGCTCGACATGCTCCTCGACCAGGTGGCGCGCGGAACCGCCAGCCTCGACGAGATCGTGACCGAGCTGGCCGACTCCGACGCGGCCGTCGCGGTGACCGAGCTCATTGCCCGGCGAACGCGGCTGACGCCGGAACCCGTGGTCCGCGCCATGTTCGCGCCTTCCGAGGAGCCCGTCACCGTCATGTGCCGCGCAGCCGGGTTCAACCTGGGCGCCTTTTCGGCGGTGTTGCGCATGCGCCGACGTCGTCGGCGCGGGGTCGCGCGCGATCCCGCCCAGGCGCTCGCGGCCTTCCGCGAGCTTCCGGTCGCCACCGCCGAACGGGTCGTGCGGTTCCTCCGGGCTCGGGACCTGCACTGATCCCGCGTTGCGCGGCCGCTTTGATCTCCCATGGCGCAGGGGCGGGCGCATGGCTATATTCCTGTCATGCTGTTCCCGCCCTTCGAGCCCGACCGCAACGAGCCCAGGCGCCGGCGCTTCCGCCCGGTGCCGGTGCGCGTGCTGGTTCCGAACCTGATCACCCTCCTGGCGCTCTGCGCCGGGCTGACCGCGATCCGGCTCGCCATCGAGGGCCGGCTCGATTTTGCGATGTACGCCATCGTCTTCGCAGCCATGCTGGACGCGGTGGACGGCCGCATCGCCCGCATGATCCGCGGCACCTCGCGCTTCGGAGCCGAGCTGGACAGCCTGGCCGACTTCGTCAATTTCGGCGTCGCTCCAGGGCTGATCCTCTACTTCTGGGTGCTGCAGGACCTCAAGACCGCGGGCTGGATCGCCGCCATGGTATTCGCGATCTGCGCGGCGCTCCGGCTCGCCCGTTTCAACGTCATGATCGACGACCCGAACCGGCCGGCCTGGGCGGGCAATTTCTTCACCGGCATCCCGGCCCCCGCCGGCGCCATCGTGGTGCTGCTGCCGATCTATCTCGCCTTCCTCGGCGTGCCCAAGCTCCCGGTCGCCACCTTCCTGTTCACGCTCGCGATCGCGTTCCTGATGGTGTCGCGGCTCCCGGTGTTCTCGGGCAAGAAGATCGGCACCCGGGTTCCGCGCGAGATGGTGCTGCCGATCTTCGTCGTGGCGGTCCTCTTCTTCGGCCTCTTGATCGGCTACACGTGGGAGGTGCTCACCGTCGGCACGCTCGTCTATCTGGGGCTTCTGCCGTTCGGCTGGATGTCCTACCGCAACTACTTGCGGCAGTCCGCGGCGGCAGCGCCTGCCGAGCCCGCTTCCGCCGAGGCGCCGCCGATCGCCGGCAGTGCGGCCGCGCCGGCCGACGCGGAACGGCCGGCCCGGCTGAACTGAAGCGCGGCCTTTGCGTCCGCCGCCAAGCGTCCGTCGCGACTCCGGATTTTCGCTTCCCTTGAAGCCGCATGTGAAGCTGCCGAACCGAAACCTGCTTCCGAGCGCGGAGCGGCAACCCCGTCCCGGCTCGGCGCGTGGCCCGCGTCGCGGGTCGACTTCGACCGCCCGCGGCGGCATATCGTTTCGATCTGAACCTGAACCTCCGATCAGGATCACAAGGGCTTGCCCCAAGGGGAGCAATTCGATGCATCGCGTCATGCGCGTGGTTCGGGCCGGGGCAGGAGCAGGGGGGACGGACAGCGTGCTGCTCGCTCCCCGGGAGCGGCAGGTGCAGCGCGGCGAGGTGATCACCCGTCAGGGGCTGCGGCTTGCGCTCGATCTGCCCGAGCCGGTGCTCCTGCGCATGGGCGATGCACTCGAGCTCGACGACGGGCGGCGCATCGAGGTGGTCGCCGAGCCCGAGCCGCTGCTCGAAGTGCGGGCCGCCGACCTCGTCGCGCTTGCGCGGATCGCCTGGGCGCTCGGCGACCGCCACGTCCCCGTGCAGGTGCTGCCCAATCGCCTGCGCCTGCGACCGGACTCTGCCTTGGAGAGGATGCTCGTGCGGCTCGGTGCGCGTATCGCGCCCATCGAGGCGCCATTCGATCCCGAAGGCGGCGCCTATGCGCCGCATGTCCATCCCGGCCATGCCCACGGCGATCACTGTGCGCACCACGAGCACGAGGGCCATCATCATCATGGCCTTGGCCACCGTCACGAACGCTGAGCGCACGCCGCCCTTCATGCGCTCGAATATTCCAGCGTTTCCCGAATCTTGCATCTTGCCGCGGGCCGCATGGTGTTGGTAGCCGCATCGGAGAGCGGCTTGACCGACTGTCGGCCCTGCCGCGTTTGACCTTGGTTGCTCGCGCAACTAGGGTCGTCCCAATTTCAAAACAGCGTGCCCGGTTGGGCTCGCGAGAAATCCTGGGAGGGCAATGATGACACTGGCTCGCCGCCAATGGCTGAAGCTCGCCGGGGCCGCGGTCGCGGCGCCCGCCGTCGCGCGCGTCGCCTGGGGCCAGGCGCCGCAAGTGACGCTGAAGATGCATCACTTCCTGCCTCCGGTCGCGAACGGGCATGCCAGGCTGCTCGCGCCCTGGGCCAAGAAAGTCGAGGCCGAGTCCGGTGGCCGCATCAAGATCGACATCTTCCCGTCGATGCAGCTCGGCGGCACGCCGCCGCAGCTCTACGACCAGGCGCGCGACGGCGTCGCCGATATCGTGTGGACCCTGCCGGGATCGACCCCCGGGCGCTTCCCCAGGGCGGAAGCCTTCGAGCTGCCCTTCATCGCCGCCAAGCGCGGCGTGCCGAACGCAAAGGCGATGCAGGAGTTCTACGAGACCCATGCGCGCGACGAGTTCAAGGAGGTCCACCCGATCTGCATGTGGGCGCACGACCATGGCGTGATCCATGCCTCCAAGCAGATCAAGACCA
>PQAH01000051.1:17722-21850 GCA_003105195.1 Bradyrhizobiaceae bacterium
TGGACGACATGAAGGGCCTCAAGCTGCGCTCGCCGACGCGCCTCGCAGGTGAAGCCCTCCGCGCGCTCGGCGCCAATGGCATTCCGATGCCCATTCCGCAGGTGCCCGAGGCGCTTGCCCAGCGGGTGATCGACGGTTGCGTCGTCCCCTGGGAGGTGGTGCCCGCCATCAAGGTGCAGGAGCTCGTCAAGTTCCACACCGAGATTCACGGCTCGCCGACCCTCTACACCGCGACCTTCATCCTGGCGATGAATAAGCCCAAATACGAGGGGCTGCCGGCCGACCTGAAGAAGGTCATCGACGCCAATTCGGGCCAGTTCGCCGCCACCATGGCGGGCAAGATGTGGGACGACCAGGCCGTCGTGATCGAGGAGATGGTGCGCAAGCGCGGCAACACCATCACCCAGATCTCGGCCGAGGAGGCGGCGCGCTGGCGCAAGGCCACCGCGCCCGTTCACGAGTCCTGGACCAATCAGGTCAAGGACAAGGGGATCGACGGCGGCAAGCTGATCGAGGCCGTGCGCAGCCTCGTCGCCAAGTACGAGAAGGCCTGACGGCCTCCATGGCGGAGGGGGATGAGGAGCGGGCGGCTCGCGGGCCGCTCGCCGCCATCACGGGGCCGCTCGCCATCGCGGGCGGCCTCCTCATGCTGGTGACCGCCATCATGGTCACGGTCAGCGTGAGCATGCGCTACCTGTTCAACTGGTCGGTGCCGGGCGACATCGAGCTGGTGCAGATCGGCACCGCGCTTGCCGTCTTCGCCTTCCTGCCGCTCTGCCAGGGGCGTCGCGGCAACATCGTCGTGGACACCTTCACGAGCCGCCTGCCGGCGCGCCTGCGCGACGGCATCGACGCGTTGTGGGATCTCGTCTATGCGCTCGCGGCTGGCATCATCGCCTGGCGCCTCGCGGTCGGCGCCTACGACACGTTCCGCAGCAACACGGTCTCCATGATGCTCGGCCTGCCGGTCGGCTGGGCGATCGCGGCCTGCGCCGTCATGGCGGCGCTCCTGACCATGGTCGCGCTCGCGACGGCGGGCCGCCTCCTGCGAGGCCGCCGATGAGTGCCGCGGCGCTCGCGGGTCTCGGTTTCGTCGCGATGCTGCTGCTCATCGCGATCCGCATGCCCGTCGGTCTTGCCCTGCTGCTCGTCGGCAGCCTCGGCTACATCCAGATCGCGGGTCTCGGCACCTTCCTCAACTACATGAAGTCGACGCCCTATCACCTGTTCGCCAACTACACGTTGTCGGTGATCCCTCTGTTCCTTCTCATGGGCGCGCTCGCCGAGCGCTCGGGGCTTTCGACCTCGCTGTTCAAGGCGGCCTCCGGGCTCGTCGGCCACCGTCGCGGCGGCATGGCGATGGGCGTCATCGGTGCCTGCACGGCCTTCGGCGCGATCTGCGGCTCCTCGGTCGCGACCACCGCGACCTTCGCGCGCGCCGCACTGCCCGAGCTGCGCCGCTACCACTATGCGCCCGCGCTCGCGACCGGCACCATCGCGGTCGGCGGCACGCTCGGCATCCTGATCCCGCCGTCCGTGATCCTGGTCGTCTACGCGATCACGACCGAGCAGAACATCGCCAAGCTGTTCCAGGCGGCGTTCATCCCGGGCCTGCTGGCCGCGCTGTTCTACTGCCTGGTCATCGCCGTCGTGGTGCGGCGCAATCCGGAGGCCGGGCCTGCCCATGCGCCCGTGCCGATGCGCGAGCGCATCCTGGCTCTCGCCGCCGTCTGGCCGGCGGTCCTGATCGCGATCGTGGTCGTTGGCGGCATCTATGGCGGCGTGTTCACGCCCACCGAGGGCGCCGCCGTCGGCGCCATCGCGATGCTGGTCACCGCGCTGTTGCAGCGCACTCTCGGCTGGCGCAGGCTGAAGGAGGCGTTGATCCAGACCGCGGAGACCTCGGCCATGATCTTCGCGATCCTGCTCGGCGCGGAGGTCTTCGACGCCTTCCTCGGCTTGTCGCAGATGCCCGAGCAGGCGGCCGAGCTGGTCGCCGGCTTCGGCCTGCCGCCCTACGGCGTGGTGCTGCTGCTGATGGTCTTCTACATCCTGCTCGGCGCCGTGATGGACGAACTGGCGATGATCCTGCTCACCTTGCCGGTGTTCTTCCCGATCGTCGCCAAGCTCGACTTCGGCCTGCCCCCCGATGAAGTGGGGATTTGGTTCGGGATCCTGGTGCTGATCGTGGTCGGCATCGGCCTGACCGCGCCGCCGATCGGACTCAATGTATTCGTCGTCTCCTCGATCGCCCGCGACGTGCCGCTCTTCACGATCTATCGGGGCGTGCTGCCCTTCCTCACGGCCGACCTGATGCGTCTGTCGCTGGTGCTGATCTTCCCGTCGCTGGCGCTGGTATTGGTCAGATTGCTGAACTGAGGGCATCATCTCCGAAACGGGACACCGGCTTCAAGGATGGGACCATGCGCCAGGAAAGAGACCTCCACCCGCAGATCGAAGCACGCGTGCGCGAGAGCTTTGCGCGCCAGAACGCCATGGCGACCATCGGCGCGAAGCTGGGCAACGTGCGCGCCGGCGAGGTCGAGATCGTGATTCCCTTCGATCCGCGCTTCACCCAGCAGCACGGCTTCCTGCATGCCGGCATCACCGCCATGATCGTCGACACGGCCTGCGGCTTCGCGGCCCTGTCGCTGATGCCGCCCGATGCCGCGGTGCTCACCACGGAGTTCAAGCTCAACCTGCTCGCCCCGGGACAGGGCCAGCGCTTCCTCGCCCGCGGCCGCGTCGTGCGCCCCGGCAAGAAGCTCATGGTGTGCCTGGGCGAGGTGTTCGCCGAGACCGACGGCATGCCTGCCAAGCAGACCGCACTGATGACCGCGTCGATGATGGTGATCGACGGGGCGACGGGGCTGAGCGGCTGAAGGTCGCGCGGGCGTCATCCCGGCCGGGCGCTGGGCGAGACCGGGATCCACAACCCCTGCGAATCCGCATCATGACGCCGCGGCCACGGCTTCCGGGTGGCGCTCGCTCGCCCGGGATGACGTGCGGTGGGCCGAGCGCTACTGCGGCCTGCGCCGCCGCAGCGCCGGCTTCATCGCCGCGATGGCGACGGCCTGCGCGGCCTGGAGCGGCGCGGCGCGGCCCATGGCCATGCAGGTGAGCTGGCGCGCGAGCTCCAGCTGCGCCATCACGGCGCCTTCCACCGCGGCCGCGGCTCGTTCGTCCATCAGGCGCGCCACGGAGGCGAATGCGAGGCCGGGCCACCAGAACACGGCTGTCTTCGCCGGGTCGAATCTGTCCGTCATGGGGTCCTCGCTTGCGGCCTGCCGCATCGCTAAGAATCAGGCATCCGACAATGCGCGAGGGGCCCGCGGGGTTCCGCGCAGCGAACGCCCGGAGGAGGGGACATGACGATCCGCATCGAGCGCGACGGGCCGGTCACGACGATCATTCACGATCGCCCGGAGGCGAAGAACGCCATGGACCCGGAGAGCGCCGAGACGCTGACCGAGGCCTTCCTCGCCTTCGACCGTGATGACGCTCAGTCGGTTGCCGTGTTCTGGGGCGCGGGCGGGGCATTCTGCGCGGGGTTCGACCTCAAATACGCCGCGAGCCTGCGCGGCACGGCGCACCCCCTCTCGGCGCTCGACTTCCCGGCCGGTGGTCCGGTGCCGCGCGGCCCCATGGGGCCGTCGCGACTGCAGCTCTCCAAGCCCGTGATCGGCGCGATCGCAGGCCCCGCGGTCGCGGGCGGCATGGAGCTCGCGCTCTGGTGCGACCTGCGCGTGATGGAGGAGACGGCCTTCATGGGCGTCTATTGCCGCCGCTGGGGCGTGCCGCTGGTCGACGGCGGCACCGTGCGACTGCCGCGCATCGTCGGCCGCGGCCGCGCCCTGGACATCATTCTCACGGGCCGCAGGGTGCCGGCAGAGGAGTGCTACCGCATCGGGCTCGCCGATCGCCTGGTGCCGTCGGGCGAAAGCCGCGCCGCGGCCGAACACCTCGCGCACGAGATCGCCCGCTTCCCCCAGGCCTGCATGCGCGCGGACCGCCGCTCGGTGTACCTGCAGGAGGGGCTCGACGAAGCGCAAGGCCTGCGTTCCGAATGGGCCTGCTCGGTCGCCATGGTGGAGCAGGAGGGCGCCGCCGGCGCCGCGCGCTTCGCCT
>PQAH01000052.1 GCA_003105195.1 Bradyrhizobiaceae bacterium
CGCCGGTGCGGAAGAAGCCGTCCTTGGTCATCACCTTGGCGGTCTCCTCCGGGCGCTGCCAGTAGCCCGCCATCACCTGCGGGCCGCGCGCGCAGATCTCGCCCGGCTCGCCGAGCGGCATGTCGTTGCCGGCGTCGTCGCGGATCGCGATGTCGGTCGAGGGGAACGGCAGGCCGATCGTGCCCGTGAACTCCTTCACGTCGCCCGGATTGCAGGTGAGCGAGGGCGAGGTCTCGGAGAGCCCGTAGCCCTCGGCGATCGCGCAGCCCGTGGCCTTGACCCACCGGTCGGCGACCGCCTTCTGCACCGCCATGCCGCCGCCGACCGAGATCTTCAGCTTGGAGAAGTCGATCTTGCCGAAGTCCGGATGGTTGAGCAGCGCGTTGAACAGCGTGTTCACGGCCTTGAAGTCGTGGATCTCGTATTTCGAGAGCTCCTTGATCAGCCCCGGGATGTCGCGCGGGTTCGGGATCAGCAGGGAGACGCCGCCGGCGCGCACGCCGAGCAGGAAGCAGGCCGTGAGCGCGAAGATGTGATAGAGCGGCAGCGCCGTGACGACGAAGAGCTGCTCGACCCGCGGCTCCTTGCTCAAGGTCGGCTGCAGCCAGGCGTCGTTCTGCAGCACGTTGGCGACGATGTTGCGGTGGGTCAGCGTCGCGCCCTTGGAGACGCCGGTGGTGCCGCCGGTGTACTGCAGGAAGGCGACGTCGGCGGGGCCGATCTTGCGCGTGTGCAGCGTCTTGCCGCGTCCGGCTGCGAGCGCCGCGTTGAAGCTCGTGGCGCCCGGCAGCGAATAGGCCGGCACCAACTTCTTCACGCGCCGCACCACCAGGTTGACGATCGCCCCCTTGGGGAAGCCGAGCAGGTCGCCCATGCTGGCGACCACGACGTGCTTCAACCGGGTCGCACCGATCACCTTCTCGAGCGTGGAGGCGAAATTCTCCAGGATGACGATCGCTTCCGCGCCCGAGTCGATCAGCTGGTGCTCGAGCTCGCGCGGCGTGTAGAGCGGGTTGACGTTGACGACCGTCATGCCGGCGCGCAGCACGCCCGCGGTCGCGATCGGATACTGCAGCACGTTCGGCATCATCAGGGCGACGCGGTCGCCCTGCTTGAGCCCGCTGCCCTGCAGGTAGGCCGCGAAGGCGCGCGACATCTCGTCGACCTGTCCGTAGGTCAGCGCCTTGTCCATGCAGATGAAGGCCCTGCGGTCGCGATGCTTGGCGAAGCTCTCCTCGAGCAGCGCCACGACCGATTCGTATTGGCCCGGGTCGATCTCGGCCGGCACGCCCGCCGGATAGCTCTTGAGCCAGATGCGTTCCATGGCGTTTCCCCTCGGGTTCTTGCGCCGTCCTGCGCGCCGCGGACGGCGCGATCCGTTGCGATCACGCTGATTATGCCAATACCCCCGGTGGCACAATCAAGGGCCATGGCGGCTTTCGCAGTGCGGCCCTTTGCTCCGTCACTCCGCGGCGGCCCGCTGCGCGGCGCCGCCCCGGCGGCGGACCCATTCCTCGAAGCGCTGCACGACCACGAACAGCGAGGGCACGAACAGCACCGCGAGGCAGGTCGAGGCGATCATGCCGGTGAAGACCGTGATGCCGATCGACTTGCGCGCGCTCGCGCCGGCCCCGGTCGCGAGCACCAGCGGCACCACCCCGAGGATGAAGGCGAAAGAGGTCATCAGGATCGGCCGGAACCGCGCCCGGGCGGCCTCCACCGCGGCCTCGAGGATCGGCCTTGCGTGCCGGACGCGCAGCTCCCGCGCCACTTCCACGATCAGGATCGCGTTCTTGGCGGCGAGCGCGATCAGCAGGATCAGGCCGATCTGGACGTAGAGGTTGTTGTCGATTCCGAGCCCCGTGAGCACCGAGACCGGCCCGACCAGGGCGAGCGGGACCGAGAGGATGATGGCGGCCGGCGCGTACCAGCTCTCGTACTGGCCGGCGAGCACCAGGTAGACCAGCAGGAGGGCGAGGCCGAAGGCGAGATACATCTGATGGCCGAGCGCCTTCTCCTGGTAGGACATGGCGGTCCACTCGTAGCCCGCGCCCGGCGGCAGGATGCGCGCCGCGATCTCCTCCATCAGCCGCAGCGCCTCGCCCGAGGAGAAGCCCGCCGCCGGCATGCCGATCACGGTGGAAGCCGGATAGAGGTTGTAGAGGCTGATCAGGGCGGGGCCCGCCACCGGCACGATCTCGACCAGCGTCCCGAGCGGGATCATCTCTCCCTTCTGGTTTCGCACCGCGAGATTGCCGACGTCCTCGGGCCGCAGCCGGAACCGGGAATCGGCCTGGACATAGGCCTGGAAGGTGCGGCCGAAGCGATTGAACTGCACCACGTAGCTCGAGCCGATATAGGAGGCGAGCGCGGAGAACACCTGGTCGACCGTCACGTGCAGGGCCTGCGCCTTCACGCGATCGACGTCGACCCGGTATTGCGGGACATTGGCGCGGAACGGCGAGGCGACGCGCTGCAGGCCGGTCTGCGACCGGGCGGCCGCGATCGTCGACTCGGTGATCGCCTGCAGCTTGGCGAAGTCGAAGCTGCCGTCGCGCAGCTCGAGCTGCATGGTGAAGCCCGCGGCGTTGCCGATGCCCTGGATCGGCGGCGGCGGCAGCACCAGCACGCGCGCGTCCATCACGGCGTCCATGGCGCGGTTGAGGCCCTCGAACAGCGAGCGCAGGTCCTGTCCCTTGCCGCGCTCGCTCCAGGGCTTGAGCACGATATAGGCGACGCCGGCGCTCGCCAGCGAGGCGTTGTTGTCGAGCGCCGAGACGCCGCCGACGGTCACGACCCGCTCCACGCCCGGCGTCGCGCGCGCGATCTGCGACACCTGGTCGAGCGCCTTCTGGGTGCGCTCGAGCGAGGCGCCGTCGGGGAGCTGCACGGCTGCCAGCATGAAGCCCTGGTCCTCGATCGGCAGGAAGCCGGTCGGGATGCGGGCGAGCCCGTAGCCCGCGACGGCGACGACCGCGAGCGCGAGCGCCGCCATGAGCGCGCTGCGCGCGACCATGCGGCCCATCAGGCGCACATAGACGCCCTCCAGCCGGCCATAGACGGCGTTGAAGCCCCGGTAGAACGCATTGCGCCGCGCGGGCGGCACCGAGGGGCGCAGCCACAGCGCGCACTGGGTCGGCTTCAGGGTCGCGGCATTGATCGCGCTGATCAGCGCGGTGGCCGCGATCACCAGGGCGAACTGGGCGTACATGCGCCCCGTCAGCCCGGGCAGGAACGCGGCCGGCAGGAATACCGCCATCAGCACCAGCGTGATGCCGATGATCGGGCCGAACAGCTCGTCCATGGCGCGCGCGGCCGCGCGCGGTGCCGGCTCGCCCTTGTCGATGTGGTGCGCGGCGTTCTCGACCACGATGATGGCGTCGTCCACCACGAT
>PQAH01000053.1 GCA_003105195.1 Bradyrhizobiaceae bacterium
CCGGCGGCGCGGCGGCCGGGCGCACCGGAGACGCGCCGGCAGCTGCCGCTGCGCGACGCGGTGTTCGGCACGCGTCAGCGCACCACCTGATCCAGGAAATGGCGGCCCGAACGGTCCTCCACCTCGATCACCCACAGGTCGGGATCGAAGCGGAATTGGCGCGCCAGATAGGCCTCCACGTCCGCCTCGGGTGCCGGCGCCTCGCGCAGGCACTGCACGAAGGCGCGGTCGGCCGGACGCGCCTCGTCGAAGGCGGATTGCGGCGCGGGCCCGTAGAGATCGGCGGTGCCGTCGAGCCGGCTCACCTTGATGAAGATCGCACCGGCCTCCTCGGCGCCGCGCCGGCGCAGGACGGCCGCGGCGCCCTCGATCGCGCAGCGCCGCAGATAGGCGGCCACCCAGATCCCGCTCTTCAGGCGCATCGCTGATCCCCGGCGAATCTCGCGCAGGCTATTCCAGCGGACGACCCGTGACGGCGGCCAGCTCGCGCAAGAGCCGCGGCGAGATCTGGCCGCTCACCGGCAGCTTGCGGTCGCGCTCGAACTTCTCGATCGCCTTGACGGTCTCGGGGCCGTAGAGGCCGGTCGCCTTGAGCGGGCCGTAGCCGTAGTCGCTGAGCGCGCGCTGCACCGCGAGCACGCGCGCCGAGGGGGCGATCAGTGGGGCGATCGGATCGCTGCGCCCGGTCGGCGCCGGCGTCGCGGCGGCCGGCTTGCGGACGGAGGAGCTCGCGATCGCGCGCAGGAGCTCCTCGCTCGGCTCCGCGCCCGTCTTCTGCCCCGCCGCCTGCACGAAATCGCGGATCGCGGCATCGGTCTTCGGCCCGAGCACCCCGTCGGGCGGCCCGTCGAACAGGCCGCGGCGGGCGAGCTCGCGCTGGATGTCCATGACGACGGCCGCGCGCGGCCGGGCGGCCGGCGGCTCGCCCAGGAGGGCCGAGATGGGATCGCCCGGTCGCGCGCTCGCGGGCGCCGGGGCGGGCTCGGTCGAGACCACGGGGCGCGGCTTGATCGTGAAGATGGGCGCCGGATGGGGACCGGGCTGGAGATAGAGCGCGTTGACCAGCACCGCGACCGCCGCCAGCACGGCGACGAACAGGGCGATGGAATCGACCGGGTTGCCGCCGAAGGCGCGCGCGAGCGCGGCACGCAGCCCGGTCTCCTCGCTCTCGTCGTCGTAGCCGGCCGCGGCCGTTCTCGCTCTAGGCACGTTTCTTCACCTTGATGTCCGGCGGTCCCGCGTCCGCCGGTGCGACCGGCAGGCGCGCCACGGTGGACGGCGGCTCGACACTGCCGCCCTTCTCGCAGTCGAGGGGCAGGGTCACCACCACGCGGGTGCCGGCGCCGACGCGGCTCGTCAGCTCGAGCCGGCCGCCGTGCAACCCGACCAGTCCGCGCACGATCGAGAGGCCGAGACCGGTGCCGTCGTGCGGCCGGTCGTAGGCGGTGCGGACCTGGAAGAACGGATCGCCGACGCGCGCGAGGTCCGCCTCGCCGATGCCGATGCCCGTGTCCTCGACCGTGAACGTCATGGTGTCGCGATCGGCCTGCGCGCTCACGGTGATGCGACCGTCGCGGCCCGTGAACTTGATGGCGTTGGAGAGGAGATTGATCAGCACCTGCTTGACGGCGCGCTTGTCGGCGACGATCTCGGGCAGGCTCGCATCGACGCGGCAGACGAGCTCGATGCCGGCCTCCTGCGCCCGGAGCGCCATCATGTCGCAACAGGCGCCGACCACGGGCGCCGGCGGAAACGGCTCGGGGGTGATCTCGAAATTGCCGCTCTCGATCTTCGACATGTCGAGGATGCCGTTCACCACCGAGAGCAGGTGAAGGCCCGAGTCGCCGATCAGCTTGGCATATTCCTGCCGGCGCGCGGCGTCGAGCTGCATCAGCTCCTCGTTCGCCAGCATGTCGGAGAAGCCGATGATGGCGTTGAGCGGCGTGCGCAGCTCGTGGCTCATGGTGGCGAGGAAGCGGGTCTTCTCGGCATTGGCGCGCTCCGCCTCGTTGCGCGCCGCCTCGACGGCCTGCTCCTGGAGCTTGCGCTCGGTGACCTCGCGGATCACGGCGACCAGCTCGCGGTGCTCCGGGTCCCGCGACGCGCCCTCGGCATCGAGCGGCCGGCAGCGCATCTCCACCCAGACGAAAGCCGGACCCTCGTCGCTCTCGTGGCGGATGCGGAACTCGAGCCCGCGGTCGGCGCCGCGCGCCGCTTCGGCGAGCGCCGTCAGATAGGCGGGGCGATCGGCGACGTGGACGCGGTCGAAGATGCCGTGGCCGAGGAGGCGCCGCGGCGGCACGCCGAACACCGCCTCGGCGGCGGGGGAGGCGAACTTCACGGCGCCGTTGCGGCCGTGGCGCACGATGACGTCGGTCATGTTGCGCGCGAGCAGCCGGTAGCGATCCTCCTCGGCGCCGAGCAGGCGCGATGAGGTGCGCGCGAGCGACACGGCACCGAGCGCGAGGCCGGCCGCGTAGAGGAGCGCCGACGTGAGGCCCAGCGCCGCCAGCATCGTGGCGTCGGCGCCCGCATGCACGGGCGCGAGCAGGCCGACGTGACCGAGGCCGAACAGCAGGGCGACGGCGAGAAGCGCGATCGCCGAGACCGCGATCACGACGCGGCGAGAGGCCGAGAGCGCGGCTTCGAGCGGCACGATCGCCAGCCATACCGCCATGAAGGAGGCGATTCCGCCGGTCTCCGTCGCGACCGCGGCGACGAGGCCGATGAGCGAGACCGAGGAGAGCACGTGCGCGGCATCGTAGCGCCCCGTGCGGGACAGGAAGACCGCGATCAGGACCGGCGCGACCAGCCAGGCGAGGACGAATCCCTCGAGCATGCTCGGGACGCCGCGCATCGCGAGATAGAGCGGCAGCGCGGCGACCGCCATCAGGCCGCCGATCAGGCGCGGCGCGATGAAGACGCGGTGGCGCGCCGCCTCCAGCGCATCGCGTCGCGCCGAGGGATGCACCAGCGAGTCGACGTAGTCGCGGACCTGCGCGAACAAACTCACGTGATTCTTCGGCACGTCGCCCACGGCGGACGCGCTCCCCTGTCCGATGCCGGGACTGTGTCAGACGCCGCTTAAACGAAAGCTAAGGCGGGATGCGCCGCCGCGGCGCCATGCTCGGCAACGCGGGTTTCGCTGCGTCATCGGCCGCGAATTCGCCGGTCATGTTTAACGGTCGGTTGCCGCAAGCCGGCCGCGCAAGGGGACGCGCGCCGCGCGGGCGCGGCGGAATCGCGACGGAATCGTGGCACCCGGGAGATCGCCGGGCCGCGCAAGAGCCGGATTCGCGCCCCGCGGGCCCGACCGGGCCCGCCGCGGGATCATTCAAATTTTAGAAAATCTCGCGGAAAACTTGCCGCGAATATGGACCAAATCGATCCCACCCCACGAACGTCGCCTTCAAGGCCTTTTGCTAGCCTGCTTCCGACAGCGGCGAAATCACAACAGCCGCGTTGGACAAGAGGCAGGGTCATGATGTTCCTGTTGCGGACGACGTTCTGGCTCAGCGTCGTTCTTCTCGTGCTGCCGATCTCGACGCCGCAGCCGAAGACGGAAGAGCCGCAGATCGGCACCATCGAGGCGGTCTCGGCCGCGGGCGCGGCGGTCTCCGACATGCGCCACTTCTGCTCGCGCCAGGCCGACGCCTGCGCGGTCGGTTCGCAGGTGCTCACGCATCTCGGCCACAAGGCACAAGCCGGCGCCAAGATGCTCTACGAATTCCTCACCGAGCGGCTCGGCTCCGACCATACGGCCTCGGTCGGCCCCGCCGGCGCGGCCAGGGTGCCGTCGCAGAACACGCTGACGCCGACCGACCTCGCGCCGGCCTGGCGCGGACCGGCGCCCCAGACAGAGGCCCTCGCCAAGAGCCGCGGCTGATCGCCACCCGCGGAATCGCGCCGCCAGCTTCCACCCCGGTCGGCCGTACCACCGGTCGGGACCTCCAGAAGACCGCACAGGCGTGTCTCACCTCCGGCCGCATCGGCCGAAGCCGCGAGCGGCAACCCTGCCAGTCCGCTCGCGGCTCCTTTCTTCGGCCTCCCGGGGCTTCCCCGACCTGTACCGGGAGCGGCGATCCGCCTATATCTTCGGCATGGACAAGACCGTGCCGCCCATCGACGAGATCGTCGAGAATTTCACGTTCCTCGACGACTGGGACGACCGCTACCGCTATCTCATCGAGCTCGGCCGCATGCTGGAGCCGTTGCCCGAGGTGCTGCACACCGAGAGCAACAAGGTCCAGGGCTGCGCGAGCCAGGTCTGGCTGCACACCACGATCGTCCCGAACGGCGGCGGCGGTCCGCAGCTCCGGTTCCAGGGCGACAGCGACGCCCATCTGGTGCGCGGACTGATCGCGATCCTGCTCGCCCTCTATTCCGGCAAGCCCGCGTCCGACATTCTCGCGACCGACGCCGTTGCCCTGTTCGAGCGGCTGTCGCTGCGCGAGCACCTCACGCCGCAACGCTCGAACGGCTTCCGCTCGATGGTGGAACGCATCAAGGCCGACGCGCGCGCGGCGCTCGCCACCGCCAACGTCTGAATCTGTCGCCCGCAGCGCGGCGTGGCGACAGGCGGGAAACCCGCGCAGAGCGGGTCTATTTCCGGCGGCGGCGCTGCTGGCCGAGGCCCATCTGCTTGGCGAGCTGGGAGCGGGCGGCGGCATAGTTCGGCGCCACCATCGGATAGTCGGGCGGCAGGCCCCATTTGTCGCGGTACTGCTCGGGCGTCATGTTGTACTGCGTGCGCAGATGGCGCTTGAGCGACTTGAACTTCTTCCCGTCCTCGAGACAGACGATGTATTCCGGCGTGATCGACTTCTTGACCGAGATCGCCGGCTTGAGCGGCTCGGAGGGCGCTTCGGCCTGGCCGCTGGACACCCGCATCAGCGCCGCGTGCACCTGATTGATCAGGGCCGGAATTTCCGCCGCCGAGACCGAATTGTTGCTGACATAGGCCGACACGATATCCGCCGTGAGCTCGATATAGGTGCCGCCAATGGTGCCGTCGCTCATGGATCCTGGTTCCCGTTACGCTGTTCCGGTTCCGCGCAGGCCCGTCCCATCCACCCCTGCGGATCCGGTCGACCAAATGACCGAACCTCCGGCGCGCGCATCCCGCGCCCGCCCAGCAGAGTCGACGAATCGCTGACCGCGAATACATGTTCTATAGTGTTGTTCCCATGGCGATTCAAGAAGATATTGATCCGGGGAGGAAAATTTCACGTTTCGCCGGGAAATTTTCTTCCGCCTTACCTTGCGGACAAGAAAATCCATAGTCCCGGGCGCAGTCTCCGGCACCTTCGTCAAGTCAGCGAAATCGCGAATTCTGGCACCGTGGCGCCGGCCCGGGGCGTGGCCATGCCGGACGACCACGACGCGACTTGTGGAAGGCCTCCGGGATGCCTAATTCTTGGCGGCCCACGAGCCGGGACACGTTCCCAGGGGGACCCCCGATGACCTCCACGACCGAGACCCGCCCCAAGGTCACGAAAAGCGAAGCCGAGTGGCGCGCGCAGCTCACGCCCGAGCAGTTCCATGTGACGCGCCAGCACGGAACCGAGCGCGCCTTCACGGGGCCCTACTGGAACGAGAAACGCGCCGGCACCTATGCCTGCGTGTGCTGCGGCGCGCCGCTGTTCTCCGCCGAGGCCAAGTTCGAATCCGGGACCGGCTGGCCGAGTTTTCATTCTCCGGTCGACAAGGACGCCGTCAGCGCTCACGAGGACCGCTCGTGGCTGATGCGCCGCACCGAGATCCGGTGCGCGAGCTGCGACGCGCATCTCGGCCACGTCTTTCCGGACGGGCCGCGCCCCACCGGGCTGCGCTACTGCATGAACGGCACGGCGCTGACGTTCGAGCCGGCGAGCGAGCCCTAGGCGACGCAGCCGCGCCGTTCGCGGCGCCGGCGATGGTGCGAGCGGCGCGCGCGCCCGCGCGCCGAAATCCCTCGGGACGAGAACTTCGAGACCAGACAAGCGAGACCCATGCTGGAACGCGCCGCCCCCCTTCCGCAGCCCGCGCCCCAGGCCGCCAAGCGGCCCGTGACCGCGACCCGGCACGGCATCGCGCTGGTCGACGACTATCACTGGCTGAAGGCGCCGAACTGGCAGGAGGTGATGCGCAATCCCGCGACCCTCGATCCCGCCATCCGCGACTATCTCGAGGCGGAGAATTCCTATGCGGAGGCCGCCTTGGCCCCGGTCAAGGGCCTGGTCGAGACGCTGTTCGCCGAGATGCGCGGCCGGATCAAGGAGGACGATTCCACGGTGCCGGATCCGGACGGTCCGCACGCCTACTATGTGCGCTACCGCGAAGGCGGCCAGCACCCGCTGGTGTGCCGGCAGCCGCGCGCCGGCGGACCCGAGAGCCTGCTGCTCGACGGCGACGCGCTCGCGGCCGGCAAGCCGTTCTTCCATCTCGGCGAGGCGCGCCATTCGCCCGATCACCGCTACCTCGCCTGGTCGGCCGACGAGACCGGCTCGGAATTCCACACGATCCGCGTCCGCGACGTGGAGAACGGGGTCGACCTCGCGGACGTCGTCCCGGACGCGGCGGGCGCGGTCGTGTGGACCGCCGACGCGCACGCCTTCTACTACGTGCGGCTCGACGCCCATCACCGCCCCTCCCGCGTCTATCGCCATCGGTTGGGAAGCCCGGCCGAGCAGGACGCGCTCGTCTACGAGGAGGCCAACGCGCAGTTCTTCGTCTCGCTGGGCGAGACCCGGTCGCGCCGGTTCGCCAAGATCTCGGTGCACGATCACGAGACCTCGGAGACGTGGCTCGTCGATCTCGCCGCGCCGGCCGCGGCTCCCGCGCCGGTGGCGGCGCGCGAGAACCGCGTGCAGTACGACGTCGAGCACCACCCCGACCTGTTCGGCGGCCCCGCCCTCCTGTTCCGGACCAATGCGGACGGCGCCGAGGACTTCAAGATCGCCTGGGCGCCGCTCGCCGCGCCTGCGCGCGAGAACTGGCGCGACCTGATCCCGCACCGTCCGGGCGTCTACCTGCTCGGCATGATGCTGCTGCGCGACTGGCTGGTGCGGATGGAACGCGAGGACGGGCTGCCGCGCATCGTCGTGCGCAAGCTCGACAGCGGCGAGGAACACATCATCGCGTTCGCGGAGGAGGCCTACGCGCTCGGCATGGACGCGGGCTACGAGTTCGTCACCGATCGCCTGCGCTTCAGCTACTCGTCCATGACCACGCCGGCCGAGATCTGGGACTACGACCTCGCGGCGCGCACGCGCGTGCTGCGCAAGCGCCAGGAGGTGCCGAGCGGGCACGACCCCGCCGACTACGTGACGCGTCGCCTGCACGCGCCGACCGCCGACGGGGAGACGGTCCCGATCTCGATCCTGCATCGCAAGGACCTCGCGCCGGACGGCAGCGCGCCGTGCCTGCTCTACGGCTACGGCGCCTACGGCCACGCGATGCCCGCCGCCTTCAACACCGGCCGCCTGTCGCTCGTGGATCGCGGCTTCGTCTACGCGATCGCGCATGTCCGCGGCGGCACCGAGAAGGGCTGGCGCTGGTACCGCGAGGGCAAGCTCGCCCGCAAGACCAACACGTTCGTCGACTTCATCGCGGCGGCGGAGCACCTCGTCGCGCGGCGCTGGACCGCACGCGGCCGGATCGTCGCCCATGGCGGCTCGGCCGGCGGCATGCTGATGGGCGCGGTCGCCAACATGCGGCCGGACCTGTTCGGCGGGATCATCGCCGAGGTCCCGTTCGTGGACGTGCTCAACACCATGCTGGACGACACGCTGCCGCTCACCCCTCCGGAGCGGCCCGAATGGGGCGATCCGGTCGCCGATCGCGCGGCGTTCGAGACCATCCGCGCCTATTCGCCCTACGAGAACGTGCGGCCCCAGGACTATCCGGCGATCCTCGTCCTCGCCGGGCTCACCGATCCGCGCGTGACCTACTGGGAGCCCGCCAAATGGGTGGCGCGGCTGCGCAGCCTCAAGACCGATCGCAACCTGCTGGCCTTCCGCACCAACATGGAGGCGGGCCACGGCGGCGCGGCCGGCCGCTTCGACCGGCTCAAGGAGGTGGCGCTCGCCTATGCGTTCGCGCTGATGGTGACCAACGCCGCGTAGTCCCCGTCCCTCTACTGACCGCCCTCTACCGACCGTCCCCTACTGACCGCGCGCCGCGAGATGCGCGCGCAGATCCGCGAGCGAGGCGAAGCGCGTTGTCCCTTCGGGCAGCTCGGCATCGATCGAGCCGTCGGTGTAGAGCGTGTAGGCCATCCCCTCGACCACGCCGGACTTGTAGATCCCGGCCTCCGCATCCCCGGTCGCCGCCGCAGGCTCCTCGGCCGTGGGGGGCGCGGCACGCCGCGACGGGAAGGAGCGCGACCGGTCGGCCGGCGCCGCGGCATCGCCGGCCTGACGGGCCCGCGTCGTCGCATCGATCGGCCCCTCCGGCACGCGCGCCAGCGCCGAAAGGTCGACGCGCGACGACCGCACGGGCTCCGATGCGCGAACCGGCGCCGGCTGCGGCAGCGCCTCGGGGG
>PQAH01000054.1 GCA_003105195.1 Bradyrhizobiaceae bacterium
ATGTTGAAGCTCTCGTAGACCTGGCCCTGGTTGGCGGCGCCGTCGCCGAAATAGGTCAGGCAGACATTGTCGGTCTCGCGGTAGCGGTTGGCGAAGGCGAGCCCGGTGCCGAGCGGAACCTGGGCGCCGACGATGCCGTGGCCGCCGAAGAAGCTCTTCTCGCGGCTGAACATGTGCATCGAGCCGCCCTTGCCCTTGGAGTAGCCGCCGCGCCGCCCGGTCAGCTCCGCCATGACGCCTTTCGGGTCCATGTTGCAGGCCAGCATGTGGCCGTGGTCGCGGTAGCCCGTGATGACCTGGTCGCCCTCCTTGATCGCCATCTGCATGCCGACCACCACGGCCTCCTGGCCGATATAGAGGTGGCAGAAGCCGCCGATCAGCCCCATGCCGTACATCTGCCCGGCCTTCTCCTCGAAGCGGCGGATCAGGAGCATCTCGCGATAGGCGGAGAGCTCCTGCTCCTTGGTGAACTCCGGGACGGCGGCGTCCTTGTCGGCGCGGCGAGCCGGAGGCGCCGCTTGCTTGGTCTTGGCGACGGCCATGGAAGTCCTCCGACGAAAGCGTTGCGGGCTGGATACGTTTCGGGCGACCGGCGGTTCCCCAATAGCCGAAATCCCCGCGCTGTAAAAGCGCACGGCATCGGACGGAAAGCCGCAACGCCCTGCGCGAACGCGGGAAAATTCGCAGTTCCAGGGAATCCGGGTGGAGCCGCGATCAGTGCGGCGGCACCGCAAGGATCAGGTCGCGCGGGTGCACATAGTTGAGCTTCACGCGCGCCCGCTCGTCGAGCGTGTCGGGGTCGAGCGTGTTCGAGCGCAGCAGCGAGACGCGGTGCTGCCAGCGCTGGCGCTCCGCCTTCACGCGCGCGAGCTCGCGCGTGAGCGCGGTCTGCTGTTCGATCAGGTCCTGCTTGGCCTTCAGCCCGTGCGCGCCCGTATAGGCGTGCACGCCGAAATAGCCGATCAGCAGCGCCGCGACCGTATAGAGGCCGAGTGCGGCCAGCACCTTGCGCAGGCGGATGCGGGTGACCATGGCGCGGAGCATGCGCCGGGCCCGTTAAGGCGCCATTAACGATGAGGGCCGTCGCTCGCGGATGTGGCCGCCGGGCCTACGCCAGTGGCTTGAGCGCGGCGCGGCCCGCATACCTCGCCTGGGCGCCGAGCTCCTGCTCGATGCGCAGGAGCTGGTTGTACTTCGCGGTGCGGTCGGCGCGCGCCAGCGACCCGGTCTTGATCTGCCCGCAATTGGTGGCGACCGCGAGATCCGCGATGGTCGCGTCCTCGGTCTCACCCGAGCGGTGCGACATGACGGCCGTGTAGGCCGCCTTGTGCGCGGTCTCGACGGCCGCGAGGGTCTCGGTCAGCGAGCCGATCTGGTTGACCTTCACGAGGATCGAGTTCGCGAGCCCGCGCCGGATCCCGTCGGTGAGCCGGGCCACGTTGGTGACGAACAGGTCGTCGCCGACCAATTGGCATTTGCCGCCAATGGCCTGCGTCAGACTCCTCCAGCCCTCGAAGTCATCCTCCGCCATGCCGTCCTCGATCGACACGATCGGATACCGTGAGACCAGCCCCGCCAGATACTGGACCTGGTCGTCGCGGGACCTAGTTTTTCCTTCGCCTTCATAGGCGTAGGAGCCGCTCTTGAAGAATTCGGTCGAGGCGCAGTCGAGGGCCAGGACCACGCTCTCCCCGGGCCGGTGGCCGGCCGTCTCGATCGCCTTCATGACGAAGTCGAGGGCGGCGGTCGCCGACGGCAGGTTCGGCGCGAACCCGCCCTCGTCGCCCACATTGGTGTTGTGGCCCGCGTCCTTGAGAGCCTTCTTGAGGGTGTGGAAGATCTCCGCCCCGGTGCGCAGGCCCTCGGCGAAGCTCTCGGCCCCGACCGGCATGATCATGAATTCCTGGAAGTCGATCGGGTTGTCCGCGTGCACGCCGCCATTGACGATATTCATCATCGGCACCGGCAGCAGGCGCGCGGCGGTGCCGCCGACATAGCGGTAGAGCGGCAGCGCGGACGCCTCGGCGGCCGCCTTGGCGACCGCGAGCGAGACCCCGAGGATGGCATTGGCCCCGAGCCGCGCCTTGTTGGGGGTTCCGTCGAGGGCGATCAGGGTCTCGTCGATCTTGACCTGGTCCTCGGCGTCCATCCCGCCGATCGCGTCGAAGATCTCGGTGTTCACGGCATCGACGGCCTTGCGCACGCCCTTGCCGAGATAGCGGGTCTTGTCGCCGTCGCGCAGCTCCACGGCCTCGTGCGCGCCGGTCGAGGCTCCGGAGGGAACCGCGGCGCGCCCGAGCGAGCCGTCCTCCAGGATCACGTCGACCTCGACCGTGGGGTTTCCGCGCGAATCGAGAATCTCGCGTCCGATGATGTCGACGATGGCAGTCATGGGAATCCCGGCTGGCTGGAAGATGCGTGGCTTCTACAGGAAGCCCGGGAGCCCCGCAAAGGGGCGGAACCGGCGCTCGCTGCCGCCGCGGTTTCTCCGGCCGGAATCGCAAGCTTGGCGAGGCGCGGCACGGCGGCCAGTCTGCGCATGGTTCGGTCGGGTGGCTTCCCGTGGTCAGGCAACCGGCCGCCCGGGTTCACGCCATTGACGCTGCGGGCCTTGCGCCGCTATGGGGCGGCGAAGGACGAGCCATGGCCCTGAAGACCCGACACCTCGGCAAGCCGACGCGCATTCCGGCGTCGCCGCAGCCGTCGACCCTCGACCGCGTGCCCAACCCGCATGCGGATACGCACTATGTGGCGCGCTTCACGGTGCCGGAATTCACCACGCTCTGCCCGGTCACCGGCCAGCCGGACTTCGCCCATCTGGTGATCGACTACGTGCCGGGCCGCTGGCTGGTGGAGTCCAAGTCGCTCAAGCTGTACCTGGCGAGCTTCCGCAACGTCGGCGGCTTCCACGAGGAATGCACCGTCGCGATCGGCAAGGCGCTCACGAAGCTGCTGGCGCCGCGCTGGCTGCGCATCGGCGGCTACTGGTACCCGCGCGGGGGCATGCCCATCGACGTGTTCTGGCAGGCCGGCCGCCTGCCCAAGGGCGTCTGGGTCCCGGACCAGGGCGTCGCGGGCTATCGCGGGCGGGGCTGAACACCTAGCTCGACGGTCCTTCCCCGAGAAAGCGCCAGGTCATCAGTCCCACGCCGAGCACGGCGGCGGCGCCGATCGAGAGCGTGGCGGTCGCGCCGATCGTGGCGAAGCCAATTCCGTAGAGCACAGGACCGGCCGCGTGGCCGAGGAAGAAGAACAGCGAATGCAGCGAGACCGCGGCACCGCGGGCCGCCGACGACAATTCGGTCGCCTGCACCTGGATGCCGCCGTGCATGGTGTAGAAGCCGAAACCGAGCACGAGGAACGCTCCCACCTGCACCGGCCAGGGCGGCTGTAACGACGCGATGAACAGCCCGATGGCCGCCGTTGTGCCCCCGGCCAACATGAGATGCGAGGATTGAAATCGCACGAGCAGCGAGCGCACCGCGATCGAATAGATGATCCCGCCGAACGAGATTCCGGCCAGCACCAGACCCGCAATCGAGGCGCGCCCCTCCCCGGCCGCCAGCAGGAGCAGCGCCACGAAAGGAAAGACGCCGAAGACCGCGAGCCCTTCGACGAACACCGCCGCGTAGCAGAACTTGGCCCGCGGGTGCGTGAGGATCGCGCGGTAGTTGGCCGACACCGCGCTGAGGTCGAGCGGCCCGGTCTCGATGCGTTTGACGTTGCGCAAGCCGAAGAAGGCGCTGACGAGCGCGACGACGCCGCAGCCCGCGATGGTCGCGAACACGGCGCGCCAGCCGAACAGGTCTCCGACCAAACCCGCCACCGCGACCCCTGCCAGGTTGCCGGTGATGACCAGGGAGAGGTAGCGCCCGAGCGCGACCTGTCGCCCCGCCACGGGCACGAGGTCGCCGACCGCGGCGAGCGCGGCTGGAAAGATGCCGCCGGTCGCCATGCCGCCGAGGATGCGCGAGGCCAGCAGCACCTCGTAGTTCGGCGCCATTGCGCCGGCCACCATGGTTGCCACCAGGATGACCAGGCAGATGATCATCAGCCGGGTCTTGCCGATCACGTCGGCCACGGGCCCGAGCACGGGCTGGACCAGCGCAAAGGGAACCGCGAACGCGGTCGACAGGAGCGCGACGCTCTTGGGATCGGTCGCGAGCCCGGTGGCAATCAACGGCACGATCGGATCCGCCGCACGGGTGGAGAGCGCGGTCGCGAAGCCGACCACGCTCACATGGATCAGCACCTGTCGGATGATCTGTTCGCTGGTGATGTGGGCCTCCAGCCCCCGGAACCGGCCGCCGGGACTTAGCGCACTTCAGCCGGCCGGTGCTCCCCTGCCCGGCGAATGCCTCACCCGACAATCGCGGGGGGGCAGGAACTGCAATCGGCGGTGCGAGCCTCAGGCCTTGGCGAGCCGATCGAACTCGACCAGCCGGCGGAGCAGCCCCTCGAGCTCGTCGAGCGGGACCATGTTGGGCCCGTCGGAGGGCGCCTTGTCGGGATCCTGGTGGGTCTCGATGAACACGCCCGCGACGCCGACCGCCACCGCGGCGCGCGCGAGCACCGGCACGAAGCGCCGCTCGCCGCCCGAGGAGGTCCCCTGCCCGCCCGGCTGCTGCACCGAATGGGTGGCGTCGAAGATCACCGGTGCCCCGGTCGCGGCGAGCAGAGGGAGCGCGCGCATGTCGGAAACGAGCGTGTTGTAGCCGAACGAGACGCCGCGCTCGGTCACGAGCACGTTGGGATTGCCCGCGCCCGTGACCTTGGCGATCACGTTGCCCATGTCCCACGGTGCGAGGAACTGTCCCTTCTTGACGTTGACGACGCGGCCGGTCTTCGCCGCCGCGACCAGGAGATCGGTCTGTCGGCAGAGAAAGGCCGGGATCTGCAGGATGTCGGCGACCTCCGCGACCGGCGCGCACTGGCTCGCCTCGTGCACGTCGGTGAGGACCGGAAGGCCCGTCTCCTCGCGCACCGCCGCGAACACCGGCAGTGCCGCCGCGAGGCCGAGGCCGCGCGCGCCCCTCGCGCTGGTGCGGTTCGCCTTGTCGAACGAGGTCTTGTAGACGAGCCCGACCCCGACCCGTGCCGCGATCTCCTTCAGCGCACGCGCCATCTCGAGCGCGTGGGCGCGGCTCTCGAGCGCGCACGGCCCGGCGATCACGGCGAGCGGCAGGGCATTGCTGAAACGGACAGGACCGACCGTGACGACCGGCGCGGGCTTCAGGGGCATTCGACCTCTCTTGCGGCAGGGCCGCGAGCGGGCCGTGCGGCGCGACCTTGCGGCGCGACCCGGCGCGGGTCAACCGGCGATGCTGCAGGCCCCCGGGACGAACCGCCGCGAGGCGCGGAGCGAGCGGCGGGAAGGAAAGATCCGGCCCCGTCGATCGTGGAGAGACCGGCGGGGCCGGCAAGCGTCGGACCTCAGACAATGCCCGACACCGTCATCCTGCCAGGCCGGACTTGCCGCCTTCTCAACGCAATTTCTGAAAATGCGCTAATTGCCGTTAAGGAATTCCCAACCGTCAGCCGGGCTCGAAGACGATGGTCGCCCCCATGGCGTCCTGTGGCCGCACGATCGCCGCCCCCATGCGCGACTCGGTCGCCACGCCGCTCTCCCGCAGCACCGTGCCGAGCATCGTCATGTCCCCCACCGCGATGCGCAGCGCGGCGATCCGCGCGCCCGCGGCATCCGCCGGCGGCTCGACGCCGAAGCGCAGGTGGAACGCTGCCGGGTCCATGATCTGGATCTCGCCGCGCGGCGTCGTCACCGCGACTCCCGACGAGGTCGCGCGCAGATCGCGCAGCCCCGTATAAGCCGACAGGAAGATGTGATGGTCCGACGGATTCTCGGCCACCAGCACGACGCCGGCGACGCCCGATGCCGTGTTGCGATGCGCCTGGAACGCGGGGTTCCAGAAATTCTCCGGGAAGTGCTGTTGGCAAGCGAAGAAACCGCTCGACGGTGATTTCGGATCGATCGCGAAGGCGAGCGAGAACGCGAGCTTCACGGCCGCGCCGTCCGGACGCCGGCCCGCGCGCTCGAAGTCGAACACGTCGAAGCCCCCGAACCCGGAGCGCTCATAGCCCGCCGCGTCCGCGGCGGCGTCGCGGCTCTCGAGCACCAGCATCGAGAACCCTTCGCGGCCCGCCAGGAACTCGCGCGTGAATGCGCCGAACGAGAACTGCCGGCCGGCAGGCTGAGTGATCTTCTCGGGCTCGCCGATGGTCAGGAGCTCCACGAAGAAGCCCGGCAGCTGCACGATGACGTTGTGCGTGCCCCAGGGATGGCGGTTGCGCGCGCCGACCGTGAAGCCGAGCCCGCGATAGGCGGCGGCGGCCGCGTCGAGATCGCGGACCGCGTGCACGATATGGTCGAGGCCGCCGGGCATGGCTCGGGCCGCGCGGGGCGCGCGAAGGTGCCGTCACTTCACCGCCGAGAAGGCGGTCGGCGCCAGGAACTGGTTGGTGATATTCTGCACAATCGGCCCGTCCTTCTCGGACTCGGCGCGCTTGGCGATCCAGTCGGGGTCGCTCATGAAGGTGTTCCACTTCTGCTCGCGCTCGGCCATCGATTCCCAGGCCAGCATGTAGGTGAGCTCGTGGTTGGACTCGCCGACCAGCGTGGTCCAGAAGCCGGCTTGGCGGATGCCGTGCTTCTTCCAGAGCTCCAGCGTGACGCTCTCGAAGCGCTTGAGGAGCGCGGGCAGCCGCATCGGCAGGCAGCGATAGACCCGGATCTCGTAGATCATCCGTTTCCTCCCGTGCGCACGGCGCGGGGCGGGCAGCCCCGCGCGCGCGATGTTCTTGGCGCGAGCCGGCTCAGCAATCAGGGAACGCCTGTCTTGTCAATTCCGCCGCGGGCGCGGGCGGCTGCCCCCGGAAGGGCGCTCACAGAAGGGAGAATTGCTTCGACCCGGAATCGAACACCAGACGCTGGCCGGAGATCAGCCGCACGCGCAGTTGCGCCCGGTCGCCGTCCAGGTGCTGCACCGGCGGCCCCATGACGACCGGATCGTTCTTGATGACCGTATTCCAGACCGTCGGGAAGTCGGCGCCCTGGCGCATCGCCTCGACGCATCTCGACAGCAGCTTGCTTGCACCATCCTGCACAACTCTCCCCCATCGGCCTTTTCGTTTCTTGAGAGGCCTAGTCGGCTGAGAAGCGCGGGGGGCGCTTTGATGTAGGTCAAGGCGAGGATGAGGTGCGGAAATCTCCGGCGAGCTCGGCGCTTCACATGCAGCGCAGCGAATGTGTCCGCCTTACACCAGCCGGCTCTGCACCACCGCGGCCTCGATGAAGGAGGCGAACAGCGGGTGGGGCGCGAAGGGACGCGATTTCAGCTCCGGGTGGAACTGGACACCGATGAACCACGGGTGGTCCACATATTCCACGATCTCCGGCAGCAGCCCGTCGGGGGACATGCCGCAGAAGCGCATGCCGTGCTGCTCGAGCCGGTCCTTGTAGGCGGTGTTCACCTCGTAGCGGTGCCGGTGGCGCTCGGAGATCTCGGTCGCCCCGTAGATCCCGGCCACGCGGCTCCCTCCACTGAGCGTCGCCGCATAGGCGCCGAGCCGCATGGTGCCGCCGAGCTCGCCTCCGGCCCGGCGCTGCTCGAGCTCGTTGCCGCGCAGCCATTCGGTCATCAAGCCGACCACCGGCTCCGGGGTCGGCCCGAACTCCGTGGAGTTCGCGTCCTCGATGCCGCACAGGCTGCGCGTCGCCTCCACGACGGCCATCTGCATGCCGAAGCAGATGCCGAAATAGGGCACGCGGCGCTCGCGCGCGAAGCGCGCCGCGCGGATCTTGCCCTCGGCGCCGCGCTGGCCGAATCCGCCCGGCACCAGAATCCCGTGCACGTGCTCCAGGAACGGCGCCGGATCCTCGCGCTCGAACACCTCGGACTCGATCCAGTCGAGATTGACCTGCACCTTGTTGGCGATGCCGCCGTGGGACAGCGCCTCGATCAGCGACTTGTAGGCGTCCTTGAGCCCCGTGTACTTGCCGACCACGGCGATCGTGACCGCGCCTTCCGGATTGCGCACGCGCTCGTTGATCACGCGCCAGCGCGTGAGGTCGGGCTCCGGCCCGGGCTCGATGCCGAAGGCGAGCAGCACCTCGGTGTCGAGACCCTCGGCATGATAGGCCTCGGGGACCGCATAGATGTTGTCCACGTCGCGCGCCTCGATCACGGCGCACTCGCGCACGTTACAGAACAGGCCGAGCTTGCGCCGCTCCTCCTTCGGAATCGGCCGGTCGGTCCGGCACAGCAGGATGTCGGGCTGGATGCCGATCGAACGCAGCTCCTTGACGGAATGCTGCGTCGGCTTGGTCTTCAATTCGCCGGCCGAGGGAATGAAGGGCAGCAGCGTCAGGTGGATGTAGACCGCGTGGTGGCGCGGCAGGTCGTTGCCGAGCTGGCGGATCGCCTCGAAGAACGGCAGGCCCTCGATGTCGCCGACGGTGCCGCCGATCTCCACGAGCACGAAGTCGAAATCGTCGTTGCCCTCACGGATGAAGTCCTTGATGGCGTTGGTGACGTGCGGCACCACCTGGATGGTGGCGCCGAGATAGTCGCCGCGCCGCTCCTTGGCGAGGATCTCCTGGTAGATCCGGCCCGTCGTGATGTTGTCCTGCCGCGTCGCCGGCCGCCCCGTGAAGCGCTCGTAGTGACCGAGGTCGAGATCGGTCTCGGCGCCGTCGTCGGTGACGAACACCTCGCCGTGCTGGTACGGCGACATGGTTCCGGGGTCGACGTTGAGATAGGGGTCGAGCTTGCGTAGGCGTACTCGGTATCCGCGCGCCTGCAGCAGCGCGCCGAGCGCTGCGGATGCGAGACCCTTGCCGAGGGAGGACACCACGCCGCCGGTGATAAAGATATACCGCGCCATGGGAGCCGACCTTTAACGCGCCAGGACCGATTCGCCGAGTCTGTACTTCGCCCCACGGCGGAAGATCGGGCGGGCGGAGCGCCGCGCCGGATCGTCCGACGGTCATTCGGGGTCAGGGTCCGAAATTCACGGACCGTCGTTGCGAGGCGATCACCCGCGCCAATTGGAGCCGTGCCGAGGGCCGGCGCGACGGCTCTCGCACCGTCATTGGGAGCGCGGAACCTGGGTCGGCTGGTTTCCCAGCTGGTCGAGCACGCCGCCGCCGCTGGGGGCCGGCGGCGCGGGCGCGCCGGGGGCGGGCGCCTGCGGCGCCCCGCTACCGCCGAGGATCGAGGCCGGCTTGCGGTCGATGCCCGCCAGGATGGACAGGCCGAGGCTGGTCAGGAAGAACACCAGGGCCAGCCCTGCCGTGGTGCGGGTGAGCACGTTGGCGGTGCCGCGGCTGGTCAGGAAACCGCCGCCGCCTCCGATGCCGAGGCCGCCGCCCTCGGACCGCTGCAACAGCACGGCGCCGATCATGGCAGACACAACCATGAGATGGATGACGATGAGGACGGTCTGCATGGGTGTCCCGGTCGAGGCAAGGCGCGTGCCCAGGGGGCGCGCCGATGCGGGTCATATGGGAATTCGCCGCGCTCTCTACACGATCGGCGACGGCAATGCCACCCCGCCGCTCGTGCCGCCGGCCCGTCGTCGCCTTTGACCTCGGTCAATGCCCCGATCCGCAAATCGCATTGAATTCATGGAACTTGGCCCAGGAGGACACCCCCATGCCATCGACGACCCTGCGTGACGAGCGGCGGCACGGATTGGAACCGTTTCTGCACGGCATTGCCGAGCGGTGGCGCAGCTGGCGGGAGCGCAACCGCACCCTCGCGGATCTCGCGGCCTGCCGCGATGACGAGGTCGCGCGCATCGCCGCCGACGTCGGGATCTCGCCGGGCGAGCTGCGCGAGCTCGCCACCCATAACCGGCACGATGCCGATCTGCTGGGCGAGCGCATGCAGGCCCTGCGGCTCGACGTGGAGGCGGTCGCGCACGAGCAGCCCACCGTGATGCGAGAGCTGCAGCGTCTCTGCACGGTGTGCGAACAGAAGGGCCGCTGCGCCCACGATCTGATGCGCGATCCGGGCGATCCCTCCTGGAAGGAGTACTGCCCGAACGCGGCCACGCTGACGGAGCTGCCCGCACGACCGTGAGGACCGCCCCGCGAGGGCGCGATCGGCATCGGTGCCCGTGCCATAGTCGGTTCGGGTGGTAGTGTCCGGCCGGGAGGACGGGGAATGCCTTGCTACGGGCTTCTTCGTATGGGGTGAGGCGCAAACGGACCGTCAAGGGCTTTGCCGGATACTCGCCCCGAACCCACTTCTCTCGCCCGGGGGGCCTCATGCCGCAGGACAAGTTCAAGGTGCTCGTGGCCGACGACTCCGCCACGGTGCACAGCCTGTTCGCAGAGATCGCACGCAATTCGCCGATCCCCATCGAGCTCGTGCACGCGCACGATGGCCGCGAATGCATGGAGAAGCTGGACGACACCGTCCGGCTCGCCTTCATCGACGTCAACATGCCGGAAATGAGCGGCATGGACGCTGTGGGCGCCGCGCGCAGCGTCGGCAACAAGACCTTCGTGACGCTGATGTCGGCGAATGCCAATACGCGGCGACGCCAGCTCGCGCTCCAGCTCAAGGTCTACGAGTTCCTCGCCAAGCCCTTCACCCCCGAGCAGGTGCTGGACATCCTGGCCACCTATCGGCGTGTGACGACGCCGACCCGGGCGCTGATCGTGGACGACTCCGCCACCGTACGGCGAATCATCCGCCGGGTGCTCGCCAGCAGCATCTTCGACATCGAGCCGACCGACGCCAGCGACGGCGCCTCCGCGCTCGCCTTCTGCGAAAGCGGCGACTTCGACGTGGTCTTCCTCGACTGCAACATGCCGGGCCTGGACGGCCTCGAGACGCTCGAGCGCCTGCGGCAACGCGACGCGAACGTGAAGGCGATCATGATCACGGGAGACCGCAACGAGATCTGGCGACGCCTCGCGCTCGCGCGCGGCGCCGTCGCGTTCCTCTACAAGCCCTTCTATCCGGCGGACATCGACCGCGAGCTGCACGCGATCTTCGGCCTGCGGATGCCGGAGCTGGCCGCTGTCGAACCGATGCGGCTCGCGAAGGCCGATCCGCTCGCGACCGAGATCGCGCAGGCGCAGTGGAGCGGCTGATCCTGCCGATCCCGAATTCAGTCGCGATAGGCTGCGGCGATTCCGAGGAAGTCGTCGGCCTTGAGGCTCGCGCCGCCGACCAGGGCGCCGTTCACCTCCGCGACCGCCATCAGTTCCTTGGCGTTGGCGGGCTTCACCGAGCCGCCATAGAGGATGCGGATCCCCTCCCCCTCCGCGCCGAAGCGCTCGGCCAGCCGTCGGCGGATGAACCCGTGGACGTCGGCGACGTCGGCCGGCGTCGGGGTGAGCCCGGTGCCGATTGCCCAGACCGGCTCGTAGGCCACCACCACATTCGCGGCCGTGGCCCCGTCCGGCAGCGAGCCGTCGAGCTGAAGCGCCACCACGTCCAGCGTCTTGTGCGCCTCCCGCTCCTCCCGGGTCTCGCCGATGCACACGATCGCGGTCAGCCCCGCGCGCAAGGCGGCGCGCGCCTTCGCGCGCACCTCGGCGTCGGTCTCCTTGTGGTAGGTGCGCCGCTCGGAGTGCCCGACGATCGCGGCCACGGCGCCGGCATCGGCCAGCATCTCGGCCGAGATGTCGCCCGTGAAGGCGCCGGCCGGCTCCGCATGGCAGTCCTGTCCGCCGATCTGCACCGGCGAGTCCCGCGTCGCCGCCGCGAAGGCAAGGATCAGGGTGGCGGGCGGGCACACCATGAGGTCCACCTTGCCCGCCGTTTCGCCCGCGCCCTGGAGGATCTTGCCGAGCTCGGCCGCGGAGGCCTTCGAGCCGTTCATCTTCCAGTTGCCGGCGACCAGCGGGCGGGGCTTTGGCATGATGCGGGTTCCTGTGGTGACGGGTCGCCGAGGCGTTAGCAGACCCCCCGGCGAACGACCAGACCCGGCGGGGGCGGTCCGCCCGCATCCCACCCCGGAGCGGCTTTTTTCGGACGCGGGCACAACGGGTCGCAGGCCGCCGTGTTGCGGCGCGGGGCGCCCCTCCCTATGATGCGCGCCCTTGCGGCCCCGGAACCGGCCGCGTTCATCCATCCCATCAAAGAGTTGCCATGCTCCGAGGGATCCGCACCGCCTCCTCCAATTGGCTCGGCCGCATCGTCATGGTGGTCGTGCTCGGACTCATCGCTTTCAGCTTCGCGGTCTGGGGCGTGGGCGACGTGTTCCGCGGATTCGGCCAGTCGACGGTCGCGAGCATCGGGGCGACCGAGCTTTCGGTCGAGCAGTTCCGGGCCCTTTACAACGACCGGCTGCAGCAGCTCGGCCGCCAGCTCGGCCGGTCGATCTCCAGCGCGCAGGCGCGCGAATGGAACATCGAGCGACAGGTCGTTCAGCAGATCATCTCCGAGGCCGCCCTCGACGAGCGCGTGCGCCAGCTCGGCCTCAACGTCACCAATGACGAGATCGCCCGGCGCATCACTGAGGATCCGAGCTTCCGCAGCATCACGGGACAATTCGATCGCACCCGCTTCGAGCAGACGATCCGCAACGCCGGCTACACCGAGGCGCGCTACGCGGCCGAGCAGCGGCGCGAGCTCCTGCGCCGCGCGGTCACCGACGCAGTCTCCGGCATCTCGGCCCCGCCGCGCGCAGCGGTCGACGCGCTCGCCCGCTATCAGAACGAGCAGCGCGCGATGGATTATGTGGTCCTCGACCGCGCCAAGGCCGGCGATATCCCGGTGCCCACGCCCGAGGAACTCGCGAAGTATTTCGAGGAGCACAAGGCGATGTTCCGCGCCCCCGAATATCGCGCGATCGACATCCTGCGGGTCGCGCCCGTGGACGTCGCCAAGGTCGACCAGGTGAACGACGCCGACGCCCAGCGCTTCTACGAAGCCAACCGCAACCGCTTCGGCGCGCCCGAGCGGCGCCAGGTCCAGCAGATCGTCTTTCCGACCATGGACGAGGCGCACGCCGCAAAGGGGCGGCTCGACCAGGGACTCGCCTTCACGGCGCTCGCGAGCGAGCGGAACCTGTCCGAGAAGGACGTCGACCTCGGCGTCGTCGCGAAGTCCGGAATCGTCGATCCGGCGGTCGCCGACGCCGCCTTCAAGCTCAAGGAAGGCGAGGCGAGCGCGCCGGTCCAGGGACGGTTCGGTGTCGTGATCGTGCGTGTCGGCAAGATCGAGCCCGAGACCATCAAGCCGTTCCAGGAGGTGGTCGGCGAGGTGAAGCAGATGATCGCGGTCGACCGCGCCCGCGCCGAGATCAGCGACCTGCACGACAAGATCGAGGACGAGCGCGGCGCCGGGCACCGCCTGGCCGAGATCGCGCCCAAGCTCAATCTCAAGCTGATCCAGGTTCCGGCCGTCGATCGCTCGGGCCGGGACGCGCAGCAGAAGCCGGTCGAGAACATCCCGAACGCCGCCCAGCTGGTGCAGGCCGCCTTCGCCTCCGATGTCGGCGTCGACAACGACCCGCTCCAGATCCAGAACGGCGGCTATGTCTGGTTCGACGTGACCGGCATCACTCCTTCGCGCGACCGCACGCTGGACGAGGTGCGCGACCGCGCCGAGGAGCGCTGGCGCGAGAGGCAGATCGCCGAGCGCGTGCGCGCGAAGGCGACCGCTCTGCTCGAGAAGGTCAAGAGTGGAACCTCGCTGGCCGACGTCGCAGCCGCCGAGGGCCTGAAGGTGGAGTCCACCTTCGGGCTCAAGCGCGGCGGCACGGTTCCGGGCAACCTGTCGGCCAAGGTGATCGAGACCCTGTTCGACACGCCGAAGGATGCAGCCGCGATCGCCGAGGGACGCGGCGCCACCGAATGGGTGGTGTTCCGCGTGACCGACATCACGGTGCCGGCCCTCGACGCCGCGTCCGAGGAGGCGCAGCGCATCGAGACCCAGCTCCGCAACGCCATCTCCAACGACCTGCTCGGCCAGTACGTCCTGCATCTGCGCGCCGAGCTCGGGGCGACGATCAATCAGCAGGCGCTGGGGCGCGCGCTCGGATTCGGCGACCAGCAGAACTGACCGCCCATGCATGTGGAGCCCTCAGCCGACGCCTTCGCGAGACGCTACGCGGAGGGCGCGCCGCAGGTCGCCTGGACCACGCTCGTCGCCGATCTCGAGACGCCGGTCTCAACCTTCCTGAAGGTCGCGGGCGGCCGGCCCATGAGCATCCTGCTCGAGTCGGTCGAAGGCGGCGCGGTGCGCGGGCGCTATTCCATCATCGGGCTCGATCCGGACCTGGTCTGGCGCACCCGGGGGGCGCGCGCCGAGATCAACCGCAATGCCCGCGCCGCCCCCGACGGCTTCGCGCCCTGCCCCGAGCCGCCGCTCGAGGCCCTGCATGCCCTGATCGCCGAGAGCCGCATCGCGCTTCCCGACGCCCTGCCGCCGATGGCGGCCGGGATCTTCGGCTATCTCGGCTACGACATGGTGCGGCTGATGGAAGAGCTGCCGCCGCCGAACCCCGATCCCATCGGCATTCCGGACGCGATCCTGGTGCGTCCGACCGTGGTCATCGTGTTCGATGCCGTGAAGGACACAATGACGGTGGTGACCCCGGTGCGGCCCGAGCCGGGCGTCGGCGCCCAGCAGGCGCTCGCGCGCGCGGTCGAGCGCCTCTCGGCGGTGGTCGACGCGCTCGACCGACCGCTCGACAAGGAGGCCGGCGACAGCGAGACCGGCCCGCTCGCAGTGGCGCCGACGTCCAACACGAGCCCGGGCGACTACGCCGCCATGGTGCTGCGGGCCAAGGAGTACATCGCGGCCGGCGACATCTTCCAGGTGGTGCTGGCGCAGCGCTTCGAGGCGCCCTTTGCGTTGCCGCCGTTCTCGCTCTATCGCGCGCTCCGCCGCGTCAACCCGGCGCCGTTCCTGTTCTTCCTCGACTATGGCGGCTTCGCGGTCGCGGGCTCGAGCCCCGAGATCCTGGTGCGCGTGCGCGACGCAACCGTGACGGTGCGCCCGATCGCCGGCACGCGCCGGCGCGGCGAGACGCCCCACGAGGACAAGGCGCTGGAGGAGGAATTGCTCGCCGACCCGAAGGAGCGCGCCGAGCACCTGATGCTGCTCGACCTCGGCCGCAACGATGTCGGCCGCGTCGCGACCATCGGCTCGGTCACGGTCACCGACCAGTTCTTCATCGAGCGCTACAGCCAGGTGATGCATATCGTCTCCAACGTGGAGGGCCGGCTCGACCCGAACTACGACGCCCTCGACGCCCTGGTCGCGGGCTTTCCGGCCGGGACCGTCTCGGGCGCACCGAAGGTGCGCGCCATGGAGATCATCGACGAGCTCGAGACCGAGAAGCGCGGCCTCTATGCGGGCTCGGTCGGCTACTTCTCGGCCGCGGGCGAGATGGACACCTGCATCGTACTGCGCACCGCCCTCGTCAAGGACGGCCGGATGTACGTCCAGGCCGGCGCCGGCATCGTCGCCGATTCCGACCCGGCCCTCGAGCAGCAGGAATGCATCAACAAGGCCAAGGCCCTGTTCCGCGCCGCCGAGGAGGCCCGCCGCTTCGCCTCCGCGGCCAAGCGGGGGCAGTGATGGCATCCGCCGCCACCAGGAACTTGACGGCGCCCGAGCCCGGATGGCACGCAAGGGTCGAGGATCGCGCCGCATGCCCCAAGTCCTGCTGATCGACAACTACGACAGCTTCACCTTCAATCTCGTCCACTACCTGGGCGGGCTGGGGGCGCAGGTCTCGGTCGTCCGCAACGACAAGATCACGGTGGACGAGGCGATCGCGGCCGATCCGGACGCGATCGTGCTCTCGCCCGGCCCCTGCACGCCGAACGAGGCCGGCATCTGCCTCGCGCTGATCGAGAAGGCCTCGGACCGCATCCCGACCTTCGGCGTCTGCCTCGGCCTCCAGGCCATGGGCCAGGTGTTCGGCGGCAAGGTGGTACGGGCGCCGACCCCGGTGCACGGCAAGGTCTCGGAGGTCCGGCATCGCGGCGAAGGCGTGTTCCGCGGCATCAACGGCCCGTTCAAGGCGACGCGCTACCACTCCCTGGTGGTCGATCGCGCGAGCCTGCCGCAGGACCTCGCCGTCACGGCCGAGACCGAGGACCGGCTGATCATGGGCCTCGCCCACGCTTCGCGCCCGGTCCACGGGGTGCAGTTCCACCCCGAGAGCATCGCCTCCGAGCACGGCCACCTCGTGCTCAAGAACTTCCTCGACATCGCGGCCGCCTGGAATGCGGCGCGCGGGCGTCGCGCGCACTGAGGGGCCGGGATGGACGAGTTCAAGGCGCTCATCGGCAAGGTCGCGACCGGCGCGGTGCTCACCCGCCAGGAGGCCGTCAATGCCTTCGACCGCATGATGTCCGGCGAGGCGACGCCTTCGCAGATGGGCGCCCTGCTGATGGGCCTGCGCGTGCGCGGCGAGACCGTGGACGAGATCACCGGCGCGGTCACCACCATGCGCGCCAAGATGCTGCGGGTGGACGCGCCGGCCGATGCGATCGACGTGGTCGGCACCGGCGGCGACGCCTCGGGCTCCTACAACATCTCGACCTGCGCGGCCTTCGTGGTGGCGGGCTGCGGCGTGCCGGTCGCCAAGCACGGCAACCGCGCGCTCTCCTCGCGCTCGGGCGCCGCCGACGTGCTCGCCGCGCTCGGGGTGAACATCGATCTCTCCCCCGAGGCGATCTCGCAATGCATCCATGAAGCCGGAATCGGCTTCATGTTCGCACCCGCGCACCATCCCGCCATGAAGCATGTCGGGCCGACCCGGGTCGAGCTCGGCACGCGCACCATCTTCAACCTGCTCGGCCCGCTCTCCAATCCGGCGGGCGTGCGGCGCCAGATGGTCGGCGTGTTCTCGCGCCAATGGGTCGAGCCGCTCGCGGTCGTGCTCAAGAATCTCGGCTCCGAGCGCGCCTATGTGGTGCACGGCTCCGACGGCCTCGACGAGATCACGACCGTGGGACCGACCAGCGTCGCCTCGCTGGAGAACGGCGAGGTCACGACCTTCGAGATCGTTCCCGAGGAACTCGGGCTCGCGCGCGCGCGATCCGAGGAGCTGCGCGGCGGCGAAGCCGAGGCCAATGCGGCCGCCCTCACCGACGTGCTCAAGGGCCGCAAGGGCCCGTTCCGCGACGTCGCGATGCTCAATGCCGCCGCCGCCCTCGTGGTGGCGGGCCGTGCGCGGGACCTGAAGGACGGGGTCGCGCTCGCGGGGCGGTCCATCGACTCGGGCGAGGCCGAAGGCCGGCTCGACCGGCTCATCGCCATCTCGAACGCGTGACATGGCCGACATCCTCGCCCGTATCGAGAGCTACAAGCGCGAGGAGATCGCGGCCGCCAGGCAGCGCCAGTCCTTCGCCGCGCTCGATGCAGCGGCCCGGGCCGCGGCGCCGCCGCGCGGCTTCCACGTCGCGCTCGCCGCCAAGCACGCGGCCGGCCAATTCGCGCTGATCGCCGAGATCAAGAAGGCGAGCCCCTCGAAAGGCCTGATCCGCGCCGATTTCGACCCGCCGGCGCTCGCCCGCGCCTACGCGGCGGGCGGCGCGGCCTGCCTCTCGGTGCTCACCGACACGCCCTCGTTCCAGGGCCGTCCCGAATTCCTCACGGCCGCCCGCGCCGCGACCACGCTGCCCGCCCTGCGCAAGGACTTCATGTACGATCCCTATCAGGTCGCGGAGGCTCGCGCCTGGGGCGCCGACTGCATCCTGATCATCATGGCGGCGGTCGACGACGCGCTCGCCGGCGAGCTGGAGGACGCCGCCTTCGACTACGGCATGGACGTGCTCCTCGAGGTGCACGACGAGGCGGAGCTCGACCGCGCGCTCGCATTGCGCTCGCCCCTGATCGGCATCAACAACCGCGACCTGCGCAGCTTCGCGACCGATCTCGCGACCAGCGAGCGCCTCGCGCCGCTGATCCCGAAGCCGCGCATGGCGATCGGCGAGAGCGGACTGTTCACGCCCGCCGATCTCGCCCGTCTCGCCGCCGTCGGCATCGAGACCTTCCTGATCGGCGAGAGCCTGATGCGCCAGGACGACGTCGCGGCGGCGACGCGCGCGCTCCTGGCGCGCGAGCGGCCCTCCGGCGCGACCGCCGCGGAATGACCATGGCGCGCGCCGGCAGGCTTACCCATCTCGGCCGCGGCGGCGAGGCCCGCATGGTCGATGTCTCCGCAAAGGCCGACACCGAGCGGACCGCCCTCGCCGAGGGCCGAGTCGTCATGACGCGCAAGACCCTGGACCTCGTGCTGCGGGGCGACGCCAAGAAGGGCGACGTGCTGGGCGCCGCGCGCATCGCCGGGATCCTCGCGGCCAAGCGCACCCACGAGCTGATCCCGCTCTGCCATCCCCTGCCGGTCACCAAGGTCGAGCTCGACATCGCGCCCGACCCGAAGCTGCCCGGCTTCACGGTGCGCGCGACCGTGAAGGTGACCGGCAAGACCGGCGTCGAGATGGAGGCGCTCACCGCGGTCTCCGTCGCCTGCCTGACGATCTACGACATGGTCAAGGCGGTCGAGCGCGGCATGCGCATCGACGGCATCCATCTCGTCGAGAAGCGCGGCGGCAAGTCGGGGACCTATCGCGCGGGGGGAGGCTGAGTCATGGGCCTCACGCCGATCGCGGAAGCGCTCGCGAGCGTCCTCGAAGATGCCGGGCCCCTTCCCGCCGAGCCGGTGCCGCTCGCGGCCGCCGCGGGCCGCGTCCTGGCGCAGGATCTCGCGGCGACCCGTACCCAGCCGCCGGCCGACGTCTCCGCCATGGATGGCTATGCGGTCCGCGCGGCGGACGTCGCGGCGGCGCCGGCGCGGCTGAGGCTCGCGGGCGAGGTCCCGGCCGGCCGGCCCTTCGCGGGCTCGATCGGCCCCGGCGAGGCGGCCCGTATCTTCACGGGCGGGGTGCTCCCGCCCGGCACCGACACGGTGGTGATCCAGGAGCTCGCCACGCGCGACGGCGAGACCGTCATCGTCGAGAAGCCGGCGGGGCTCGGTCGCAACGTCCGCAAGGCGGGGCTCGACTTCGAGGCCGGCGAGGTGTTGCTCAGCGCCGGCCGCCGCCTCAACGGGCGCGATATCGCGCTCGCCGCCAGCATGAACCACGCGGTGCTGCCGGTGCGCCGCCGGCCCCGGATCGGCATCCTCGCCACCGGCGACGAGCTCGTGGCGCCCGGCACCGAGCCCGGCCCCGGCCAGATCGTCTATTCCAACGTGTTCGCCCTCGCCGCCCTGGCCGAGGCCGAAGGCGCGAGCGCCGTCGACCTCGGCGTCGTGCCGGACCGGCTCGATGCCACCATTGCGGCCGTGCGGCGCGCCCGCGCGGCGCCCGTGGACGTGCTGGTGACGGCGGGCGGCGCCTCGGTGGGCGAGTACGACCTGGTGCAGCAGGCGCTCGCCGCGGAGGGCCTCTCGCTCGCCTTCTGGAAGGTGGCGCTGCGCCCCGGCAAGCCGCTGATGTCCGGCCGGCTCGGCGTCATGCGGGTGCTCGGCCTGCCCGGCAACCCCGTCTCCGCCTATGTCTGCGCCTTCCTGTTCCTCATCCCCCTGATCCGCCGGCTCAGCGGACGCACCGACCTCGCCCATCCGATCGAATCAGCGATTCTCGGCCGGGATGTCCCGGCCAATGACGAGCGGGCCGATTATATGCGGGCGACGCTTGCACGCGACGCCCACGGCCGACTGGTCGCGACCCCCTTCGGCATCCAGGACAGCTCCATGCTGGTCAGTCTCGCCAAGGCGGATTGCCTACTGATCCGAGAGCCTTATGCGGTTGCCGCAGCGGCGGGCAGCGACTGCCGGATCGTGCGCCTGGTGTCCTGAGACGCAGATCTTGCGCCCGGCGCGGTCGTTCACCCCAAATTAAAAGGTTGCGGAACAAGTATCGAACATATAGTGTTCGTTCATGATTTGTTTCGAGCCGGGCCTTCGCGGCGGCGGCCGCACAGGGAGAGGGCAAGAGATGCTCACACGAAAGCAACTCGAACTGCTGCGCTTCATCCACGAGCGCCTCAAGGAGACCGGCGTGCCGCCGTCCTTCGACGAGATGAAGGACGCCCTCGACCTGCGCTCCAAGTCGGGAATTCATCGCCTGATCACGGCGCTCGAGGAGCGCGGCTTCATCCGGCGCCTGCCCAACCGGGCGCGCGCGATCGAGGTGATCAAGCTGCCCGAGCCGGTCGGCATGCCGCTGGCGGCGCGCCGCCTGGGCTTCACGCCCGCTGTCATCGAGGGCGATCTCGGGCGCGTGCGGGCCGGCGCCGACGACGACGGCGGCCGTCCCGTCGCGGTGCCCGTGATGGGCCGGATCGCCGCGGGCACGCCGATCGAGGCGATCCAGAACCGCAGCCACACGATCCAGGTCCCGCCGGACCTGCTCACCGCAGGCGAGCATTTCGCGCTCGAGGTGCGCGGCGACTCCATGATCGACGCCGGAATCCTCGAGGGCGACACCGTGGTGATCCGCAAGACCGATGCGGCCGAGACCGGCGACATCGTGGTCGCCCTGATCGACGACGAGGAGGCGACCCTCAAGCGCTTCCGCCGCCGCGGCGCCTCGATCGCGCTCGAGCCGGCCAACTCGGCGCACGAGGTGCGCATCCTGCCGCCGAACCGCGTGCGCATCCAGGGCAAGCTGGTCGGGCTGTTCCGCCGCTACTGACCGGGTATGCTTCAGTCGCCGGGCGCGAGGTCCTCGCTTCGTGGCGTCGCATCGCGCCGCTCCGGTCGCCCAGGCGCCGTCGGTGCGCTCGCGTCCCCGATCGCGCGCGGCGCCGGAGCCCAGGGGCGATCGGTGCCGCGCGGGGTGGCTGCGACCATGCGCCAGCCGTCCGGCGAGCTGTAGAGCGCCAGCGCCCCCGTGCGCGGCCAGACCGTTCGATCGATCACGGTTGCGGCACAGCCGGGCGGCGCAGTGCGTTGCGTGACGATCAGCGCCGCCCGCTCGCAATCCTCCTCGAAGGCCTCGGCGGCGAGCACCAGGGCGACGGCACGTCCGTCGGCGAGCCGCACGATGCAGCCGACCTCGTCGCAGGCGACGCCCTCGGCGAGCGCCGGGTCGTTGGCGGGCCGGGCGTCGGCGTCGGCGGCGAGCCAGTCCCGGACCGCGAACGTGTCGCTGCCGCGGCGCATCACCGAGAGCGCCCCGTTGGCGCCGCGCACGGCGACCGCCTCGCCGCCGGCGCCGACCAGCACGTCCGGCAGCGGGGTGCGCAGAGCCACCGAGAGCGCGAGGACGGCCGCCACGACGGCGCTCCAGCGCAGCGGCGAGCGCAGCAGGCAGGCGAGCAGCAGCGCGAGCGTGCCGAGCAGCACCGGCGCGATGCCGAACGCCGTCACGCGGCCGACCGCGCCCGGCAGGCCCGCGACGAAGCGGGCGACCGCCACCATCCACTCGATCCCCTGCCCCATGGCCTGCCAGAGCAGGCCGTCGAGGCCGAACGGCACCGCCAGCAGCGCCAGCAAGCCGGCCGGCATCACCCAGATCGACACGATCGGCATGCCGAGCAGGTTCGCGAGCACCCCGTAGGGCGCGAGCCGATGGAAGTGGTAGGCCGCGTAGAGGGTGGTCGCGAGCCCCGCGACCACCGACGCGAGCATCAGCATGACGACCTGCCGGCCGCCCCAGAGCGCGAAGCGCGCGCCGCGCGAGGTCTCGGCGCCGGCCGCGAGCCAGGGCACGCCGCGCTCGTAGGCCGCGACCAACGCCAGCGTCGCGGCGAACGACATCTGGAAGCTCGGATGCACGACCGCCTGCGGCGCGAGCAGCATCACGCCCAGCGCCGCGGCCGCGAGCGTGCGGATGGTCAGCGCCGCGCGGTCGATCAGCACGCCGGTCAGCACGATCGCGGTCATGATGAAGGCGCGCTGGGTCGCGACCTCGGCGCCCGACAGCATCAGGTAGAACGCCGCCGCGAGCAGCGCCGCGACCGCGGCCCATTTCTTGATGGGGTGGCGCAGCGCCAACAGCGGCACCAGCGCGAGCAGCGCGCGCACGGTCGCGAACACGACGCCCGCGACCAGCGCCATGTGATAGCCCGAGATCGACAGCACGTGGCCGAGGCTGGAGACATACATGGCCTCATTGACGGCGCTCGAGATCGCGTCGCGCTTGCCCGTGATCAGCGCCGAGGCGATCGCCCCGGCATCTCCCGGCACCGCAGCGCGGATTCGCGCATCGATCGCGTCGCGCAGCGCGCCGATCGCGCCGCTGTAGCGCAGCCGGGCGTCCGCCGGCGCGGGCGGATCGAGCTGCCGGATCGCGCCGAGCGCGAAGCCGCTCGCCCCGATGCGCTGGAAGTAGAGGTCGCGCGCGAAGTTGTAGCCGCCGGGCCGCAGCGGCTTGAGCGGCGGATTGAGCCGCGCCTTCAGGGCGACGAAGCTGCCGACCGGCGGCGCGGTGCCCTTGCGCACCGAAAGCCGCACCCGCTCCGGCGGCGCGTCCAGGCGACGGCCGTCGAGCGCATGCACCCGGATGACGATGCGGTCGGTTCGCTCGCGCTCCTCGCGGATCTCGACATGGCCCGTGACGGCGACGCTCCAGGCCGCATGCCGCAAGATCGGGTGGGCGACGCGGGCGGTCTGCAGCGTCGCGACCGCGAAGCCGAGCGTCAGGGCGGCGGTGCCGATTAGCAGCGGGAAGGCGACCGGCCGCCGCCGCGCCAGCACCGCCGCGACCGTGCAGCCGAGGGCCAGCGCCGCCGCGGCGCGCGCGTCCGGCTCCCTCTCGGCCGCGAAGTAGAGGACGATGCCGAGCCCGAAGGCGACCGGCAGCCACGGGAGCAGCCGGCCCGCCGAGACCTCCAGGAGCAGCCAGCGCGCCAGCCTCTCGCGGGCGCCCTCGCGCAGCGCGCGCAGGCGCCGCAGCCAAAGCAGTTCGCTCCGGCGCGCCGCCGCGCTCTGCGGCCACGTCCGCGCGCGACCCCCGACCCGATCTTCCTGATCCAAGGCGCGCCCCCGTTTGCGCGCGACGCCACGGGGACCATGCTACACGGGCGGCACGGCGCTCAGCTACTGCCGGCGCCCTTGGATTCCTTCGCCCAGGTGTCGCGCAGGCCGATGACGCGGTTGAACACGGGCCGGCCCGGCTTCGAATCCGGGTCGCGGCAGAAATAGCCCTGCCGCTCGAACTGGACCGCCTCCTCGGTGTTGCTGCCGCCGAGCGCCGGCTCGAGCCGAGCCTCGCTCAGCACCTCCAGCGAATTCGGGTTCAGTTCGGCCGCGAAACTGCCGGCATCGGGGTCCGGGCGCGTGAACAGGGGATTGTAGAGCCGAACTTCCGCCGTGACCGAATCCGCGGCCGAGACCCAGTGCAGCGTCGCCTGCACCTTGCGCCCGTCCGGCGAGTTGCCGCCGCGCGAGGCCGGGTCGTAGCTGCAGCGCAGCTCCGTGACCTCGCCGGCCGCGTCCTTCACGATCTCGCGGCAGGTGATGAAATAGGCATAGCGCAGCCGCACCTCCTTGCCGGGCGAGAGGCGATAGAACCTCTTCGGCGGGTTTTCCATGAAGTCGTCGCGCTCGACGTAGATCTCGCGGCCGAAGCGGATGCGGCGGGTGCCCTGGCTCGGATCCTCCGGATGGTTGGCGGCCTCGAATGTCTCGCCCTCGCCCGCCGGATAGTTTTCGATCACGACCTTGAGCGGGCGGAGCACCGCCATGCGTCGCGGCGCCGCCGCGTTGAGCGCCTCGCGCACCGAAAAGTCGAACATCGCGACGTCGACCACGCTGTTCGCCTTGGCGACGCCGATGCGCTTGACGAAATCGCGGATCGCGGCCGGCGGCACGCCGCGCCGGCGCAGGCCGGCGAGCGTCGGCATGCGCGGATCGTCCCAGCCCGAGACGTGGCCCTGGCGCACGAGCTCCGTCAGCACACGCTTGGACAGCACCGTGTAGCTCAGATTGAGCCGCGCGAACTCGTATTGCCGTGGCCGCGAGGGCACCGGCAGGTTCTCGATGAACCAGTCGTAGAGCGGCCGGTGGTCCTCGAATTCCAGCGTGCAGATCGAATGGGTGATGTGCTCGATCGCGTCGGACTGGCCGTGGGCGAAGTCGTAGCTCGGATAGATGCACCAGGCGTCGCCGGTGCGCGGATGGGTCGCGTGCAGGATGCGGTAGAGCACCGGGTCGCGCAGGTTGATGTTGCCCGACGCCATGTCGATCTTGGCGCGCAGCACGCGCGCGCCGTTCGGGAACTCGCCCGCGCGCATGCGGCGGAACAGGTCGAGGTTCTCCTCGACCGAGCGCTCGCGGAACGGGCTGTTCCGGCCGGGCTCGGTGAGCGTTCCGCGGCTCGCCCGCATCTCCTCCTGCGACTGGTCGTCGACATAGGCCTTGCCGGCCCGGATCAGGTGCTCGGCCCACGCATAGAGCTGCTCGAAATAGTCCGAGGCGTGGTAGAGGTGCTCGCCCCAGTCGAAGCCGAGCCAGCGCACGTCGCGCTCGATGGCGTCGATGTATTCCTGCTCCTCCTTCACCGGATTGGTGTCGTCGAAGCGCAGGTGGCAGCGACCCCCGAACTCCTCGGCGATGCCGAAATTGAGGCAGATCGACTTGGCGTGGCCGATATGCAGGTAGCCGTTCGGCTCCGGCGGGAACCGGGTGACGACGGTGCCGTGCCGCTGGGCCTCGAGATCGGCCCGCACGATGTCGCGAATGAAGTCGCGGCCCGTCTCGCGGGCGATGGGTTCGGTGAGGGCCATGCGTTCGATCCTTGCTGGCGCCGCGCCGGGGCGGGCACCGATTCGCCGCCTATGTGCCAAATCCGCAGGCGGGCGCCAAGTCGCCTGGCCGGCGCGCCCAGCACCCTGACGCAGCCCGCCCCTGCCCTTGTTTTCGGAACTCCCGCCGCATGATACATGGGCCGCGCAAATCGACGTCCGCGGCGCACGTCCACGAGCCCATGACCGACATCGTCACACGCTTCGCCCCCTCCCCGACCGGCTTCCTCCATATCGGCGGCGCCCGCACCGCCCTGTTCAACTGGCTCTACGCGCGCGGCCGCGGCGGAAAGATGCTGCTGCGGATCGAGGACACCGACCGCGAGCGCTCCACCCAGGCCGCGATCGACGCCATCCTCGACGGCCTCACCTGGCTCGGCATCGCCTGGGACGAGGCGCCCGTCTACCAGTTCTCCCGCGCCGCGCGCCACCGCGAGGTCGCCGAGCAGCTGCTGGCCGCCGGCCACGCCTATCGCTGCTATGCGAGCCAGCAGGAGCTCGACGAGATGCGCGAGAAGGCGCGCCGCGAGGGCCGTACCAAGCTCTACGACGGGCGCTGGCGCGACCGCGACCCGGGCGAGGCGCCGGCCGGCGCGAAGCCGGTGATCCGGTTGAAGGCCCCGCTCGCCGGCGAGACCGCGGTCGAGGACCAGGTCCAGGGCAGGGTCGTCTGGCAGAACGAGAACCTCGACGACCTCGTGCTGTTGCGCTCCGACGGCACGCCGACCTACATGCTCGCCGTCGTGGTCGACGATCACGACATGGGCGTGACCCACGTCATCCGCGGCGACGACCACCTCACCAATGCGGCGCGCCAGACCCAGATCTATCAGGCGCTCGGCTGGTCGGTGCCCGTGATGGCGCATATCCCGCTCATTCACGGCCCCGACGGCGCCAAGCTCTCCAAGCGTCACGGCGCCCTCGGCGTCGACGCCTATCGGGCCATGGGCTATCTCCCGGAGGCGATGCGCAACTATCTCGTGCGCCTCGGCTGGGCCCATGGCGATCAGGAGATTTTCTCGACCGAGGAGATGATCGCCGCCTTCGACCTGCCACAGATCGGCCGCTCGCCGGCGCGCTTCGACTTCGCCAAGCTGGAGAGCCTCAACGGCCACTACATGCGGCAGGCCTCCGACGAGCGCCTGGTCGCCGAGATCGAGCGGGTGCTGCCGCACATCTCGGGCGGCGCCGACCTCGCCGCCAGGCTCGACGCGCGCCTGCGGGCGCAGCTCGTCGCCGCGATGCCGGGGCTGAAGGAGCGCGCGAAGACCTTGATCGAGCTGATCGATGCGGCCCGCTACCTCTATGCCGGCCGCCCGCTCGCGATCGACGAGAAGGCGGCCGCTCTCCTGACACCGGAGGCACGCGGCGCGCTCGCCGGCCTGCATCGCGAGCTCTCCGCCGTGGAGCCGTGGACCGCGGCCGCGACCGAAGCGGCCGTGCGCGCCTTCGCGGAGCGCTCCGGGCTCAAGCTCGGCGCAGTCGCACAGCCGTTGCGCGTCGCCACGACGGGACGCACCACCTCGCCGGGAATCTTCGACGTGCTGGCGGTCCTCGGCAAGGCCGAGAGCCTCGCGCGCATCGCCGACCAGGCCGCGCCGGTGGCCGAGCCGGCGCGCTGATCGCGGCGGCCGGGGCGGCGCATTTTCGTAAGAGGACAGCGCGATTTACGCTGCATTTACGGGCCCTGGCGCAGGGTGTGCCGGAGCTTGCGGCGCCGCACTAATTCGGCTACGGGACACCCACGAGGACCTGCCGCGCCGCGGGCTCGCCGGGGCTCGAGCGGACGCTTCGCCCGATTCAGGGCGAAGCTGGGGTCCCCTGTCATCGAGGGCTCGATCATGGACGCGAAGACCGGCGGCACCAGGAAGTCCGGCACGCTCAGCGTGGGCGGCAAGGAGCATGAGCTCCCGATCCACGAGGGCACGATCGGCCCGAGCGTCGTCGACATCAGCAAGCTCTACGGCCAGACCGGGATGTTCACCTACGATCCCGGCTTCACCTCGACGGCGAGCTGCGAATCCAAGATCACCTATATCGACGGCGACGAAGGCATCCTGCTCTATCGCGGCTACCCGATCGAGCAGCTCGCCGAGCAAGGCGACTTCCTCGAGACCTGCTATCTGCTGCTCTACGGCGAGCTGCCGACCAAGACGCAGAAGTCCGATTTCGACTATCGCGTGACGCGCCACACGATGGTCCACGAGCAGATGTCCCGGTTCTTCCAGGGCTTCCGCCGCGACGCCCATCCCATGGCCGTGATGGTCGGCTGCGTCGGCGCGCTCTCGGCCTTCTACCACGACTCGACCGACATCTCGGATCCGACCCAGCGGATGATCGCGTCGATGCGCATGATCGCGAAGATGCCGACGCTCGCCGCCATGGCCTACAAGTACTCGGTCGGTCAGCCGTTCGTGTATCCGAAGAACGACCTCGACTTCTCGTCGAACTTCCTGCGCATGTGCTTCGCGGTTCCCTGCGAGGAGTATCAGGCGAATCCGGTCCTGGCGCGCGCCATGGACCGCATCTTCATCCTGCATGCCGACCACGAGCAGAACGCGTCCACCTCCACGGTGCGGCTCGCGGGCTCCTCGGGCGCCAACCCCTTCGCCTGCATCGC
>PQAH01000055.1 GCA_003105195.1 Bradyrhizobiaceae bacterium
CGCGCGGCGCGCCGCGCCGGCGAGCATTTCGCGGCGCGCGATGCGACCGGCGCGGACGGCGCCACGGATCCGATCGAGCTCTGGGGGCGCCGCATCGGCCGCGCGCTCAGCCTTCTCGGCGTCATCGGCCTCTCGCTCTACCTGTACGTCACCTATGTCGCGCGCTAGAGCAACGCGACCGGATCAAGGATCCGGCGCGCATTCCGATTCGGTCGAAGCGGAATGCGCGCGGGGGGATTCCATGCGCTTGCTCGCGATCGTGCCGCTGCTGCTCGCCTCCGCCACGGCCGCGCAGGCGTTCGACCGCTTCGGCCTGACCCCGTCCGACGTCGAGCGTCTCACCGCGCGCCCGACCGCCTGGCTCGCTGCATTCGGCGAGGCGAGCCAGGGCGGCAAGCCGGCCGACCTGGCCGCGCTGCGCGCCCTCATGGGCGCGAAGCCGCTGCCGATCCGCGACGCCCGCGAGCTCGCCGGCGCCTGGCGCTGCCGCATGATCAAGGTCGGCGGGCTCCTGCCGATCACTCCCTACGGCTTCTTCAACTGCCGCATCGCCGGCAGCGGCGACAGCGCGAGCTTCGAGAAGCTCACCGGCTCGCAGCGCTCCGCCGGCGACCTGCTGCGCCGCGACGCCATGAGCTTCGTGTTCCGCGGCGTCGGCTACACGGATTTCGTGCCGCGCCGGCCCTACGGCGCGGAGCCCGGGTCCGACGAGGTGGGCCTTCTGTTCCGCATCGCCCCCGACCGGCTACGCATCGAGTTTCCCTCGCCCCGTCACGAGTCGCGCTACAACGTGATGGAACTGGTGCGCAGCCGATGACGACGCACCGCGGTTGCGATCATGTCGGATAGCGCGCCGAGCGATCCGCTCGCCTGGCAGTCCGCCAAGGCGCCGTCCCTCGAAGAGCTCGAGAGCCTGGCGCAGGAGGCCTACCGGCGCCTGCCCGAGACCTTCCGCGCGCTCTGCGAGGGACTGGTCGTTCGCGTCGAGGACTTCCCGACCGACGAGGTCCTCGAGTCGATGCGGCTCGAGTCGGAGTTCGACATCCTCGGCCTGTTCCAGGGCGTGGGGCTGCCGTTCCGCTCCGACTCGGTGTCCGGGCAGATGCCCAACATGATCTGGCTCTATCGCCGGCCGATTCTCGACTACTGGGCCGAGCACGACGAGGCGCTGGGCGCCATCGTCACCCACGTGCTGGTGCACGAGATCGGCCACCATTTCGGCCTCTCGGACGAGGACATGGAGGCGATCGAGCGGGCGGCGGACGAGCCCGGTTGAGGCCGTCCCCCTCCGTCTCTCATCCCGGCCCGAACAGCAGGGTCGGCAGCCAGAGCGCGATCGCCGGGAACAGGAATACCAGCACCAGCCCGACCATCTGCAGCAGCATGAAGTCGAACATGCCGCGGTAGATCCAGCTCAGCTCCCATTTCGGCGCCACGGCTTTCAGGTAATAGGCCGCCATGGCGACCGGCGGCGAGAGGAAGGCGGTCTGCAGGTTGACCGCCACCAGCGTGCTGAACCACAGCAGGTCGATCTTCAGCGCCTCCACCACGGGCAGGAAGATCGGCAGGAAGATGAAGATGATGGCGGGCCATTCCAGCGGCCAGCCGAGCAGGAAGATCACCCCCATCAGCAGGATCAGCATGGCGGTCGGGCCGATATCCATGCCGAGCATGGCCTCGGCGATCATGGTGCTGGTGCCGAGCCGCGTGAACACCGCGCCGTAGATGTTGGAGGCGACCGCGAGGAACAGCACCAGGCTCGAGGTCTCGAGGGTCTTGAGGCACGCCTGGTAGACGCCGGACAGGGTGAAGCGGCCGTAGCCGATCATCAGCAGCAGCGAGCCGGTCGCGCCCATGGCGGCCGCCTCGGTCGGCGTGGCGAGCCCGAAGATGATGCTGCCGAGCGCCGCGAACATGATCACGGCGAGCGGCACGATGCCGGAGAAGAACTCCACCACGATCTGGCCGAACGAGGTCGCCCACTGGTCGCGCGGCAGTGGCGGGCCGAGCTTCGGATCGAGGAAGGCGCGCAGCATCGTGTAGCCGATATAGAGGCCGGCGAGCAGCAGGCCCGGGATGATCGCGGCCGCGAACAGCTTGATGATCGAGACGCCGACCACCGGCCCCATCACGACCAGCATGACGCTCGGCGGGATCAGGATCCCGAGCGTGCCGCCGGCCGCGATCGTGCCGGCCGAGAGCTTCGGGTCGTAGCCGGCGCGCATCATGGCGGGCGCCGCCATCATGCCCATCACGGTGACCGAGGCGCCGATGATGCCGGTCGCGGTCGCGAACAGCGTGGCGGTGAGCAGGACGCCGAGATAGAGCGAGCCGCGCACCGGCGCCAGGATCAGCTGGAAGGATCGGAACAGCCGCTCCATCAGGCCGGCCTGCTCGAGCACGTGGCCCATGAAGATGAACAGCGGGACGGCGGCGAGCGTCTCCTCCTTCATCAGCCCGATGGTCTGGAACACCATCAGGTAGAACACCGTGTCGCCGAAGCCGATATAGCCGAACACGACCGAGAGCACGATCAGCGTGAAGGCGATCGGATAGCCGACGAAGATTCCGACCAGCAGCGAGCCGAGCAGGAACAGGCCGAGGATCTCGTTGCTCATAGCTCGCGCCCCGTCTTCGCCGCGTAGGCGCTCTTGAGGAACTCGGACACGCCCTGGATCAGCAGCAGCACGATCGAGATCGGGATCACGGCCTTGAACGGATAGATGATCGGCCGCCACGGGCTCGCGTCCGAGACCTCGCGGATGTCGAAGGACTGCAGCGCCTCCTGCAGGCCCATCCAGAAGAACAGCGCCATTCCGGGGAAGAACAGGAGCAGGTAGAGGGTCGCGTCGATGATGCCGCGCGTCCGCACGCTCCAGGTCATGTAGAAGATATCGGTGCGGATGTGGCCGCCGCGATAGAGCGTGTAGGCCGCGCCCAGCATGAAGTGCGAGCCGTACAGCATGTAGGCCACGTCGTAGGCCCAGATCGTCGGCGCGCGGAACATGTAGCGCGCCAGCACCTCGTAGGTGATGGCGACAACCAGGGGGACCGCCAGCAGGCAGAAGATCCGGCCGCTCCAGATCGCGATGCCGTCGATCGTGCGGACGAGCCTCACGACCGACGGCGGCGGCGCGGCGCCGGCCTCGTCGATGCGGTCAGTCATGCGGGCACCCTCCCCTGGTGCGCGAGGACCTTTGCGGTTTCAGTCGTGTGATGCGGCGCGCCGCGGGGCGGGACCGCCGGCCCAGCTCCCGCAGGCCGGCGGCGCGCAGTGCCGGAAGGATCGGGCCCGCGGGCCCGGACGTGGCCCGCGGCGCCGAGCGCGTCGCGGGCCGCTTCCGCCGCTACTTCGCGGCGGCCTCGACGCCTTTCCGGAAGACCTTGTGCTTCCAGTAGTGGTTGCCCGCGAACTCGTAGGGCGGGTGGAAGGAGAGGCGGAACGGCACCACCTTCTCGGCATAGGCCTTCTGGCTCTCGATCACCTTCTTGTAGAAGGGATCCTTCGCGGCGTACTCCTCCTGGATCTTCTCCCAGCGGTCGAGGAAGTTCGCCAGAATGTCGTCCGGCGTGCGGATGATCTGCACGCCGGCCTTCAGCAGCTCCTGGCAGGCCTCGGCGGTCTCGCGCTGGAACGCGAAGTTGCGCATGGTCGTGGCGTAGACCGACGCCACCTTGACGATCTCCTGCAGGTCGGGCGAGAGCTTGGCCCAGATGTTCTTGTTGATCATCAGCTGCCCGCCGGTGACCGGCTCGTGCATGCCGGGCGTGTAGAAGTACTTGGCCACGTTGTGCAGGCCGAGCTTCTTGTCCTCCAGGCAGTTGATCCATTCGGCGCCCTCGATCACGCCGCGCTCCATCGCGGGCACGATCTCGCCGCCCGGCAGGGTGACGACCGAGACGCCGAGCTTGCCGTAGGTCTCCGCGCCGATGCCGTAGATGCGGTACTTGATGCCCTTGAGGTCCTCGAGGTTCTTGATCGGCTTCTTGAACCAGCCGAGACCCTGCGGATAGTCGGTTGGAATCGGGAAGGCCACAAGGTTGAGCTTGATCACGCTCGAGTAGAACTCCTCCAGCAGCGCATTGCCGCCACCGTCGTAGAACCAGCCGTAGAAGTCGTTGCCGTCCATGCCGAACAGCGGGCCGTGCGAGAGCGGGATGCCGGCGAGGCTCTTGCCGAGGATGTAGCCGAACGGCGCCATGCCGACGTCGAGCACGCCGCGCGAGGTGGCGTCGAACACCTCGAAGGCCGGGACGATCGCGCCGGCCGGAAGCGCTTCGACCTTGATGCGTCCGCCGGACATCTTCTCGACCGTCTCGCCCCAGAGCTTGAACACGAGATGGAGATTGGCCGACGCGGGATGCGACGACTGGCCTTTCAGCACGATCGGCTTCACGGCCGGGGCCTGGGCCTGCCCGGGCGACATCGAGATGGCGGTTGCGGCCGCCAGAGCGGCCAGCATCGCAATGCCTTTGCGCATGTTCCGTCTCCTCCCCTGCGGCGCCCCCGAAGCGGGGCGCGGTTGTTTCGTTCTCGCAGGGGAAGCCTAGGTTAGGCCGTTTCGCCGTGTCAAATGACGTTCGTAGACTTTGGCAATACTGAATTCAATTCAGTATGCCGCTGCGTTACGTCGCGTCCGTGTCCGCGATGTCCACGCCGTGGCGGCGGGCGAGCGCCTCGATCGCCGCCGCCGCGCGGGACGCGTCGGGCAGGTCCTCGAGCGTCAGGGTCGCCTCCGGCGCCCGCGTGTCGAGCGCGTCGGCGCGATGGAACACGTGGAGGTCTCCGACTGCCGGCGCAGCGTCCAGCGCCATCACGCCGCGCAGCGCGTGCGGCGCGATCGCCACGCTGGCCGCGCCGTCGAGGACGATCACGCGCCGGTCGGTGACGGCGAGGAAGCGCCGGCGCGACCGCGCCGCGGCCCGCACCTGCAGGGCGCGGCGCGCGAGCCCGTAGGCGAGGAACAGGCTGCCGAACAGCGCCATGGCGAGCGCCGTCACGTCCTGCGCGGGCCGCAGGACCGCCAGCGCCGCCGCGATCGCGAGCGCGAGCACCCCGA